>CALVHF010000080.1 GCA_944327295.1 uncultured Desulfovibrio sp. | reverse complement strand
CGGACATGTATGCTTCCTGAAAGGGGGGACGCAGCCTGTGAAAACGACAGCCCTGAAGAGGGCCGTCCTGCAGGCGGCGGTCCCGGAGACGTTCTTGTGGTGGAAAAAAAGCGTTCGACCCTATCATTGCCCAAGAAAAGGGGCTTGGCAAGAAAAAGCTTGTACAAGACAAGTGTCTGGAATGTTTTTTCTTTTATTTTTCTGGCCAGACAAGACGCGAGAACCTTCGCGCCCTGTCCTGCCGCAGTCAGCGAGGACCAGGCAGGGAACATGAAGAGGAAGCATGCAACAGGCCCTGCCGGGGAAAGGGCAGACTGGCCAGTTCAAGCCCTCGGCATGCTTGGAAAAAGCATGCGATGCCAAGAAAATTGTCCCCGGCCTCTTTACAGTTTCAAAAGAAGAACTATTTTTTTTGCAAGCGAAAATGAACAGAACATGCAATCATTCATGCAATAATTCATGTAACAATTCATGAAAAGAATGCATGCCTTAAATATATTTTCATACATACTACTTCAAATAACTTCACTTTTACCTATACTGGAGAGCTGTCATGGCCTATTTCATTCCTGTCAGAAAGAACATGCGCGAAAATTATCATGGTGTTTCCCGTTTGCATGACGACATTGACCGCCTGTTTGGCGGGGCAATGTTCCCTGGGACCTATCGTCCTTCCTGGCCCGAAAGAGTGACCCCGGAAGCCGACTTCATGCCGCCTGTGGATGTGACGAGCAATGACACGGCCTACACCATGCATATCGAACTACCCGGCGTGGCGCCCGAGGATGTGAACATCAGGGTTGTCGAAAACGTGCTCACCGTTTCCGGCGAAAAGAAGGCCCAGTACGAGGAAACGGGCAAGCTGCACGTGCAGGAACGCACCTACGGCACCTTTGCCCGCTCCATGAATCTGCCCGAGGACGCCGACCCCGAAAGCATCCGTGCCTTTGCCAAGGACGGAGTGCTCATGGTGGAGATTCCCCGCAAGAAGCCCGAGGCTGCCAGAACACGGACCATCGAGGTCCAGCGCGGATAACGAGGCAGCTTGGGCCCTCCAGGGGCGGACATGTTGCAAGACAGTGCAGACAGGGGCAGGCTTGTTCAGTACACGGCCTGCCTCTTTGTTTTGTTATTGCAAAAGAAGACTCAATTAAGAAAACAGAAAAGAAAAAAAGAAAAACATCTTTACACAAGAAAGAATGTGTTTATCTTTTCTTGTGAAAAGAAGGAATATCTGGAGAAGGACCACTTCTCCCCCAGATGATGACCTTCAAGATTGTTCTGTTTACAGAACAGATTTCTTTTGGAGGACAGAATCATGAGTACATTTTTTGACAAGACAACTCTTCCCACACCGGCAGGTCTGGCTGGTGTTTCCCAGCTGCATGACGATATAGACCGTCTCTTTGGCGGCTTCTTTGACAGGGATTTCTGGCCTGCCCTGGCACGGGAGGGGAAAGACCTTTTGCCCCAGGTGGACTTCAAGAGTGATGAGAAGCAGTACACCCTGTCCGTGGAACTGCCCGGCGTTGCCCCTGAAGAGGTGAAAATCGAAGTCACCGGCCGCGAACTGACCATTTCCGGCGAAAAGAAGGAAGAGGTCATGGACAAGGCCAGGACCCATGTTCAGGAACGCCGCTACGGTTCCTTTGCCCGCACCATGACCCTGCCCGAGGATGCCGATGCGGACGCCATCAAGGCTGTGGCCAAGAACGGCGTGCTCACCCTGGAAATCGCCCGCAGGATGGATGAAGCAAGCAAGTCCAGAAGCATTGAAGTCCAGAAAGCCTGAGTACTGAGGACGCTTCGTCCCTTCTGAAGAACCGTTCTAAAATGAGTAAAAAGCTCTGCAATGGGGCTTTACAGACCCCGAGCTGCGCTTATTTTTTTTCGTGACCGGAAGGAATGCCTGTTGCAGGCGTCCTTTCCGGCGCAGCTCCCGGCTGGCCAGAGCCGGCTGGAGCGTTTTCAAGAGGATATCAATCATGCCTACCTATTTCAGAGATACAAATCTTCCCTCCATGGCCAGTCTGCGCGGCGTTTCCCAGCTGCATGACGACATAGACAATCTCTTCGGCGGACTGTTCGGCAGGACCTTCTGGCCCACTCTTGCAAAAGAGGACAAGGGCCTTCTGCCCCAGATCGACTTCAAAAGCGATGACAAGCAGTACACCCTGACCGTGGAACTGCCTGGCGTTGCTCCCGAAGAGGTGAAAATCGAAGTCACCGGCCGCGAGCTGACCATTTCCGGCGAAAAGAAGGAAGAGGTCATGGACAAGGCGAAGACCCACGTGCAGGAACGCCGCTACGGCTCCTTTGCGCGCACCATGACCCTGCCCGAGGATGCCGATGCGGACGCCATCAAGGCTGTGGCCAAGAACGGCGTGCTCACCCTGGAAATCGCCCGCAAGGTGGCCGAGGCCAACAAGCCCAGAAGCATCGAGGTGCAGAAAGGCTAAGAGTTCAGCGAACGGTCTTTTCACGGGGAGGTCTGCGAGGAGCCTTCCCGTGAAAACCATCTGGGGGATCTGTCCTTTGTGGCAGGTTCCCCTTTTTTCTTGCTTTTGAAAAAAAGAAAATATTAAAAAAGTCTTTACAATACAGAAGTACTGTTTATCTTTCTTTGTGAAAAGAAGGAGTATCTGGAGAAGGATCACTTCTCCCCCAGATGATGACCTTCAAGATTGCTCTGTTTTCAGAACAGATTTCTTTTGGAGGATATGATCATGAGTACATTATTTGAAAAGACAAATGTTCCAGCTCCTGCACGCCTGCGTGGTGTTTCCCAGCTGCATGACGATATAGACCGTCTTTTTGGCGGCTTCTTTGACAGGGACTTCTGGCCCTCCTTTGCACGGGAAGAGAAGGGGCTTCTGCCTCAGGTCGACTTGAAGAGCGATGAGAAGCAGTACACCCTGTCCGTGGAACTGCCCGGCGTTGCCCCCGAAGAGGTGAAAATCGAAGTCACCGGCCGCGAGCTGACCATTTCCGGCGAAAAGAAGGAAGAGGTCATGGACAAGGCGAAGACCCATGTGCAGGAACGCCGCTACGGCTCCTTTGCGCGCACCATGACCCTGCCCGAAGATGCCGATGCGGACACCATCAAGGCTGTGGCCAAGAACGGCGTGCTCACCCTGGAAATCGCCCGCAAGGTGGCCGAGGCCAATAAGCCCAGGAGCATCGAGGTGCAGAAAGGCTAAACTGTTTTGAGAGCACAGCCTTCTCCGTGAGAGCGGAGAGACGAAAGACAGGGGATCTGGATCAGCAGCCGGCAATGGCCGAGTTTCCGGATCCCCCTTTTTTGTGCGCAAAAAAGGACAGAAAGGTTCCCGGGGTACCGAGCATTGATTCCGGGGGCCTTTGCTGTCCTTTTGTGTTCCTCGCGGATTGAGTCGTTTGCCTGACCTGCCTAGCAGACGAAGCGGCCGTCCCTGGCAGACTCCTCGCGGACATATTTGAAGAGCACGGGGCTCAGAAGGAGGATGCCGGTGAGGTTGGGCAGGGCCATGAGGGCATTGCATGTGTCGGCAATGAGCCACACGAGATCCAGGGCCACCACGCCCCCAATACCCATGCACAGGCAGTAGAAGATGCGGAAGGGCTTCTGGGCCCTGTCGCCAAAGAGGTAGATGATGCAGCGTTCGCCGTACACGCACCAGCCGAGGGCTGTTGTGAAGGCAAAGAGCACGAGTGCTATGCTGACGCCGACTTCACCAACGGCCCCCAGGGTGGAAGAAAAGGCAATGGCGCTCAGGGTGCCACCGTTCAGGCCGCTGCACCACAGCGGGGTACCGGCTTCCACGCCCTTGCAGGTCACGATGCCATTGCCGATCATCTCCGGGGTAACCACGGCTACAAGGATCACGAAGCCTGTCATGGAGCAGACAATGAGGGTATCGATGAACACGTCCAGCATGCCGATGGAAGCCTGCACAAGCGGGCTTTCGGCCGTGGAGGCCGCGTGGGCTATGGGCGCCGTGCCAAGTCCGGCCTCATTGGAGAAGACGCCGCGGGCAACGCCCATGCGGATGGCCAGCATGACGGAGGATCCCACAAAGCCGCCCGTGGCTGCCGTGGGCGTGAAGGCGTCGGTGACCACCCACCAGAAGATGCTCGGCACCTTCTCTATGTGCATGACAATGATGATGAGGCACAGGGCGATGTAGAAGAGGGCCATGAAGGGCACAAGCTTGCCAGAGAGGGCCGCAATGCGCTTGACGCCGCCTATGAGCACAAGACCTGCCAGGATGAGCAGGGCAAGGGCCACAGCCCAGGTGGGGATGCCGAAGGAGGAGTTCAGGTTGCCGGAAATGGCATTGGACTGCACAAGGGCGCCGGTGCCGATGCAGGCACAGGCGCCGAAGAGCGCAAAGGCCGTGCCAAGCCAGGCCCAGCGGGGGCCAAGGCCGTTCTTGATGAAGTACATGGCTCCGCCAACCCAGTTTCCGGCAGGCGTCTTTTCGCGGTACTTCACGGACAGCATGACTTCGCAGAACTTGGTCATCATGCCCACCAGGGCGGTCATCCACATCCAGAACAGGGCGCCGGGGCCGCCAATGGCTATGGCCGTGGCCACGCCCACGATGTTGCCTGTGCCGATATCGGCGGCAATGGCTGTCATGAGGGCGTTCCAGGGAGAGATCTCTCCGAGTTCCGACTGATTGCGGCGCCCCTCCCACAGGCATTTGTAGGCATTCTTCCAGTTGCGGAAGGGATAGAATTTGAGACCAATGTTCAGATAGAGGCCCGTGCCCACCAGCATGACCAGCATGACCGGCCCCCAGACAAAGTTGTTGATAGGAGTCAGTATCCCAACAAGAAAATCACCCATAAAACCCTCCAGTAGCCTAACTCCATGTTTTTCCGTATATATTCCTTGTGAAATCTGATTGCTTCACGGATGACACGCAACCGGAATTGTTCTGTGGTGAACATGAACGGAACATGGCTGTGCCGGCAGCAAAGCTTTTGCTGTCTTGAGTTTGGCTACAGTACTCCATTTTCTGACAGAAGGTCCAGCCCCAGGAGAACTTTTTTGACTGATTCTTCTGCCAGGAGCGAATACATTGATTAAGTTTTATAACTACTCGACCGGAAATGCATGAATCGTGGCCCTGACAGCCCTGCGAAAAAAGAGAGGATCTGCCCTCCATTTGGCTGTATATCCATCCTTTTTTTTCGATCTAGCGGCATGCTGCCCCTCCCTGCCTTTGCGGGCACGGCCTTCGCATGCCGTGTCCTGGTGTTCATCCTGGGCAGGGGCCGTCTCCTTTGCGAGCCTTGTCATTCAACCTTCGTGCTGCTGTCTTCTCTTTTTCACAAAGGCCGGGAACACTGCGCCCACCTTGCGTGAGGGGTGCAAGGCACAAGAGCACGCGTTCTTCTGCAACAAGCCTTTCTTTCTGTCGATTTGGAACACGAAACGATGCAGGTTCCCATTCCTTCCTCGGGGTATTGGAAAAAAATTTTTTAGTATGTGATGCAAATCACAATATAAAAGAACAAGTAATGATTGGTTGTTATCCTTGTTTTTAGCGTAGCCTTTGTCTGTTTTATCCAGGAAAACAGTCTTTTTTCACAATTGAGTGCTTGACTGTTTGCTCAATCAGGAATAGGGTGTCTTTTGGAAACAAGGAAGACGGCGTTCCGGCAGAAGACGTCTGCCGCAAGGCCGGATTTTTCAGCCAGAATCCCTCCAAGTATATCTGATTCCCTCCTTTGGATAGACATAAAAAGAATTCCCCTTGTAAAGCGGACAAGGGGAATTCTTTTTACATGTGCGCCCTGGCAGGAAAAGAGCCCGGCGCGTTTTTTGTTCTCTCCTCAAAGGATCAGTCTTCAAGGCAGCAGATGTCCGTGGCAGTACCCGTGAGAGGCTCCGGCCCGTCTGCCTGCACAAGATAGGTGTGTTCAATGCCCGGCATGCCAAGACCGGGAACGGCAATCTTGGGTTCCAGGGCTATGGCCATGCCTTCGACCAGGGGCTCGTTGAAGGATCGGGCCAGGGCCGGCCATTCGTCGAGGCAGAGGCCTATGCCGTGTCCCAGGAAGGGCACCCTGTCCCTGCCATGGCCCATGAAGCAGTCCTCCACCTGGCAGGTGCGGGCTATTTTGAGGGCATTGGCCCAGAGCTCGGCAGGCGTGACGCCCGGGCGCAGCAGTTCCAGGCTGGAAGCCAGGATTTCCTGGCAGATCTTCTGGGCCCTGTCTATCTGTGGCGGTATGTCCCTGTGTGCACCGGACCAGTATACCTGAGTGCGGTCTGTGTGGTAGCCCTGCTTCTGGCAGCCCATGTCCAGGGAGAGGCACTGGTTTTTCTGCCAGACGCAGTCCCTTGACCCCAGGAAGGGCACGGCAGGGTGCAGGCCCCGGCAGCCTAGCGGCCCGTTATAGGGCGTGGGAAAGAGTCCGTTGCTGCCTGCGGAGGCATAGCCGTAGAACATTTCCTCGCCATGGGCATTCATGCGGCACAGGCCGTCACAGCCCCTGGACATGACCTCGTCCATGTAGATGCAGGCCAGTTCCTGCTCGCTCATGCCGGCAGCAAACAGTTCCGGGAGCACAAGATCGTAGACCTCGGCGTGGATGAGGCCGCAGGTACGCATCCGCTCCTGTTCCCAGGGCGTCTTGACGGCCCTGGCCCTGGCAAGGACAGCATCTGCGCCCACAAAGCGCACGTCCGGCAGGCGCTTTTGCAGCATGTCGGCCATGGTCCAGCTGAACTTGTTCTTGTCTACGGCAAGCGTCGAGCCAAGAGGGCTTCCCACGGAAGAGGCAAGGCCTGGCAGCTCCCTGTAGGAGACAAAGGGCAGGATGTGGCGCACCGGCGATTCGAGACGGGCCCGTTCCGTGCCCTTGCGCAGGAAGAGCACAGGCTCGCCGTCCCTGGGCAGCCAGAAGAGGCCAGTGCCAAGGGTGCCTGTAAGATAGTAGATATGGACCTTGTCTGAAACAAGCAGGCCGGCCGCCTCAGGACAGAGGCGTGCCAGCAGACTGCGGCAGCGGGTCAGGCGCAGCGTGTATTCGCTGGACGGGAAGACTTCCACGGCTGCAAAGCCCTGTGCGTCTTCGGGGAGAGCGTTGGACATGGTTTTGTTCCTGTGGTTGGAAACATTAAGAAACACAAAGAATTACATGTATTGCAGCCTACACGGAAGCAGGCAGCCTGTCCAGTTTTTGCCTGAGGCGACTGAAACGGCAGGGGCGGGCAGGGGATCAAGAAAGAGCTTGCGCAACAGACCGCTCTGGGCCTATTTTCGCTCTTTACGCCACAGAGCCGGGCACAGCACGCAACAGAGAACCGGCCCAGGGCCGTAAGCCCATGTTTTTTGCGGAGTTTTTCAGAATGTTCGAGGAGGAAGCAGAGTCGTATGCACAGTCTGCTGCACAGGGTTCTGTCTGCATTTGCTGCACAGGCAACCTATCAGATGGATGAAGGGGACGCCCGCTCCCTGGCGGAGCTCGGCGTTGAAGAGAACATGGAACTTCTGGCTGCTGCCGCAGCCGTGCGCCATCTGCGCGGACCACGGGGAACAGGCACCTGTGCCATCATCAATGCCAAGTCCGGAAAATGCCCGGAAAACTGCGCCTTCTGTGCCCAGTCTTCCCACTATGAGACAGGCGCCCCCGTCTATCCCCTGCAGAAGACGGAGCAGCTCGTGCGCCAGGCCTGCGAGATGTCCCGGCACGGCATTGCCCGCTGCGGCCTGGTCACAAGCGGCACGGCTCTTTCCGACCGCGAGCTGGATGCGCTCTGCGAATCGGCCCTGAAGATGCGCGAGGAGGCCCCCATCAGCCTTTGTGCTTCCCTGGGGCTGCTCACGGCAGAAAAGGCCAGGCGTCTTGTGGAGGCCGGCATCAGCCGCTACCACCACAACCTTGAGACGGCCCGCTCCTTCTTCTCTGCCATCTGCACAACCCATGCCTACGAGGAAGATCTGGAAACCCTAGCCACAGCCCGCAGTGCGGGCCTTGAAATATGCAGCTGCGGCATCTTCGGCCTTGGGGAGAGCTGGGGCCAGCGCGTGGAACTTCTGCAGACCCTGCGCGAGGTCGGGGTGGACTCCCTGCCTGTCAACTTTCTCTGTCCCGTGCCAGGCACCCCTCTTGGCAAGCGTTCCCCCCTTGCCCCTTGGGAGGCCCTGCGTGTGGTGGCCCTGGCAAGGCTCATGCATCCCGAACAGGAGATCATCATCTGCGGAGGCAGGCTCTCGACTCTGAAGGAAGAGCAGGCTCTGGTGCTGACGGCCGGAGCCAGTGCCCTCATGAGCGGCAATTATCTGACCACACGCGGCTGCGGCTACGAGGACGACGATGTCCTGCTTGCTGCCGTGGGCACACTGAGGAGGTAGGAACAGTGAAGGGATGCTTTGTCACGGCCACGGATACCGAAGCAGGCAAGACCCTGGTCTCGGCAGGGCTCTCCTGTCTTCTGGAGGCCCTGGTCCTCAAGCCCGTGCAGACAGGCTGTGTGCAGACTGCAGAGGGACTGAGAGCCCCGGATGTGGAGGCCGTCGAAGGCCTGGGCGGCAGGGCCAGGGCCCTGCACTGCTATCTTCCGCCCTGTTCTCCGCATCTGGCCTGCGAACTGGCCCGTGAGCGCCTTTCCGTGGCAGGACTGGCCACGGAACTGCGGGCCGCTGCGCAAGGGGAAACCTGTGTGCTCGTGGAAGGCGCAGGCGGTCTCCATGTGCCTGTCAACGAGCAGGAAAGCATGCTTGACCTCATGCAGGAACTCGGGCTGCCCGTGCTCCTCGTTGTTGCCAACAGGCTTGGCTGCCTCAATCAGGCTCTGCTGAGCATCGAGGCTGTGCAGGCCCGCGGCCTTGAGGTGGCAGGCCTTGTTCTCAACAGGGTGGTGGAGCCGGAATGCTGCGATCCCGGCTGCGGCAGCACAGCTTCACCCGAGGACGAGGCACGCATCCTCGCGGACAATGTGACAAGCCTGCAGAGGCTGGCGGCCCGCCGCCATGTGCCCCTGCTGGCTGACATTCCCTATCTTGGGCAAAAGGCCTGCGCAGCCAGGGAAGAACTGATGGAACGACTTGCACCTGCGGCCAGGCGCGTGCAGGAGCTTCTGTCAGAACCGGATCGCAGGGCTGGGGAAAGCCTTCTGGACTTTGACCGCAACCATCTCTGGCATCCCTATACCTCGGCCACAAACCCTCTGCCTGTGTACGAGGTGACTTCCACCCGGGCCAACCGCCTCTGTCTTGCCGATGGCAGGGAACTTGTGGACGGCATGTCGTCCTGGTGGTGCGCTGTGCACGGCTACGGCAACGAGCGCCTCATCGCGGCCATGACACGACAGGCGCAGCGCATGAGCCATGTCATGTTCGGCGGCATCACCCACAGGCCGGCCGTGGATCTTGGCCGCAGGCTGCTGGAAATCGTTCCGCAGGGCCTGGACTGGCTGTTCTATGCGGACTCGGGCTCCGTGTCCGTGGAAGTGTCCCTCAAAATGGCCGTGCAGTATCAGCAGGCAAGGGGCCGGGCGAAGCGCCAGCATTTCCTGACGCCCATGGGCGGCTACCATGGCGACACCCAGGGCGCCATGAGTGTGTGCGATCCCGTGAACGGCATGCATGTGCTCTTCACAGGCCTCCTGCCCAGGCACTATTTTGTGGAACGTCCCACCTGCCGTTTTGACAAGCCCTTTGATCCGCAAAGCCTGGAGGCCGCAAAAACCTTTCTGCAGAACAAGGCAGACGAGATCGCGGCCGTCATTCTGGAACCCATAGTCCAGGGAGCCGGCGGCATGTGGTTCTACCACCCGGACTATCTGAAAGGCCTGCGCGAGCTCTGCGATGCGTATGACATCCTGCTCATTTGCGACGAGATAGCCACGGGCTTTGGCCGCACGGGCAGGCTCTTTGCCTGCGAGTGGGCCGGCATCACTCCGGACATCATGTGCCTTGGCAAGGCGTTGTGCGGCGGCATGATGACAGGCGCCGTGACCCTTGCAACACGTCGCGTGGCACAGGGCATAGGCCAGGCGCCGACCGAGCTTGGCGGCGGCCTGCTCATGCACGGGCCCACCTTCATGGCCAATCCCCTGTTCTGTGCCACGGCGCTCGCAAGCGTGGACGAACTGCTCGCCTCGCCCTGGCAGGAGCGGGTCGCAAGCCTGCAGACCTGGCTTCATGAAGGCCTTGCGCCCAATGCGGGGCAGCCAGGAGTGCGTGATGTGCGCGTGCTTGGTGCCATAGGTGTGGTGGAAACGGAGAAGCCCGTCAATATGGGGCTTTTGCAGCAGTTCTTCGTGGATCAGGGCGTGTGGATACGGCCCTTTGACCATCTTGTCTATGTCATGCCCCCCTTCACAAGCCCGAAGGAGGACGTGGACAGGCTCTGCGGCGCCATCAGCAGTGCAGTGCGCAAGGGACTCGTTCTCTAAAAGAACAACGCTCGCCCTGTGTGGGCCGTCTTAAGGCGGCCTCAGGACAGGCTCAGAGGACAAGAACCGGGGACAAAAATTTCTGACAGTGTGAAGACAAGGCAGGACCGGCTTCCTTTGGTTCAGAAACGAGTACTCGTCAGGAGACACAACCGGGTTCAGAGAAACGGCCGCAAGTAAGGAATTGTCAGAAAATAACTGATATGGGAAGGCCCCTCACCCCATGGATATGATACGCCGGCGCATGT
>CALVHF010000079.1 GCA_944327295.1 uncultured Desulfovibrio sp. | reverse complement strand
TTTTGTAAAATTGCAGTGGTGTTTTCCAAAAGTAAAGAGATTGTGTAAGAGTCTGATTTGGCATGTTTTGCGCCTGCTATTTTTCATGTAGTCCTTTGATAATACTTGCTTTTAAATTGTTCATCCCTAACTGCTCAATGTCGGTGGCACTTAGGATTTATCCAGAAATAACTTGGTTTCATTTGAACGCATTTATCAGAGTCAGAGGCGGAACTAGAGCCGATGCAGTTCATAAAAACGATTGAGTAATTTCTGGACGGTTCCTTATCGTACAAAAAAGCTGTTAGCTGTTCATATATGAGCGGTTATGCGATTAGCTTGATCGCGGGTGTCTGGCCTGGTCCGTCGCATCGAGGCATGCCTGTCAGCGACAACACGGCTGTATCTTGCCCCGATGGTGCCTGGAAACGGCCTGGTCTTCCATCCCGCTGCAAAGCCCACATTTGGCTTGCCCAAAAACAGGGCGGACTGCTTGAATCAGGGCGGGACACAAGCCCTGCAGGGCCTTGTGTCGCTGCTCGTCTGTTTCAGAGAGCCGTCAGGCTTATCCACGGTGCGACCACGAAGCGACCAGGGAGCTGCCTTGCCGCTTTCTCTCCATGCCCGTCTTCGTTCCCCTTGTGCCTCTTCAATCGGAGTCAGGCCAACTCCCGTTTCTCTGCCCCTTCCTGGACGATGCTGCCTGTTCTTCATCCGTAACCACGGGCACTCTTCGGTGCATCAGCTTCCTGATGCAGGGAGTCTGGAGTCAGGCTCCCTCGCAGTTGATCGCTTCGCCACCTTGAACCGGATCCTGTCCCTGGAGTGTTCGGCTGCCGGACACCCGGGCGTTTGGGGCAGGACCCGGTCCTCTCTTTTTTGTGAAGCTGAAGTCTGATCGATTGGGCCGCTTTTCGCTGTGCGGGCAGCATTTTTTGCCAACCCCTGTCAGCAGTTGTCAGGAAGTGCTTTTCAGGCAGGGACAAGACAGACGTGCTTGTCTGCAGGGTGGATGCCGTGCATCTGTGATGGGCCTCCTTTGCGCCTGTCCCATGTATCCCTGGCGTCCCTAACGCTGCGCCAGGGCCTGTTCGCAGTTGAGCAGATAGCGTGCCAGGGGCAGGGCAGCCAGGCAGAACCTGGCCTTGGGCCAGGAAGCGTCGTAGGTCAGGAGCACGGAGGAGGCCCTGATATTGAAGGAGCAGGTCACACCTTCCCTGGCAAGCAGTGTCTGCAGGGGAGCTGCGGCCTCATCGGCGCCGAGACCGGCATGACGGATGCGGACCCGCCCGTTCACAAAGCTTGTAACCGAGGCCAGCAGCACTTCTGTTGCCAGGGCATCCTGATCGGTCAGGGGTGCCTGGGCAGGTTCCTGCACAGCTCCCTGGGGCAGGGCGGATGTCTGGACATCGACAACCGGCTGCCCGGCGGTCTGTGCAGGGGCTGTGGAGGAGCTCCCCTGAACATTCAGAGCCTGGGCCGTCTGGTCAGGCTGGGCCGCGTTGCCCTGCCGACCTCTTCCGGCGGGACGACCGCCGCCCTGCTTGCCGCGGCCCTGCTTCTGGAGGGTCTGCATGGCTTCGAACAGGGAATCGGTGAGGCTGCCTTCCTGCAGGCTGCTCTGGCCTCTGCCACCACCCTGACCCCGACCGCCGCCACCACCGCCCTGGCCGCCGGTGACCTGTCCAAGAAGCGTGCTGGCCGTCTTGGCCAGCAGAGAGCCGCCCGACCCCTTGCTCAGAAGTCCGCCAATAATTCGGGCACCCACAAGGCCGCCCACGCCACCAAGTATGCTGCTGCCGCGCATGACAACACCTCCTTGCCAGTCTGTTGTTGCCAGGGTACCTGCATGCTGCCATTCTGGTTCGGCCCTGGCATGTGCGAGAGTTCGTTTACCTGCACGCCTTCTGCCTGCTCAGGCGGTGCAGTCGGCTGTGTCCGGGGTTGCGGAAGCGGGAGCCGCGTCACCAAGTCCGGCCTTGCAGGAACAGCTCTCCTGTCCGTGCTCGTGTCCGGTACAATGACTGTTTCCGGCCTTCCTGGCAAGACCGTGCCGACAGCACCGGCCCTTGCCCTGACCCTGGCCCCTGCCTTGGCCCTGTCCGCAGTGGTCCTGCTGATGTTCGTGTTCTTCGGCAGCAGCCTGTCCGCCAGACCGTCTGCCCATGGCTGCTCCCTGGCCGAAGACGCGGCCCATGCGACATTGATGGCGCTTTTGTTCGTGATTGTTCATCATTGCTGTTCTCCTTTTGTGATTCCGTTCTTTCGAGAAGTGGTTGTCTACGCACCAGTGCCGGGTCTGGAAGTGGTGTCGACCACGTCCCGGGCAGGTTCCGCGGGGGCAGTCCGAGAGCCCTGGCCCATGCCGTACTGGCCACCCATGCCGCGTCCCATGCCACGACCCTGGCCCATGCCGTGACCTTGCCCCATGCCACGGCCCTGGCCCATGCCCTGACCGGGCTGACAGGCACTGCCGGCAGCAGGGCCGCATTGACCGCGACCCATGCCGCGTCCCTGGCCCATCTTCTGGCCGTGACGACCCTGGCACTGTGCAGACGACATGGGAGAAGCGTTTGTCTCCATATACATGATGTTTCCTCCTTCGAGCAGAATTGTTGTTCCGTTGAGCAGGGCAAGAGCCGTGCGGCGTCTGCCTTCTGCCAGTATCCGGCACAGGGTGGGCGTGGAGACGTTCATCTGCCGAGCAGCCTGCTGCTGGGCGAGATTCTCGGTATCCACAAGGCGCATGGCCTCCAGCATGTCCAGGGTGATGGTCATCGCCTCGGCCTCTGGATCGGATCCCTCGGCCACAAAACGCGTGCACTGGGGCTGAATGCAAATGGTGCGGACCTTGTTCCCTCTCTGCATGGGTGTTCTCCTCCTGGCTGGATACAAGTGGTTGATTTTCAAGAGAGAAGAAAAACTTTCTTTCTTGATTTGAAATATATTTCATATTTAAGCCAGAACGCTGATCTGTCAAGAAAAAAAATGAAACATATTTCATTATAATCTTGATAACTTGCTTGTATTACATTCTTTTTATTTTTAGGGCTTGCCCTGAAGGCAGCTTTCCTCCAGGGCTGCTGCAGGAGAGCCAGGCACTGGACGATTGTACGCAGCTGGCCAGGCAAGGAGAGGGAAGGAGGACAGGAAGCACGTCCCTGCAAAAACGAGAAAGAGGACTGCCGGTCTGAAGGCAGTCCTCCTTGGCTCCCTGATATGGATGAGACACAGGCGCATCCGGCCGGGAGCAGGGGGTGGAAGGAGAGAGCGATTTGGGAGAGGAACAGTTCGACCAGAGCCCGGGGCTCAGGATACCCTGCCTCAACGGCATTCACAGGCATTCACAGTGCAGCAGTCTTCTCCCATGCCAGGGGAAACGACAGGGCTCAGACTTGAAAAGGCACAAGGGGGCCTGTCTGTCCTTGTCCAGCGTGTCAGCAGTGTGCCAATCAGGTGACTAATCTGCTGCCCGTGCCAGAATTTCATGGAGCGTTTTCCCCTGCTTTTTTTGTATCTTCTTGGAATTCTTGCCTGGAGACGACACCAGAGACAAGGAACAGGCTTCCTGCACGGGATTCCTGCTTGCAGACGATTGGCAGAAGCTCTTGCAGCAGAGACGAAATGCGGGTATCTTCCCTCATGATTCTTGTCGCCTGGGAATTTTTTTCAGGAGCATTTCGTTGCATATTGCTGACAGGCAGGGACTTTACGGTTTCTGCAAGGAGAATAGGATGATAGACGAAAACGATGCCAAAAGGCTGCTCGTGGATCGCCTGCTGCTGGTAGCCAATGAAGACCATCCTTTTGCCATTGCAGAGAGGATCGTTGTCGAGTCTAAGGATGTCTTCATCGTCGAAGGAATCGTCGGCTCCTGCCATGAGGACTTCAAGGAAGGCACAGCGTTCTATGCCGTGAACAAGGAAGATGGCAAGGTCGGACTCCTTTGTCCCCCTCCCGGAACATCCATAGATCAGGAGACGCTTGATCGCAGCTTTGTCTGGGATACTTGGGTCGTCGACAAGGTCGTCGTGCCTGGTGAGACAGAGGGCTGCCAGGCAGAGGCATAGTTCAGGGAGCGTGCCAAAGGCAGTCCCCTCAGCAGTCCTTGAGCAGTCCTTGCAGCAGTTTTCTCGGGAGACATGCTGCCTGCCAGGAGCCTTGCCCGCGGCGTTTTTGAGCTAAAACAATCAAGGGTGTCGGAGTTCTGAACAGAAACTCCAGGCACCCTTTCCTGTTGTCTGCGCTCAGGGGCAGGCCCCGGGCGCAGAAGGTCTTCTATTGTGCGGGGAACAGGCTTGGCCTTCGGCAGGCCTTCAGAGTGTTCGGCCAAAAGGCTCTGCGCCGTCAGCTCCAGAAGCCGAGCTCAGGGTGGCTCTTGCGCAGCCTGTCTACAGGCACAAGCTCTTCTGGCGCGGTCTCGCTCCTGACCAGGGGCAGGGAGAACCAGACCACATCGTGCCAGGCATTGTTCTTGAAGCCTGCCTGCTCAAAGCGGGCCACTTCCCTGAAGCCGAACCTGTGGTGCAGGGCCTCGCTTGCGGCATTGGGTACCGTGACGCAGCCAAGGGCCACACGCACGCCCTGCAGGGCCAGAAGCTTCAGCATCGCGGCATAGAGCTGTGACCCCACCCCCTTGTGGCAGGCTTCCTTGTCCACATAGACAGATAGTTCGGCATTCCACTGATAGGCTTGGCGCTCCCAGGGGCAGTGGGCATAGGCATAGCCCGTCATGCAGCCCCCTTCTTCGGCAACAAGACAGGGATAGAAGCTCTGAATGGCTTCCAGACGCCGGCTGAACGCCTCTTCCGAGGGCAGCGTGTATTCAAAGGTGATGGGGGTCTCCATGTACTGGCCGTAGATGGCCCGGATGGTCGCATAATCGGCAGGAGTGGCTGAACGCAGGGGCATGGCAGTTCTTCCAGGAAAAAGGGATACGCCCGGGAGGGCATAGGAACAGGACTTTTGCAGGAGGGTTTCCTGCGGTCCATGAAGAGAAAGCAGTGAGCGGGCTAGCACAAGAGCCCTGTTTTTCCAAGTCCCGAAGCCGGACAGGATCCTGGACTGGTATGGATCCGGGACGTGTGCGGATCGTGTCCCTGTATCCCTTCCTCGTTTCCCGTCGTCTCCTTGGGCCAGCCTCTGGACAAGGACCCGGCCAGGGGGCACAATTCCTGTTACAAAAAATTTGGGCCTTGCTGGAGAACCCCTGGCCAAAGCCCCCTGCAGGAGGTCTGCTCCGAAGAAGGACTTTGGTGAAAGGCGGACGCGCTCGTCATGCTGTTTTCATAGTGTTCTCATGCTGTTCTCATGGTGTTCCTGCCAGCAGGCCGGGGAGTACAACATGCACTACAGAGATTTGGGAAAGACTGGCCTCAAGGTCAGCGAAATCGGCCTTGGCGCCGAGTGGCTGGAACGGCACACCACAGAGGAAGTACAGGCCGTGGTTTCCTGTTGCGAGGAGCAGGGCATCAACATCCTGGACTGCTGGATGCCCGAGCCCAATGTTCGCAGCAATCTTGGCAAGGCCATAGCCGGAAGAAGGAATCGCTGGATCATACAGGGGCACTTTGGCTCCACCTGGCAGAAGGGCCAGTATGTGCGCACCCGCGCCATGGACAAGGTTAAGCCCGCCTTCGAGGATCTGCTGACTCGTCTTGGCACGGACTACATTGATCTCGGGATGATGCACTACGTGGACAGTGTTGAAGATTACGAGACTGTCATGAACGGCCCGTTCCTCGCCTATGTGCAGGAGCAGAAGAACAAGGGCGTCATCCGCCACATCGGTATGAGCACCCACAATGCGGCCATTGCCAAAAGGGCTGCCCTGAGCGGCGTGGTGGAGATGCTGCTTTTCTCCATCAATCCTGCCTTTGATCTGCTGCCGCCAAGCGAGGACATCCTTGATCGTCAGATGAAGGCCGAAGGCTATGCCGGCGACTTTGCAGGTCTGCACCCGGAACGGGCAGAGCTCTACCGAATCTGCGAGCAGCAGGGCATCGGCATCACTGTTATGAAGGGCTATGCCGGCGGACGGCTCTTCCAGGCAGAGACTTCGCCCCTGGGCGTTGCCCTGACGCCTGTGCAGTGCCTGCATTATGCCCTGACCCGTCCGGCTGTGGCCAGTGTCCTGGTGGGCTACGACACGCCCGAGCACGTGCTTGAGGCCGTTGCCTACGAGACGGCCACGGACGAGGAAAAGAACTATGCCGACATCCTGGCACGGGCGCCCAGGCACGCCTTCCATGGCCAGTGCACCTACTGCGGCCACTGTGCGCCCTGTCCTGCGGGCATAGACATAGCCATGGTGAACAAGCTCCATGATCTGGCCACCATGCAGGAAAGCGTGCCGGCTTCCATAGCCGCCCATTATCAGGCCCTTGGCGCAGGAGCGGAAGACTGCACAGACTGCGGCAGCTGCGAGCCGAGATGCCCCTTCGGCGTGCCGGTGAGGGAGCGCATGGAGGAAGTGCGCAAGCTGCACCTGGGCACGGCGCACTAGGCCGGAACAGTTCCAGCAGGGCAGGGTGCTTTCCCTCAACGCACGAGTTCCGGCTTTTTGGGAGGCATCCTCCCTGTCTCCATCCAGTCTCCGGTCTCCATCCAGTCTCAACCTGTGCTCCATCCGTACTCAGTCCCGAGGCCCCTGGCGTTCATTCTTTGCGCTCAGGGGCAGGTCGCAAGAGCGGCCGTCCTTCAGATCGGATTGCCCGTCTCGTGGCTCTCCGCCTGTTCTGCCCCTGCGGGTTTTTTGTCCTCTTCCAAGCCTGTGGCTCGCCACAGTCCGCTCTGTCCTTCGTGGAGTGTCCTGTCCATGACCAACCAGTGCAAAGCCTATGCCTGTGCAGGAGCAACAATTCTTGCCTGGTCCACGGTGTCCACGGCCTTCAAGGTCAGTCTTGAGCACCTCACGCCCATGCAGCTCATCTGCGTGAGCATGCTCACGGCCGCGCTGTTTTTGCTGGGCATGCTGGCCGTGCAGCGCAGGCTGGATTCCCTGCGCGCCCTGTCCGGACAGCAGTGGGGCAGGGCCGTCCTTCTGGGCGTCATGCTCTTTTGCTACTACTTCCTGCTCTTCCTGGCCTATGAGACCCTGCCTGCCCAGATAGCCCAGCCCATCAATTATACCTGGGCGCTCATGCTGGCCCTGTTCTCGGCCGTCTTCCTGGGACAGAAGCTCACTCTGAAGGAATTTGGCTGCATGCTCGTGGCCTACGGCGGCGTGCTCGTCATTACCTCCGGGGCTGGCGGCGTCCTGGGAGCGCCAGATCCCTTTGGCCTGTGCTGCGTTCTGGCGAGCACACTGCTCTATCCCCTGTACTGGATAGTGAACACGCGCTCTGCCCTGCCGGCACTGCCCGGCTTTGCCATCTGCTTTAGTGTGGCCTTTCTGCTGGCCCTTGTCGTGCTCCTCGTACAGGGTGCAGCGCTCCTTGTTCCCCTGCAGGCAGCTCTGGGCGGCATCTATGTCGGCCTTTTCGAGCTCTCCATCCCCTTTGTGCTCTGGGGACAGGCCCTGCGCCTGACATCCTCTGTGGCGCGCCTCTCCACCCTGCCGTTCCTGGTGCCCTTCCTGGCCCTTTTCTGGATAAGCCTTGTCCTTGGTGAACCCATAGCCTGGACCACCATCCTGGGGCTTGCCGTCATTGTCCTTGGCACCCTCATGCAGCAGCGCCTGAGTGTGCAGCACAGGAGCCCACGATCCTGACGACAGGACAGGGGGGGCAGGCAAAGGCTGGCTCCAGTCTTCTGCAGACAGGTGACGCATGCGGCTGGCTCACCTTTTCTCGTTGCGTCTGGATGAACCTTGGGCCGTGCAGCAGGAGATGGCTCGCCACAGCAGACGTGTCCGGTCGTGTTCTTCGAAGAGAGGGCTTAGTGGGGTAGCAGTCGGCTCCTTTTCTCCCATGGAGCAGGTGTGGCCAGCAGCTTGTGCAGGGCCGGACGTGCCTGAACAGGAGCGTCCAGCAGTTCCACAAACCTGTTCCATTGTTCCGGCCCAAGCTCAAAAGTCGTCTCTTCGGCCAGCACATTGTTTGCCTCACGGGCGGCTGCATCCAGGATGAAAGCCGTCCGGTTCGTGCCGCGCAGCCGTGCTGCCCGATCAATGGCATTTTTGAGCTCACTGGGGATGCGCAAGGCAATGACTTCGGTACGTGCGGTCATAACAAATCCTCCTTGTCTCTACAGGAGCGCTCTGTACAAAACGATGGACTCCCTGTCTCCGGGCCTTTCACTGCAGACCAGGGGCTCCAGGCAACGGGGACAGGGCCCTGCCTGTTCCCTTTTTTAGCGGCGCTCCTCCATGTCCTTGTCCTCAAGGACATACGTGGCCTCTTCCCAGATTTCGTCCTCAAAGACTTCGTCCATCTCCGTGTCGCGCAGGGCATAGGTGTGCCTGAGGGCGTAGAGGGATCCGTTTTCGGCGGCCCAGTCCGAGTAGCCCCAGGCAGCGGCCAGATTGTACGCAGAGGAGCCGTAGTCCAGCTTCTCGTACCATGCCGCATCCAGAAAAGTGCCAAACTCCCTGTAGCCGGCCTCGAGCAGTGCCTTTTTCAGCAGCCACCAGTAGGGGCCATAGGACCGGTACCGTGCCGGGTCCTCGTGCAGTTCCCGGGCAATGCCGTCCAGACAGTCCTTCTGCCAGTTGGGATTGTGCTCGGCGGTCTCCTCGATGAGATCATCAAGATCCTCTTCGGACGGCTTGTAGACAACAATCATGATCGCTCCCGGCCCCATGCCGCATCGGTTCCTGCCGGCGGCCGGGGTCTTTTTTTGCGTGGTCTGTCCCTGTTCCTGGCTTGTCCCGTCCGGGACGGGGCGCGGGACGGGGCGTGGGATGGGTCGTGCTGGGCATGGAAGAATGGCCCGTGAGTGTCCCTGAAATGTTCGTGAAAGGACGTCTCTTTTGCAGACACAGGGAGCATGCTGTGCTCCCCTGCGCCGCAAGACTGCCACAAAGGGACGAAGGAGACCAGTACCTCCGGGAGCTTCTTTTTGTTTCTTCGTGTTTTTCAGACAGGGCGGCCATTTGCAGCCGGCCTGTCACCCGGCTGCAACATTGCGGGCCTAGGAAAGGATCATTGTCTAGGGATTCTTTCATTCTTCTTCTTCCGGGGATGGTGCCCATGTACTACAATGTGAAGGAAATTCAGGCCGAGGCCAAAAAGCAGGAAAACACCTTTATCCGCATCTTTGGCTGGCTGTTCATTGCAGTCGGCCTTGTCTGCATGGGATTTGCCGTCTATGTGCTTGTCGACGGGCGCCTGTTCAAGAAGGAAGCCCTGCCCGTGGACGCCCGCATTCTTGCCATGTACGGCGCAGACAGCCAGCATCTGGGCACGCCGATCATAGAATATACCGTGGAGGGCAGGACCTACAGGGCCACCCTGACTTCGTCCTCCTCGTCCATGTACCCCGGCAAGACCATTACCGTGTATTACCGCAAGGGGGATCCCCAGGATGTGCAGTATCTTGAGAGCGACATGTTCGTGACCGGCATGCTGTTCTTCATGGGAATGGTCTTCTCGGGCATGGGCTCCCTCTTTGTGGTGGTGCGCAGGCTGCATCGCAAGAAGATGGACGAGCTCAAGAAGACCGGCATACCCGTGGATGCCGTCATCACGGACATCTCCCTGAACACGGACAAGAACATCAGGGGACGCCATCCCATTATTGTCTCCTGCTCCTATACGGAACCTGGCGGACGGGTGCACCTCTTTCGCAGCGGATCCTTCTGGTACCACAGCCATCAGATCAATCCCAGGCGCAAGGTGCGCGTCTACATGGACCGCAAGGATCCGTCCAACTATTACGTGGATGTGGACAGCGTCGTGGGCTAGGCATCCCTGGTCAGGACCTTCTGTCGGAACCTTTCGGACATGTCCTGCATGCCCGAAAAAGGACTCTTCGGGGGGTGTGGGTAGGCCTCAGCCGGCCTGACCAGTCCCCCTGTGCTGGCCAGCTGAGGAGCATCCCCCTTTGCTGGGACTCCTCGGCAGAGGCTCAAGCAGCCTTGTGCCCGCTTCGACAGCGTAGATTGTGAAGCTGCATCCCTCTGCTCGGATCCTTCGTTTGCTGTCCTGTCCTTCCTCTTGTGACTCCTTGTCGTCCTGGGAGAGAAGAGGGCAGCCATCAGTCCGCCTGCCGGCAAGAGGCATCGGGCACGAGCCAGCTTTCCAGCCTGCCAGCCTGCGGACATGCGGGACAATGGACAGCGGACTCAGTTGGGCGCAGCAGCGTCGCTCCTGACGCGTGCGCGAGTCTTGAGGCCTGCCCTGCAATCGCCCAGGGCAGGGCAAAGGAGACAAGCTTCCTTCGTTTTTCAGGCCTCCCGGGAACTTTCGCCTGAAACTGGTTTGGGATATGCTTCCTTGCAAGGAGGCGGCGCTTTCTCACCCCAGGCGCCCCTGGGGGCTCTGCGCCGATTTGTGATGAAACTGCTCGCTATCAACGGAAGTCCGCGCAAGAAATGGAATACGGCAAGCCTTTTGCAGAGTCTGGTGGAGGGCGCCAGGGAGGCCGGAGCCGAGGCTGACCTGGTCCATCTGTCAGGCTTGCACTACAGGGGGTGTGCCAGCTGCTTTGGCTGCAAGCTGCTCAACGGCCCCTCCTATGGCCGCTGCGCCCTGAAAGACGATCTCACACCCATACTTGCCATGGCCCACGAGGCTGATGTCCTTGTACTGGGCTCTCCCTTCTACTTCAGCGAGGAGTCCTCGCTTCTGCGTGCCTTCGAAGAGCGGCTCTGGTTCCAGTACCTGCGCTACGATACCGAAAACAGAACCCTGGCTCCGGCCAAGAAGGCCTGCGCGCTCGTGTACACGATGAATAT
>CALVHF010000078.1 GCA_944327295.1 uncultured Desulfovibrio sp. | reverse complement strand
TCAATACCTTACGCCTATTTTCCCCCGTGTCGGGATCGCCGCTTAGGGGAGGTTATCCGCCGACATGTTCCATTCTCGCAATCACGGTGCATATAATATAAATGATTTGTAATTACAGGTAGTTATAAAAATCAGCTCAAAATATTCCTTTCTGAATGCTCGCGCTAATAGACTAGAATTGCATGATAAAATAGAGCTGAGTAGTTACCTGCCTGGAAAATTTTGTTTTTCATTTTTGCACCAAGCGAATTCCTGACCATGGTGCTAATCACCGTCCTTATCTTCATGGCCTATGGCATTCAGGTCGTGCGCTGGGAAGACGAAAAGAAGACAAAGATCCTTGGCAAGACCGTCTACAATCAGAAGACGGTCTACAGACAAGTGCGCATCTTTGGCATCATTCCCATCAGCAGTGCTGTGGAAGAACGCCAGGAAAGCGCCTTCCTTGGTGAGGCACACTCCACACCCATCAGCTCAACCCCCATTGCCGTCATGATTCCCGGAGCAGGTCTCATGCAGTCCATCAAGGCGCTCACTTCCAGTTCGTCCGATCGGGCCATAGAGAGAAGAATCGAGCGATAAGAGACCGCGTCAGCTGCTGTATCCTGTCCGAAACCACCGGTCCTGCGGTGGTTTTTCTGTCTTCTGCCTGCAGGGGTCCGGGCGCAGCGGCGCAGGATGAGAGCCTCCTTGCGCTCCCCGCACGTTCATGAGGAATGCCCTGTCCGGGGCTGAGTACCGGGTAGACTCTTTGAGGAATCTGTGTTTCATGAGGGCAGAGAAAACGGCACAGAGGGAGGTGGCACACTGGGGCCTGGACATGGTCGTTCGGGCCAGCCGGACTTGATGGACAGGTCAGTCTGGACAAGGGGCACGGAGACGGGTAGGGCTGAACTGTTCCTGCCCATGCAGACAGTCCCTGCAGAGGACAGGAGAGAGGCTCCAGGGGGTGTGCCCTCTTGAGGATGTTCCCTGCCTGCGAGAGGGATGATCCTTCTCGCTCGTGCCTGATGCTTGTCTTCTTTCCGAGGATCCTTATGTTTGCGACCATTCTGATTTTCATGGCCTGTGGTGTCGTGGCCGGTGTGCTGGCCGGGCTCCTGGGCGTCGGGGGCGGCATTGTTATTGTCCCCATGCTTGATGTTGTCTTCACCCAGCTGGGCTATGACCACAACGTTATCCACCAGCTGGCTCTGGGCACCTCCCTTGCCAGCATCATGGTGACCTCCATCTCCAGTTCCAGGGCTCATGCCAAGCGTGGCGCCGTCCACTTTGACATCCTGAAGAACATCACCCCCGGCATCCTCATTGGCACCTTCCTGGGCGGTCTGGTGGCCACGCATCTGCCTGTCATCTTCCTGCGCGGCTTCTTTGTCGTCTTCCTCTTCTTTGTGTCGGCCCAGATGCTCTCGGGCTATCGTCCTCCGGCCACACGCGAAATGCCAGGCAGGCTCGGCACGGCCGGCGTGGGCGGTGTCATCGGTCTTGTGTCCAGCTTCGTGGGCATTGGCGGCGGGACCCTGTCCGTGCCTTTCATGACCTTCTGCAACGTGCCCATCCATCACGCCGTGGGCACCTCGGCAGCCATTGGCTTCCCCATTGCCGTGGCCGGTACCGTAGGCTACGTCGTGGGCGGCTGGGGCACTCCCTCCCTGCCTTCGGGCTGCCTGGGCTTTGTGAACCTGCTGGCCTTTGCCTGCATTGCCTGCGTGAGCTTCTTCACGGCGCCCCTGGGCGCCAGGCTCTCCCATGCCCTGCCGACCAGCAAGCTCAAGAAGGGCTTTGCCTGCTTCCTCATCCTGGTTGCCGTGCGCATGCTCTGGAATCTCTTCTAGTCTCATTGCAAGGGCCCATCATGCTGCATGAGACCGAAAAAAGAGTGATTTTCAATCGATGGCAGTATGTGGACTCATAATAATGACACGCTGGCAAGCCCTGTCTTTCCGTCAAGCCCTGCAAAAAAACAGGCGCTTCTTTCTTGAGAGTGCTCCCCCTGTTCGGACTTCGGGAGCACTCTGTCACATCTACACAAAGGAACAGCGTTCCGGCACAGACTGCCAGCAATGCCGGCAGGCAACGTGACAGACAGGCCGGGATGCACGCTCCGGTCAGGCTCACTCATGCTCAAACAGACCTACAATCGCAAACTGGCCGAATCCGTCTGGTGGAACTTGCTGCTGCTTACGGTAGGCGGATCCATCCAGGCCATCTGCCTGCAGTGCATTTCGCCCCAGCACGAATTTCTGGCCACCGGCCTCATGGGCATGTCCCTGCTGGCCAACTTCGTGACCGATCGGCTGAGCCCGTCCATCTGGTACTTTCTCTTTTCGCTGCCGCTCTTCATTGTGGGCCGGTTCTGCGTCAGCAAGCGCTTCCTCTTCTATACGCTCTACGGCACCTGCGTCACCACCGTTGCCGGCTCCATCTACAACCATTTCGGCTATGTCGTGCCTGTGGAAAACGAGCTCTATGCCGCCGTGCTTGGCGGCGTGCTGCTCGGCACTGGCGGCGGCATCATGCTGCGATCCCTGGGATCCGGCGGCGCCCTGGACATCATTTCCGTCACCCTGCGCAACCGCTGGAACATAGCCATCGGCCAGTTTTCCCTGTGCGTGAACCTGGTGGTCTTTTCCCTGGGCTACCTCATGGGCTACGACTTTGACCGCGTCATGGCCTCCATCATCATGATCTTCATCAACTCCAGGATGCTGGAGGCCGTGCTTGGCATGTTCAACCACAGAAAGCTTGTCATGATCATTTCAGACAGGGGCGAGGAAGTGGCTGAGGCCATCATGGTCAGTGAGCCCTTCGGAGTCACTATGATGCGCGGCAAGGGAGCCTATCTTGGCAACAACAAGGAAATCCTCATGACCGTGACCAACAACATGGCCCTGAAGCGTCTGGAAAACCTGGTGTTCAGCGTGGATCCCCACGCCTTGTACATCGTGGAAAACACCTTCTACGTGGCGGGCGGACAGTTCAGCCGCAACTAGTCTTCCCTTCTGCCGGAAGATCTGGTGCAAGAAGGGCAGCTCCGCATGCATGCAGCCTTCCCTGCCCCCGAGTGTTTCCTCTGGACAAGTCCCTTTTTCCAAACGCGAAAGGGACTTTTTTTTCACTGGAATTTCTTGTATACCTTATCTTTCCTGTCTGACTGTGCACATGAATCGGAAAATTCCTGAAGGATTTTTTCGGCAAGGGGCCCGTGCAGACACAGAAAGCATCCGGCAGCTCTCCTGCCGGTGCGAGCCCACACTTTTTCGCGGGAGGAGCTATGAAAAGACTTCTGGTCGGACTGATCTGTCTTGTGATGGCCCTGGGGATGGCCGGCACAGGTCAGGCAGCCGAGACCTTCAAGCTTGGTCTCATGTGCCCTGTGACCGGCAAATGGGCCTCTGAAGGCCTGGATATGAAGAACGTGGTGTCGCTGCTGGTCGACAAGGCCAATGCAGCCGGCGGAATCAATGGACACAAGATCGAGCTCATCATTGCCGATGATGCCGGAGATCCCCGCTCTGCAGCCCTTGCTGCCCAGAAGCTGGCTTCTTCCGAAGTGGTGGCCGTCATTGGCACCTACGGTTCTGCCGTGACCGAAGCCAGCCAGAACATCTACGACGAATCCGGAATTCTGCAGATTGGCACAGGCTCCACCAGCATCCG
Source organism: uncultured Desulfovibrio sp. (assembly GCA_944327295.1). GTDB lineage: Bacteria > Desulfobacterota > Desulfovibrionia > Desulfovibrionales > Desulfovibrionaceae > Desulfovibrio. The sequence continues at coordinate 7,193 of CALVHF010000078.1, read as the reverse complement.
CCTCACGGAAAAGGGCCTGCAGTACTTCTTCCGCACCTGCCCGCGTGACGATGCCCAGGGCATTGCCGCCGCCAAGGTCATCACCTCCAAGGGCTTCAAGAACATTGCCCTTGTGCACGACAATTCCTCCTACGCCAAGGGCCTGGCCGAAGAGACCAGGGACGCCCTCAAGGGCAGCGGCGTGAACATAGTCTTCTTTGATGCCCTGACGCCCGGCGAGCGCGACTACACGGCCTCCCTCACCAAGATGAAGGCTGCCAACCCCGACTTCATCTTCTTCACGGGCTACTATCCGGAAACCGGCATGCTCCTGCGCCAGAAGAAGGAAATGGGCTGGAATGTGCCCATGATGGGCGGTGATGCCGCCAACCATGCGGACCTTGTCAAGATTGCCGGCACAAGCGCTGCCGAGGGCTACTTCTTCCTGAGCCCGCCCCTGCCCCAGGACATGGATACGCCCGCTGCCAAGGCCTTCCTCAAGGACTTCGAGGCTGCCTACAAGAGCCTGCCCGTGTCCGTGTGGGGCGTCATGGCCGGCGATGCCTTCGTGGCCATTGAAGCAGCCATGAAGGCTGGCAAGTTCACGGCCGAGGACATTGCAGGCTACCTGCATGGAGCGAAGGACCTGCCCGCCATCACAGGGACCATGGGCTTTGACGACAAGGGCGACCGTGTGGGCGACTTCTACAGGGTCTACGTGGTCAACGAGAACGGAAAATTTGTTCTGGAGCCCAAACTCTAGAACGGCACTGAATCTGGAAGGAGGGCGCAAGCCCTCCTCTTTGCGTACCCGTACATTATGGAATTCTTTGTTCAACAGCTTCTGAACGGACTTGCCGTAGGCGGCATCTATGCCCTGGTGGCCCTTGGCTACACCATGGTCTATGGCGTCCTCAAGCTCATCAACTTTGCCCATGGCGATCTTTTTGCCGTAGGTGCCTATCTCGGCCTGACGCTGCTTGTCAGCTGTCATCTGGCCCAGATGCTGCCGCCCTTTGCCGCCGTGCTCCTAGTCTTTGTCTTGGTTGCGCTCATGGTGGCCCTCATCGGCTACCTGCTTGAGCGGGTGGCCTACCGCCCCCTGCGCAGTGCAGGCCGTCTGTCTGCTGTTGTCAGTGCCCTGGGTGCGTCCATCTTCTTCGAAAACGCACTCATGCTCATCTATGGTGCGCGTGTCTTCGTCTATCCCGATTTTCTGCGCCCGGACTTTACCGTGACCATCATGGGCTTCAGCATTCCGGGCATGCGCCTTCTGGTCATTGTGGTCAGCATCGTGCTCATGGTGGCCCTGCAGGTGTTCATGCTGCACACCAGGGTCGGTGCAGCCATACGTGCCGTTGCCATTGACCAGGGAGCCGCCAGGCTCATGGGCATCAATGTCAACCGCATCATCTCCCTGGTCTTTCTCATAGGCCCGGGCCTTGGCGGTGCTGCAGGCATTCTTGTGGGCATCTACTACGGCCAGATAGACTTTCTCATGGGCTGGTCCTACGGCCTCAAGGCCTTCACGGCCGCCATTCTGGGCGGCATAGGCAACATTCCCGGCGCCATGGTGGGCGGTCTTCTGCTCGGCGTGGTGGAAGCCATGGCCTCTGCCTACTTTGCCGTGGCCTGGAAGGACGCCGTGGCCTTCTTCGTGCTCATCCTCATTCTCATCGTCCGGCCCACGGGCCTCCTTGGTGAGCGCACGGCGGACAAGCTATGAGTTTCAATGCACGCACCATACGCCTGGGATCCTGTATGGCCCTGGGCCTTGTCCTGGCGGTCCTGCCCTTCCTTGTGAACAACTACTGGACCGATGTCTGCGTCAGCATAGGCCTCTATGCCCTCCTGGCCCTGTCCCTCAATGTCATCCTTGGCCAGGCCGGCATCTTTCACATGGGCCATGCGGCCTTCTATGCCGTGGGCGCCTACACGACGGCCATTCTCAACACCATGTTCCAGTGGCCCATCTTCTGGACCATGCCTCTGGCAGGCTGTGCGGCAGGCCTTGTAGCCCTGGTGGTGGCACGGCCCATCATCCATCTGCGCGGCGACTACCTGCTCATCGTGACCATCGGCATCGTGGAAATCGTGCGCATTGCCCTGGTCAACGACATTTTCGGCATTACCGGCGGATCCAACGGCATCTTCGGCATCTCCAGACCCACGGTGGCAGGCTTCCGCATCGTCAAGAGCTTCCATTTCTACTATCTTGTCTGGGGTATGTGCGGCCTGAGCCTGCTCCTCTTCCACTTCCTGTGGAACTCCCGCGTGGGCCGCGCCCTCAACTACATCAAGGCCGATGACATTGCCGCCGAGGGCTGTGGCGTGGATGTGTCCCACTACAAGCTCATGGCCTTTGTGCTGGGCGCCTTCTGGGCCGGCATGGCAGGAACGCTCTATTCTGCCAAGATGCTGACCATTGCGCCTGCCTCCTTCAACTTCATGGAATCGGTCATCATCTTTGCCGTGGTCATTCTCTCTGGCGGAAGCCAGCTCGGTGTCCTGGTCAGTGCTTTTCTCTTCATTGGCCTGCCCGAGCTCATGCGCGGACTGACGGAATCGCGCATGCTCTTCTTCGGCCTGGCCATGATGCTCATGATGGTCTGGCGTCCGCAGGGCCTGCTGCCGCCCCTGCCGCGTGTCTACACAAAGGCCAGGGCCGTCCTGGACCGCATGGCCGCGCACGACAGTGACGCAAAGCCTTCGACAACGCAGGAGAAAACGCTGTGAGTCTTCTGGAAGTCTGTGATATCACCAAGATTTTTGGTGGCCTCGTTGCCCTGAACGAGGTGGATTTCACTGTGGAAAAGGGCTCTGTTGTCGGTCTCATCGGCCCCAACGGCGCAGGCAAGACGACAGTGTTCAACTGCATTACCGGCAACTATGTGCCGGAAAGCGGGGACATCCTCTTTCGCGGCAAGAGCATACGCGGCAAGAAGCCTCATAAGGTCGTGGAGCTGGGCATTGCCCGCACCTTCCAGGCCATCCGCCTGTTCGGCAAGCTGAGCGTTCTGGAAAACGTGCTGGCAGGCAGGCACTGCCGCCTCAAGTCAGGCCTGCTTTCCTCGCTCTTCCACACCCCTGCCCAGCGGCGCGAGGAAGAGGCTGCAGTGGAACGCTGCCTTGAAGAGCTCCACTTCGTGGGCCTTGATCGCGTCTGGCAGGAAGAGGCAGGCAGCCTTGCCTACGGCAGCCAGCGCCTTCTGGAAATCGCCAGGGCCCTGGCCTCCGACCCCGAGCTGCTCATCCTGGACGAGCCTGCAGGCGGCATGAACGATCAGGAGACGGCAAGCCTTGTGGATGTCATTGCTGCCATCAGGGAACGGGGCACCACGGTCCTGCTCATCGAGCACGACATGCGCCTTGTCATGAAGATCTGCGAGAAACTGGTGGTTCTGGAGCACGGCAATGTCATTGCCAAGGGCGATCCCGAGACCGTCAAGACCAATCCGGACGTGATTGAGGCCTATCTGGGCACGGACGACGGCGACGACGAGGAATACTGATGGCACTTTTGGAAATCGAGGATCTGCACGTCTGTTATGGCCGGGTGGAAGTCCTGCACGGCATTTCCCTGCAGGTGGACGAGGGCGAGATTGTGACCCTCCTTGGTGCCAACGGCGCAGGCAAGAGCACAACGCTTATGTCAATAAGCCGCCTTGTCAACGCCAAGTCCGGCACCATACGCTTCGATGGCAAGGATCTGGGCAAGTATCAGAGCCATGAGGTGGTGGGCCTGGGCATCGCCCAGTCGCCAGAGGGCCGCAGGGTCTTCGGCACCATGACCGTGGAGGAAAATCTGCGTCTCGGCGCCTTCCTGGTGAACAACGAAGCCCAGAAGGAGTCCACCCTGCGGTGGATTTTCGAGCTCTTTCCGCGCCTTGAGGAACGCCGCGAGCAGCTTGCCGGCACCCTCTCCGGCGGCGAGCAGCAGATGCTGGCCATGGGGCGGGCCCTCATGGCCCAGCCGCGCCTCCTCCTTCTGGACGAGCCGTCGCTGGGACTCGCACCGCTTCTTGTCAAAAGCATCTTTCAGACCATACGCCGCATCAGCGAAAACGGCGTGACCGTGCTTCTGGTCGAGCAGAACGCACGTGCTGCCCTCAAGCTTGCCAACCGCGGCTACGTGCTGGAAGTGGGCAACGTGGTCATGCAGGACACAGCCCAGGCCCTGCTTGCCAATCCAAGCGTACGCGAAGCGTACCTGGGCGGATAGGACACTTTGAGAAAGGGGAGAAGGACAAAGCTTCTCCCTTTTTTTTGGGGGGCGCGTGCGGGAAAAGCACAGAGAACACGGAACAAGGCAAAGACAGCATCCGCGGGGAAACAAAGCCGGAAGCTTGTGCCAGATGAAGATCAGGGAATGCGCTGTCAGGGAAAGGGCAACAGGGGTAGGACATCTGCCGCAAAAAAGAAGAGGCACTTCCCGAAATGTGCTTTTGGGGAAGTGCCTCGAAGAGTTCAGAAAAGAGACTACAGGGTCACAAGCTCGTACTTGCGCACGCCAAGTCCGTGCTGCACTGCAGCTTCCACGGTGTGAATGCCGTGGCGCGAATCCATGCGTTCTATGAGAGCGGCCTTGCCGGGATCCTTGGAGTTCACGACAGCGTCATAGCAGGCCTGATCCAGGGCCACGGGATCCGTGGACGCAAAGATGCCGAGGTCGCCCATTTTTGGGGTCTCTGGGTACGATGAGCAGTCGCAGTCGACAGAGAGTCTGTTGGCAATGTTGATGTAGACGATGTTCTCAGCCCCCTTGTAGGCCATGACCGCCTTGCAGGCGTCTGCCATGGATTCGAGGAAAAAGTCCTGCTTGGGCAGGTTGCTGAATAGTTTCGTATGCTCCAGAGTCACACCGGCTGTGTGAATATTGGTCTTGCCCCGGGTGGAGGCAATGCCGATGCTCATGTTCTTCAAAGCGCCGCCAAAGCCGGCCATGGCATGTCCCTTGAAGTGCGAGAGCATCAGAATGGATCCGTAGTTGGCCAGATGCTTGCCCACGAGGTTTTCCTTCAGATGGAAGCCGTCCTTCACAGGAATGGGCATGTCTCCAAATTCGTCCATGATGTCGCAGGGAGCGATGGCCTTGAAACCGTGTTCCTCAATGGCCTTCCAGTGTTCCTTTGGATCGAGACGCCTGCCCTTGTAGGCGGTGCAGCACTCAACAATGGTTCCTTTCAGCCTGTTCACAAGCGGCGCTATGAGAGCGGGCTGTAGGAAGTTGTGTCCGCCAGGTTCGCCAGTGGAGATCTTCACTGCGACCTTGTCCTTCAGGGGATGCTTCAGGGCCTCGTACATGGCCACAAGACTTTCAGGGGTGATGGTGGGGCAGAAATACACCCGTGCCGTCTTTTCTGCTGCCTGTATCTCCAGCGGCATGCCCCCAAGGGCAAGACCGCCCATGACCACGGCGCCTGTTTTCACAAAGGTTCTGCGCGACATGTTTTGCTGACTTTTCATGGCACACTCCTCAATTTGCCACGGACGCAGGCATCCCCCCGGATGCTGCGTCCGCGTGACTGTCTTTCATTGAAAGAATAGCCTGGCAGGCAGGAGAGGCAATGAACATTCCTTGCTCTTTTTTGCCTGATTTGCTCAGGGGATCTCTTTTACCCCTGCATCAGACAAACGGTGCTGCTACGGAGGTGGAATGCTCGAAGACGACCGTCCCGGCCTTGTCGATGCAGTCCACGCAGGAATCCGCTCAGGAGGCCACGCAGCAGGGCATGTGGCATAGTCCGGGCAGACAGGCGCAAAATGCCGTCCGTCTGGAGTCGGGGGCTCCGGAGTCTTCCTCAGACACAGGTTCCAGGACAGACTGCTGGAAAGCAGAAAGAAAGGATATGCTTCTGGTACAAAAGAGTCTCCATCATTCGCTTGTGGGCAAACAGTTAATTTTATAATTCCAGTATATTATCTGATATGCATGAATATGAGCAATCCACTTGTATTATTAGAAAAATTTGTGTTTGCCACCTTGCCCGAGAGGGGTATAGTTACAAGGATCAAGTCGCTTTTGCAGACTCCGACTTTCACCAATAACCGGTTGCCAGGAGATGGCTATGGAGAACGAGACACAGACATCACGCCTGCTTGGCGAGTATCTGACACAGGTTGTCCAGTGCATTTCCGAGGTTCAGGCTGCCAGCACCTCCCTGCAGGACACAGAGGCGCGCAAGAGCCTTGAGGAATTTGCCGCCATGCTGCTGGACAGGGCAGGGGAGATAGCAGAAAGACTTGAGGACAGGACCTTCACCGTGGGGATAATTGGCGAATTTTCCTGCGGCAAGAGCACCTTTCTCAATGCCTTTACCGAGCGCCGCTATCTGGTGGAAGCCATTGAGCAGGGTACAACCTGCGCTCCGACGCGTCTTGTTTACAGTCCCAGGGGAGAGGTCCTTGTGCAGTACAGCAATGGCAGGACGGTCACGATGCCTGCAGGACAGGACATGAAGGCCTTTCTGGCCAGAGTCACGGCCAGCGAGGAAGAGGGCAAAAACATCACAGAAGTGCGCTGGAACACCCCCATTCCGCTCCTCAGGGACGGGCTGAACATCATTGATACGCCTGGCATCTCCTCCACCAACCCGCGCCACACCCAGGTTGCCAAGGCTGTGGCCAGGCAGTGCGATGCGCTCATCGTGCTCACCAATCTGCTGAGCATGCCCTTGAGCAAGACCCTTATTGAGGCTGTCTGGGAAATTGTCGGCAAGACGGGCAGAAACTGTCTCTTTGTGGGCACCTACTGCGACAAGCTGCGTCCCAGGGAAGTTGAAAAGATGGACGGCTTCTTCCGCATGAAGCTGAACGGCTCCTTTGAGCTGCCCAAGCGCCCCCTTTCCCTGAAGGAAGGGATGCGGCGGCTTGCAGATGCCGCACGTTTCCTGATGCGGTTCGGAAAGAATCGCAGCGAGGAGGAAGCTGCGCAGGAAGAAGAACCTCCGCGTCGCCCCTTTTACCTTGTGTCTGCCTACAAGGCACTGGAGGAGCTGGAGGCGGAGCAGGCCGGATCGCAGGGGCCCCATGCCTATCTCCAGGCCTTTAGGGAGTTCAGGGAAGAGGTTCGCGAAAAACTGGTCACTTCGCGCCAGTACATACAGTGCGAGAAGATTTCTTCGCTGATCACGGATCGAGAGTGGAACATGTCGGCGGATATCCTCCCCTAGGCGGCGATCCCGACACGGGGGAAAATAGGCGTAAGGTATTGA
>CALVHF010000077.1 GCA_944327295.1 uncultured Desulfovibrio sp. | reverse complement strand
GGGCCGGCACATGGTCGAGCTCCAGGGCACCGTCACTGGACAGGATGTACTGTCCGTCCACGGGCAGGGCAGACAGGTTCAGGACACTGGATCCTGTGGCAATGATGACGCGATCGCCCTCTATGTCCTGCACGCCGCCGTCGGCAAGCTGCACCCTGACAAGGCCTGCATTCACAATCTGGCCGCGGCCCTGGACCACCTTGACCTTGAGTTTGGCGCAGGTCTTTTCCAGACCGCCGCGCAGGATCTCGGTCACCTTGCGCTTGCGGGCAAGGACAGCGGGCATGTCCACCGTGGCCTCGCCGGCGCCGGCAATGCCGAATTCGGCGGCACGCCTGACGGTTTCCAGAGCCTCGGCGGAGGATTTCAGGGTCTTGGTGGGAATGCAGCCACAGTTGAGGCAGGTGCCACCAAGATACTTCGATTCGACAAGGGTGACTTCCGCGCCGCGCCTGGCTGCATCAAAGGCGGCAGTGTAGCCTCCCGGGCCTGCACCTATTACCGTGATACGGATACTCATAAGACGTTCTCCGATACTGACTCTGTTCGAGTCTTTTATGAAGGCCACCAGGTGGGTGCGGGTGGCCTGCTGGGATGGCAGTCCCAGTGTGTTGTTCGAGTGTTTCCTGCCCATGGGGCCGCATGGGGCGCAGGGCGTTATGCCACATGCGCACCCTGATTTCTGCCAGCCTGAGCGTCTTTCGGCAAGGCCCTTGTGGCGTAAGCTGGATCTTGTGCCACTGGGCGCAAGCTTCCCGCAAGCACTGAGAGGGGCGGAACATCCCGAAAAGCCCTGGAAAACCATGAGCATTTGTCAAGGAAGGAATCCCTGGGTGTTGCCGGGACGTGCCAGCGTGTTCCCAAAGACGGCAGAGCGTGTGCCCTGTGGGCCCCCTTGTGCAAGGGATGGGCAGGGGCCACCGGTTGCAGACGGCCTCTTCCCTTGAGGAAGCGTGCCGTTCTTGTACACCACTCTGGCTTGGTCTGCTGTTGCCAAAGCTACAGTTTTCACAAATTGGTGGACAAGCTGACGGCTTTGAAGCAAGGGAGGGCGGAAAAAGTCTACAGTTCCTTCAGTGCGGCCAGTTGCAAAAGGCGCTCTTCGTCCAGAATGAAGAGTTCCTTCCTGGAATACGGACCAATGATGCCCCTGTTTTCCAGATCGCGCAGCGCCTTGTTCAGGGTGACCCTGTGCACGCCAAGCAGGGAGGAGAGCTCCTGCTGGGTCAGGGCCGGATTGACGTAGCGGCCAGTCCCCTTGCTCTGCAGCCCTGCCTTGGCCCGCTGGCAGATGAAGCGGCAGATGCGTGTCGAGAGCTCGCTTGTGGTGAGCTCCACGGACTGATTGCAGAGCATGCGTATCTTGCTCGCCATGGCGCGCATGGTCGAATAGATGATGGTCGGGTTTTTGGGAAAGATGCTGCCGTAGACGGTCTTGCGGTCAAAGCTGTAGAGGACGCAGTCGCTGGCCGCCACGACGGCGCTCATGCAGGGCAGGACATCGAAAAAGGGTGTCTCGCCTGCCAGCATGCCTTCGTGCAGCCGGAAGAGGATCTTTTCCCTGCCGTCAATGAGCGTGCGCACCACCCGGACCTCGCCCTTGTCTATGAAATGCAGGCTGTCCGTCATGTCTCCGGCAGCCACAATGGTACTGCCCTTGGGGAAATGGAGTCTGGTCCCAAGGTCATAGAGCTTGCGCCACTCCTGGGAGAGTCGCGCCAGGTCATAGGATTCGTAGAGCAGGGCATCCCACTGCTCGGCTGCCTGGCCGTTTCTTTTTTCCCGGGAAGGGGCGTTGTTGTGTGCTTCAGAAGTCAGGGGGCGGGTCGAGTGTTTCTCCATGGCGACATTCACCTTGTAGACAAAGGAATATGCGGAAGAGTGAGGGCACTGTTCCTGGAAGACAGTGCGTTTGCTGCTGAGTTCTGACTGAGGGGAATGAATGAGAGCAGTACTAATTTGGAAGGGCGTGTCCTTGTGCCGAATCGAGTGTCAGTCCTGAGCCTGGGGGGCGGGCCTGCAGAAGTGGTCTGAAAGATCGGGCCTGACCATGGGCTCTATGCAATTTTTGTGCAAGTTGTGTGCTTTCTTGTGGTTGTTCACTCTTGAAATCAGGAGAGAACGTACAAGATGTGTTTGAAAATGGAGAATAAACCTGTGCCTTGAGTTCAATGATATAGTATATGAAATCTCTCGTCAAACGATGAAGGTGCATCGAAAGTTTGACGTCAAGGAAGAAGATGCACAGGGAACGTTCTTCCTCTCCTCAAAGGAGCAGACCGAATCTGAAGTGTTTTGGCGTCAGTACACGCCCAGAAGCCTGAGAATCAGGGCACAAAAAAACAGGGCTGCCATCCGCGCTTTTTGGACGACAGCCCTGTGTCTGCAGGGTCTTTGTACCGGAGTACCGTGCCTTTAGAAGGAGTAGATGAAGTTCATGCTGGCCTTCCAGGCATCCTTGTAGTTCAGGGAGTCACCAGGGATGTCCTTGTAGCCACCCCAGACGTCCTTGTCGAGCCACAGATGGATATAGCCCAGTTCCAGCACGCACTTCAGGTTTTCGTAGATCTCGTAGGTGGAGTCCAGGTTGATTTCAATGCCTGTATCCGCCGTGGTCAGATAGGTGCCGTAGCTGTTGAAGTCCGTGTTGTTGCGGTATATGCGCCGTCCGCCGTCGGCCTTGCGGCCCGTGATGTAGCCGGCCATGTCGGTGTCGTTGGTACCGCCAAAGTAGTGGAAGCGGAAGGTGTGCTTCAGGTCTTCAAGGAAGCTCATGTCCTTGATGCGGAAGCCGACACCCCAGGTGCCGTTGGGGTTGAGGCCCAGTACGCCCTTGCCGCCGCCCATGATGGGGTTGCCGCGGTAGCCGAAGGTGGACAGGGAGTTGGTGAGGTTGTTGGTGGTGGCAATATAGGGCAGACGTTCGGAACCGTTGTTGGGATTGCCGTCATCGCCGCTGAAGTACCAGCCGTAGATGCCGGGAATGCCCCAGTCGGCCACGTATTCGGCCATGATCATGCCAAACCAGCCGTGACGATTCAGTTCGCTGCGACCGTAGTCCACGGCACCGTAGGCAAAGTCGGCCTTCAGGCGCACAGGAGAGAGGAAGTCGAACTGTCCGGTCACGCCGCCCCAGAAGAGGCTGGCATACTGATCCGGCCAGACGTTGGCACGGGAGGTGCTGAAGGCCGCAGGAGCAAGGCCGTCACGCATGCCCAGACCGTCAATGGCCTGGCCGCCGGCGCTGGGGTTGGCAAAGGAAATGTTACCGTTCGCATCAACGGTACGACCGGTATTGGGGCCCATGGCGCCGCCGATGAACCAGGGAGTGACCTTGAACTTGTCACCGCGGATGGGCAGGGTCAGGACAAAGAGGTCCATGTTGTCCATGTAGCCGCTCTGGCTCTCGTAGACGCTGTTCACGTAGTTGTCGTTGTAGGGACGCAGCCACATGAAGGTGATGTCGAGATGGTCATTGACGGCATAGGAGGCCGTGATGCCGGCCACATCGTCGTCCAGCACCGGGTTGTCCATGGCAAAGCCGGGCATCTTCACGCCCTGCATGCCCATGCGCAGCTTGAGGCTTGTATTGGGCACCATCCAGTCGATATAGGCTCTCTTGAGCTTGACCATGGTGCCGTCAGCGCCCAGTGCGCCGCCCTGGCTGGCCTGGCCCCAGCGCTGCTCGCCAATTTCGAAGAAGACGGTGCCGGAGAGGCTTTCCGAGGCCACGGCGTCTATCTGCAAATGCAGACGCTGAATGGCTTCGAAGCTGTCGCGCTGCTGACGAATGGCAGACCACTGCTGGCCGATCACGTTGTTGCCTGCACGGGTCTTGCCCATGAAGCTGCCGCCATTGATGTAGTCGAAGGCAAGCTGGAACGATCCCTTGACTTTGAATTCAATGGCACTGGCCGTGGACGCTGTTCCGAACAGAAGGCCGAGAACAAGAAGGAAAACAGAAACTTTTTTCATGGTTGTGTGCGAGCTCAATCTTCACAAAACGACCCTGTACAGGGTCATTTCGTGAAGTATTGAAGTTGTATTGTGGACAATTGCTGAGAAAAGCTCTCTGACTTTGGGGACAAAAAGGCTGTTCTAGTTCTGGTTGCTTTCGATGTCGGCCTTGAAGAGGAACTGGCGAGCCGCAGAGCGGAACTTGACCATGAGCTGGCTGTCAAAGGCAGCCAGGCCGTGCATGTCGATGGGCAGGTCGGCTGTGGCTGCGCTGATGAGGAAGGGCAGGGCGTGATCCTGGCAGGCCTCGTAGACCATGCGGGCCGCGTCCAGCACCTCGTCGCGCACGGGCCAGCGCCAGGCATCGCCGTCAGGCAGGGGAATGGCCTGGAAGCGGATGACGCCCTGGGCAGAGGCACGGACCAGGTCGATGCTCTTCTTGAGTTCTTCGGCCGAAGGAGCGGTCAGGCCCAGGCGCTCGTAGGTGGCGGGGCCGCCGGGGATGTTGAGCACGGCCTTGGACACGTCGCCGCTGGCGAGCAGCTTTTCCAGAAGGTCGGCCTTTCTGCCGTCGCTCTGGACAATGACCTGCAGGCCGCCCTTGTTGAGCCAGCTGATGACTTCCAGCAGGTGGTCTTCCTGACCGTCAGGGCAGTTGGAGGAGTAGATGCCGGAAATCCAGCCGTGCCACATGTCGCTGCGCACAACGGTTGTGTCCAGTTCCTTGCCGGCAATGAGCCAGGCCAGGATGACGCCGGAACCCTGCAGGACCACCTTGGCTTCCGTGTCCTCGAAGAGCGGGAATTCCACGCCTTCGGCACCGCGGTAGATGGCCTTGCGGTTGGCACGGTAGAAAGTATTGAATTCCTGAGCGTTTTCCTTGAAGTCCACACTTGTGTATTCGAGGCCCTTGTCGTTCATGTAGGCCTTGACCGTGCGGCAGCGGATGCAGTTCGGTGCAGTGTAGATGATGAGGGACATTTTTTCTTGAGCTCCCAAAGGAATGAGGAGGATTGGATTTGTCTTGAGGTGGCGTCTTCGCTTCTCGTGGCTAGCCCAGAATGAAGTTCCACCAGGGGACGGCCACAAAGGCCACGAAGAAGCCTGTCAGCACCATGCGCAAGGCAAGCACGAAGGCCATCAGCTTGAAGCTTACGTAGCCGCTGGAGTAGAAGTACAGGTACAGGGCGTATTCGTAGGGGAAGATGATGTTGTCGAGACCGTACTGGAAGGCAAAGTACAGAGTCCTGGGTTCGACACCCAGAGCCACGCCCAGCTGGGTGATGGGGGTGCTGAAGGCCGAGGTGGCAGCCAGAGGCGTGAGCAGGAAGTTGAGGCCGACGCCCACCCAGTAGGAGGCAAAGCCCACCATGCTGGAGCTCAGGCCGTTGAGCAGGGGCAGGACAAGGTTGGCCAGCCAGTCTGTGGCCTTGAGGGCCTGACCGGCAGCGCCGATGCTCATGCAGCCCATGACAAAGAAGAGCGGCGCAAAGTTGATGGTGGAGAGGCGCTTGGCGTCCATGAGGCCCACGCCGGGCAGGAAGGCAATGCCCGTAATCACGATGAGCACGCTGCCTGCGGGAATGCCGTGGAAGCGGTCCGTGGCCAGCAGGACAATGGTGAGAACCAGAAGGAGCAGGGCGCGCTTCTGCTCGTCGGTCATGGGTCCAAGGGTGGCGTAGGTTTCCTTCACCGTGGTGCGGATGAATTCCTTGGGAACGCGGACACGCAGGGCCAGGAGGATAATGGCCACGGACAGGGCCAGGTAGAGCATGCCGGGCAGGAAATTGTAGAGGGAGTACTCAAGCCACATGGTGTGGGTGTTGAGCACCTTGTCGACCAGGGCCATGCCCATGACAAGGTCGCCGGCACCGGTCAGGTAGCAGAGCTTGGTGGAGCCCACGGCCACGCAGGTGGCCAGCAGGACGGCCGTTGCTTCCTTGGTCTTGGGCTTGAGCTGCAGGGTGTCGCACAGGGCGATGGCAATGGCCGTGAAGATGGCAGCCTTGCCCATGATGGATGGCACCAGGGGGGCAATGATGGCCGCACCAATGGCAATGCCCACCATGGCGCCCACGAAGCTGCCGCCCGTGGCACGGACGCAGGCAAGGGCAATGCGCTTGCCAAGGCCGGTGACAGCCATGATCTTGCCAAGGACAAAGCCGCCTATGACAATGATGGCCACGTCGCCGAGCCAGGGACTGAAGACGACCCGCTGCTTGACCCCGCAGAAGAGGACATAGAAGATGGGAAGAAGTAGGGCCACGGCCGTGTCATTCATGGTCCCCATGGCCCAGGCGCACACGGCCCAGAGGGTCACGCTCAGGAACATGATCATCTCTGGCTTGAGAGTGGCCGGGTCGCCGAAGGTCGACAGGAGGAAGTAGAGAAGAACAGGCAGAAGCAGGGAGGCCGCCCACTTCATGATGAGTGAGGGCGTGAGTTCCGAGGTATTGAAAAGCTGCATGGCAACCTCTGTGCGTGCTTTAATGCTCGTCTGGCAGAGAGGTGTGAGAAATGTGACCTGAAGACAAGGAGATACAGTATCTTCTTGCCTGATCCTTGGTGTGGAAACGACGCTTTTTCTGAAATTGGCTGGAACAGACGACTGTGTCCGAGGCAAAAACCGGACAGAGCCCGAAACGTGTTCCTTCGCTTCGGGCTCTGAAGGCAAAAGAGCGGGGCAGGATACCGGGAGCCCTGCCGCGGGTCACGCTGGATGAGGGCAGACAGGGCTGCCCTGGTTCACAGCAGGACAGGGGGAATGGGGGGCTTCCCCTGTCCTCATTGCCTGAACTCCTAGTTCTGTTCGTCCACGGAAGCGATGCACAGGGCGTTGCTGCCGCCGTAGGGAGCGCAGCCGGGCACGGTCACTTCCTTGTCCCTGTCGCCAAGAGCGGCGGCGCCGGGCACGCGGAAGCTTCTCCAGTCAACGCGGGCGATGGGCTTTTCCTCGGGCTTGGCAACCTGAGGCACCCATTCGTAGGGCACGCGGTAGGCACGGTAGGTCATGTTCATGGGCACATGCTTGCCCCAGTAGGGAGCGATGAATTCCCACACGATCTCGTGCTCGGGAGTGACTTCGATCACGCGGCCGTTGGAGCCTTCGGTGATGAGGGTGTTGCCGTTGGGCAGACGCTGGGCGCCGGAGATGAAGGGGCTGTAGAAGCGGCTGGAATCCATGGGTTCCAGGAAGCCGGCTTCCTTCGGGGTGTACTGCCACACGATCTTCATGCTCACGGGGTCTATTTCCAGCACTCTGGAGTAGTCGCGCAGGGCGGCCTTGACGCCTGTGGGGGCGCCGGGGTTGGGCAGGTCGTAACCGCCCCAGCCACCGTTGTCGAAGACCAGGATGTTGCCGCCGCCGGGCAGGGTGGCGGGAATCATGTGGGCATGGTGCTGGCCGATGATCCAGCCGATCTGCTTGGCAGCGCCTTCGTTGTAGTAGGGTCCGAGCTTCCAGACAACCTTGCCGGTGCTCTTCTCGATGATGAAGATGATGTTGGTTTCGCGGCCGTCGCAGATGAGGTTTTCGGGGTTGAAACGGGTATCGCCGGCATCAAACCATTTGTTGGGTCCCAGGCGGGACATGGAGTTGATATGCATCCAGTCGCCCATGCCTTCGGGAGAGGCAGGACGGTAGTTGGGGTTGCGGGCCATGGCGTTCTTGCTGCCTTCGTTGAAGCCGAATTCATCGAAGTGGTCGCTGCACAGCCATTCCCAGACGATGTCGCCGTCCCAGTCGGCTTCCACAATCAGGTCGTCGATGAGCTGCTTGTCGGAGATTTTGGGATTGCGCACGTTGCGGTGGGAGAGCACGAGGGTGTTGCCACCGTCGGTGCGGGGTTCCATGCCGGGAGCGTAGTAGCCCACGGGGTTGCCTTCGCGCTGGAAGTCGTGATGGTAGCGAGCCATCCAGCGGGGTTCCTCGCCGGCGTCCTCGATGTATTCCACCTTGTCGAAGCACCAGGTCACATTGCCTTCCCAGTCCACCTGCACGAGGTCAAGGCCGTCCTGAATGCCGAACTTGCCGGGACGACGGCCACGGCTGGTCATGAGGATGCCGCCGGGGAAGATCTTGTTCGGCATGCCGAGCACGCCTTTCCACACGTTGACTTCGCGGCCGTTCATGTCCATGAGCACAGCGCCCACTTCCTGGGCCTGATAGATGGTGAAGCCGCTCCAGCATTTGTCAGGATTGTAAATGGTAACACCGGAGGGGAAAACTGAAGGATGACCCATAGTCGTACTCCTTGGTCTTGAAGTGAATGGGAAATGCTTTGTTCGGGAAATATATAACAAGAAGCCGGCAGCGAAACTGTGGTCTAAGCTACAAAATGTCGACTTTTTTGAAAAAAAAGTTTGGACAAGCCAGCAAAACAATATAAAAACAAGTACTTATAGCGAAAATTTTCTTTGCTGAGCCTTCATAAGCTGTTTGGGCGAACAATCTGCGTTACAGGGGGGCAGAGTGCCCGGAACAGGTGTTTTTGCAGGAAAATCCGATGCAGAGAGTATTGTCCTCAGCTTCACAATGGCACGAATAGTGCAGAGCAGGGAAAGTCTGAAGCTTTATTTGGTGATTGCAGCTTGTTGGGGCGGAAGCAGCAGAACATGACCAGGGCAGCGCAGGTTTGGAGAAGGCCCGCACGCAGGGAAAGGGCGGGGCATTGAGTCCCACATGGCGCTTTTTTTCTCAAATGTTCGGCCTGATTCTTGCAAGGAGATTCTTCTGTCATTCTCCCGGGCGACCTTGGGGAAAGCATCGCACTTGCCAGGGGAAAGCCTGAGACTTTGTGTCTGCAGCGTGCAGGCTGTGCCTGGGAAGAGTGTGCGAGAGGCTGGTGCGCGGAAAGCGTGCAGCGAGTGTGCGCACGGGTGCAGAGCGAGGACGCAGAGAGCCGTCTGTCAGCTCGGGCTGTCGGGTTGTTCGGACTGTCCGAGGGGGCTGGATACGTTTGACTGGTTTTGCCTGAAAGAGCGTCGGCAGGGCCGTCCGGGAGAAAACAGGCAGGGGCCCCTGACTGAAGGCTTTGCGGACTGTGGGGCTTGCCGGAGCGGCCTGAGTGTTGAGGGATGTCTGAAGGGATGCAAGGAAGAACAGACTGGGAGGACTGCTGGGGAAGGACGCGGCAGGAAGGCTTGGCGCAAGGGTGATGGATGTGGAAAGTCTCTTGGGGACTCGGGGGAAGACCAGAGTGGTCGTGTCCGCGAAAGTCTGCGACTGTGAAAGTCTGCGGCTGTGAAAGAAAGAGTGTGCGGCTTGTGGCGCCCTGGAACCGGAAGCCAGGGACAGGCTCAGTGCATGCCTTGGGAAAGCTTCAGGCAAGCGTGACTGGCGCAGATGTCAGGCGAACGTACTGGGCGAGCCTTTCCGTGTCCCTGGATGCCCTGTCCCTCTGCCTGGACGGTGCCGGGAGCAAGATTTCGAGGCTGTGCTGCAGTTATGGACGCAAGCCGCGTCTGCTGGCAGTCCTGTGCGTTCGTGGGGTGTGCAGGTTGTGCTCTCCTGGCAACCCTGGATGTCACCCGGGAGTACGGGCTCTCTGGACGCCGTATCATTATATATGGGCGTTGGAGCGGTGCCCTGGTCTGGAGAGACGGGCATGGAGCGCTTGTGCACAGGGTGGAGAAGCGGGAGGCTTTTGAGAACACTCGTCTGCAGGGAAGCCGGGGCAGGGGGCCTGACTGGCAAAAAGCTGGGCACAAAAAAAGACCCCGGAGCCTGAGGAGACATCCGGGGTATATGCATTGTGGTAGCAAGGGGGAGACTTGAACTCTCGACACTGCGGGTATGAACCGCATGCTCTGACCAACTGAGCTACCTTGCCACATTGAGAGCTTGTTCAGAGTGTTTTTGAACACTGCAGAAATGGTCTTCTATAGGCTTTGCCCGAGAAGGTCAAGCTTTTTTTGACAGAAAAGAGATGTTTTTGTGGTGAGTTCTTCTAAGATACTGGAATTAAATAAAATTTGTTTTACTGCTCTGGACCGGTGCAGGTACTGCTGGTATTTGGGATGCATGTGTTGTCCTGGGAGAAGCCTCAGGCTTTGCTGACAGAAGGTGCATGTTCTGTCAGAGAAGGCAAAGGCTTAGATACAGGCTGCAGGCCTCAGTATTCCAGGGGAGCGTACCGGGCAGACCATGTTTTTGGGAAAGGAAGCAACGTTCCGGTGTCTCCACGGGAGAAGGTTTGAAGGCAGGGCGGTTTCAGGTCACTGCCTTTCGCCAAAAGAGAAAAGAGCCAGCAGAAAGGCAGAATCAGCGGCAGAGTACTCGGAAAACCAATGGATATTTTGAAATTTATGCAAGAATAGCAGATGGATGCACCTTTCTTCTGCCTCTTGCTGGCGAGGACAGGAGCTGAAGTTGTACAGAAAGAGGGGCTTATCATTTGCAGCAGAATGAAGTATAGGTAAATGACATCCTTTCATTAGTTTTTCTTCATAAAAAACAAGCAAGATATCAACATGGTAGAAAAAACTTCCTCGCCTGCTCCCTTGAGTCCCGCACATCAGCCCCAGTGGGATGAGTCTGAAGCGGTCCTGCTGCACAATATTGCAGAAAGAGTTGTCAATGGCAGCATTGACAGAACGGAAGCTGTCCACCAGCTTTCGCATGTATTGCGCATGCGCCTTGCTGCCAGGGGCGGCTTTGTGGATGAAAGGACACGGAACACGAGTGGAATACATCTTCAGCTCCTCAAAATGGAACAGTATATGGCTTTCGGAACAGCAAGGAACATTTCCAAGCTTTTCATGAATATAGCAAATCTGCGGAAAGAGAAGCCGAAGGTGTACGATCTGCTGCTCAGGAAGGCCGAGGACGAACTGAACGAACTCTGCGTTGACATTCTTGCGATACTTCCGCCCAAGCGCTGAGGCCAGAGCGGAAATGATTGCATGCATCAGGCAAGAGGCTTGAGGGTTCCCGAGATACTGTCCAGACGGTAGTGGCTGATGGTTCCGTCAATAATGCGCCTGGCCACAGCAAGTGCCGTTTCTGCAGAGATTGTGAACCATTCTTCAGGACGGTATCTCTTGCCGTTATTGTCGATCATCGTTATTCCGAGACGCCTGTCATTCAGGAATGCATGAATTATTTTCTCGAAAAGCTGTATGTTGAGATTATAGCATTCGAGAACACAGAGGAGTTTGAGGGGGGGTGTACGAGGTAGTGTAAGATCCTTTGTGTAAATTGAGGTTGAAGAGGTAGGGGAGCCGCCCCCCAGGAGAGGGGGTACCCCC
>CALVHF010000076.1 GCA_944327295.1 uncultured Desulfovibrio sp. | reverse complement strand
GAACACGGAACATCTGGCTCATCATGTGAGATTTTCCTGGGCAAGACTACCAGTTGAGCTCCTCCATCATTCCCACCGTACGATGATGGCTGCTTAGCTTTACCCACAAATATCCCCGAAGAGCCCCAAAAAATTATATTGTACTTTTCTCAAATGCCCATACATCATCATGAGGATGTACAAAAAAAGCGGGTCCCGCTGACCTGCTTTTTTCATTGGGCTGTTGAAAACCTTCTCCCGCAGACAAACAGGCCTTTTGACAACATTTTGTGATTCAGGCATACAGAACTCAGTGAATTTTATTATGATACCAAACAGTTACTCTGAAAACTTCTGTATGTACACAAAAAAACTCAAGGAAAAATCGAGGATTACACATGGAAATACCACAAGCCTACAATATCGGTGTCTTGGGAAAAGCGTTTCGAATAGTCGAACTCATGTCTCATCAGGCCAAGTGGGAACTGCAGGAACTGACCAAGGCCAGTGGCTTGCCCAAGGGCACACTGCAAAGGATTCTGCTCACGCTGTGCAGCCTCGGTTATGTGGCGCACGAAAGCAGGGGAGGGGCCTACAGCCTGACACTCAAGTTTTACAAGATTGGCCAGCGTATTGCCTCCAATAACAATCTTGCGGACAAGGCACGCCCCGTGTGCCGCAAGCTGATGGAAAAGGTCAACGAGACCGTCAACCTCTGCGTGGCCCAGAACCTGGACATGGTCGTCATCGATCAGCAGGTGTCCTGGCAGAGCCTGCGCCTTGATTCCATTATCGGCTCATCCTTTCCCATCTTTCCTTCCGCTTCTGGCAAAATCTACTGCGCCTTTCTGAGCGAAAGGGAGCTGCTCAACTACCTCAATGAATTGCGTACAGTAAACCCGCAGCTGCCTGTGGAAACAGTCAATCGCTTCTGCGACGAGCTCGCGCAGGTCCGTCGGGAAGGAATAGCCTTTGACTGCGAAGAGATTTTTCATGGTGTCAGATGTGTTGCTGCGCCCGTTTTCAACTATACCAATTCTCTCGTTGCCACCATCGGCTGCTCTGTCCCCACAGTGCGCATCAATGAGCAGTCCTCAGCACAGCTTATACAGGAAGTCAGCCGGGCCGCTGCCGAGCTTTCTTCTGTTCTCGGAAGTACTGCGCATCAGTTCGCTCCGACAACAAGAAGCATGCTTGATGACATACGCATTCTGGAAGCCTGATTTTGTTGTCTTTTCAGGCACACAAAAAACGGGATACAGCTGCAAGGCTCTATCCCGTATTTTGTTCCTTATGGTGTGCCCGGGGAGATTCGAACTCCCGATCTTCGGCTCCGGAGGCCAACGCTCTATCCAGCTGAGCCACGGACACAAAGTTGGAAGAAGCTCTACTGAAAAGTCCCTAACGTGTCAAGAGACTGGAACAAAGCTCATCCTGCAGGGACTGGACAACGAGCAGTCTGCCCTGACAGGTGCAGACTGCATCAGCGAGTGAAATCCACACTGTCTCCAGGCTGCATGCTCACACAGTGACAGCCCGGCACCTGGGCAGCCAGAAGCTTTTGAAATTCCTCTGTATCCTGGGCGAGAATGGGGAAGGTGCCCCAGTGCATGGGGATGACAGCGGCACACTTGAGCAGTCCGCAGGCCATGGCTGCCTGTCTGGCATCCATGGTATAGACACCGCCCACAGGCAAAAGTGCCACATCAATGGGGTAGAGCTTGCCCCACAGGGACATACCGCTGAACAGACATGTGTCGCCTGCATGGTAAACCACAAGCCCGTCAGGCATGGTAATGATGTAGCCTGCAGGAGCACCGGACATGCTGGAATGATAGGCCTGGGTCATGGTAATGCGGGCACCCTTGCACTCCACCGTACCGCCCATGTTGAAGCCGCCGAAGAGAATCTGCTCCTGTGGCACGCCTGCCTGCTGCAGACGCTCTGCCGTTCCCACTATGGCTCCGAGCTGCGCGCCCGTCCGCCGACAGATGTCTGTAACCGATCCTGTATGATCGGCATGATCGTGGGTCACAAGGACAAGATCCACACGGCCGGCTTCGGCCTGGGCTGCCAGCCTATCATCGGTAAAAAAGGGATCGATGAGTATGGAAACCTCGGGGGTTTCCAGTTTGAACGCTGCATGACCGAGCCAGGTGATGGTACTCATAGCACTCTCCTTCTCTCATTGTTCCGCACTGCCAGAGCCCTGTCTGCAGGCGGGGGAATGCGGGTCGCATACAAAAAGACAGGAGAGGCCTTCTCATATCCGTCTGAAGAATATGAGGGATCGCCTCTCCCGTTCCTGTCAGATTTGCCTAGAAAAGGCCCTTGAGCAGATTGCCTCCCCTGGGAACAAGGGACTTGACGCCGTCCTGGGCATTCCTGGGTGTTTCCACCAACTGCCGTCCCATGTTCTTCATGAGCTTTTCCACATCAACACTGTAGGAAATGTCGCTCAGGGGCCCATGAATCTTCAGGGGAATGGTCTTTCCCTGCACGCGGACTTCGGCCGTTGCGTCTATGCGCCTGGCCAGATAGTTCACGTCGCCCTGACCTGTTCCGTCCAGCCCCTTGCTGTCCAGGCTGGCCTGCCACCGGCAGTGGCCGTCTGCCAGAGTGAAGGGCACAGTCACGCGATCTATGCGTTCGGGAACAACGACCGAAGCCAGCTGCTTGGTATTCCGGATGGCCCTAGTGATACCGGCAATGGTTACATTGCTCAGGGCTATCTGGCCCTTGCCACTGGCGGTCTCGGCAATTTCCCTGCCGTCACTGCCCTGCGCCCGCAGGTTCCACTGTAGATTGCCACTGCCTGCCATGCCGAAATCCTGGCCCGCAGCCTTCTGCACGGTGCTCAGAGCAAGATTTGTGATGGAACCGGAGGTACGCCAGCTCTTGTCCGGCAGATTGATGTCCGCCCGGCCATCCAGCACACCGCTCCCGTCAATGCTCGCCTTCAGGGGCGAGATCGCATAGCGACCTTCCTTGCCCGAGACCGTACACTGCACCTTGCTCAAACGCACACCATTATAAAGAATGGTGTCACAGGCAAGACTCAGGTTCACAACAGGCAGGCTGGTGGAGGCCGACGCAGGCTCCTGTTCTGCCGAAGCAGCAGCCTTGCGCTTGTCTGCAGCTCCGTCCCTGGCCTGCGAGGAGCCCATGAGGGCATTGACATCCAAGGTGTCGCAGTGAAGCGAACCCTTTATCTGCAAAGGTTCGCCCCCTGCCAACAGATTGCCCCGTGCCTGCATCTTGTCCATGGACGCTGTAAAGGAAGGCACCTCGACGGCTGTGTCCCGGACAATGGTCTTGCCCCGCAGGGTGAAATGCTGCACGCCGTTCAGGCCCTGGCTCATCTTTCCCGGAGAGGCGTCCAGGGCAAGATCGCCTTCAAAGGCCATCACGTCCTTCAGACTGCCCGCACCAGAGAGCGCCGCCTTGGCATGGGGTATGGACACTTCGCACTTTTCCACCTTGAAGGCCTGGGTATCCAAGGCATAGGAGCCCGCAAAGTTCAGGCTGGCAGGTCCAAGCTTCTTATCATACAGGCCGGAGATGGGGCTCACCGTAAGCTGCAGGGCGGATACATGGACCTGGGGCAGCTTCATGTCCACACTGCCCTGCAGGGCAAGATTGGCTTCCATGTATTCGCCGGAAACCTTCTGCATGGCAGCCACAAAATCGCACTTGACGTCGCCGGCCTTGTTTGTCCCTATGTCCCGCACGGACAGGTGGATGCCGGAAAGCGTCACCTTGTCGCCGCTGGCCAGATCCACAACAACCTTGCCGTCCTGCATGACCAGACGGGAAAGCTGAACAGGCAGGGACTGGAAACCCTGGCCGGTAGGTTCGGAGGCTTGCTGACCGTCTTCGGCCCCAGCCTTCTGTTCAAAGGACTGGGGCGGCTGCGCGGCGCTCTGCCGGTAATGGATAACCGGCCCCTCCAGATGCACTTCCTCTATCTGCGGCACACCGCTCAGGATGGACCCCAGATTGACAGAAGCATGGCCACCCCTGGCCGAGAAGGACACATCCGACTTCTCGTCCCCCCAGCGCACGCCTTCGAAGCGGACGCCCAGCGGCACGATGGAAATGGAGGGAGGGGTACTGAAGGTCAGCGGTCTGCCCGTGGATTTCTGGGAGACCTCGTCTGCATAGGCAAGAACCTTTTCCAAAATGGTCGGACCTGCGACAAAGAAGGCTGCAACGAGAAGAAGGATTGCGGAACCAAGGCCCAGTAAAGCAAACTTGAAAACTCTGCGAACGGCCATACATCCTCCAGATGAAGCAGACAAATCTCCCTTTTGTCTGAAAGGCTCATGCCCCTGCCCAGTCAGCGAGAGAGGGGCACAGAACCCGGAAAAGCAACGTTCGTGGCGGGCGTCAGAGTCTAGAGATTGGCAGCGTACCAGTCTCCAGCCAGACGCAGTCCCTGACGCACGTCATAGTGCGGGTTGTAGCCCAGCATATTCCTTGCCTTGTCTATGTTGGCCAGAGAGTGGCGGATATCGCCGGCACGGAAGTCGCGATGCACGGGTTCCATTTCGGCAACTTCCGGCTTGTGACGCACAACCTCTTCCCTGATCAGGTAGAACAGTTCATTCAGGGTTGTTCTCTGACCAAAGGCCACGTTGTAGACTTCGTTGCGGGCCTTTTCTTCGGCAAAGCTTGCCAGAAGATTGGCCTGGATAACATTGTCTATGTAGCAGAAGTCACGGCTTGTCTCGCCATCACCGTTCACATAGACAGGTTCCTTGCGCAGCATGCAGGCAAACCACTGGGGAATGACGGCCGCGTAGGCTCCAAAGGGATCCTGACGCTGACCAAAGACGTTGAAATAGCGCAGGCCTACCGGAGTAAAGTCATAGCAGCGGGCAAAGACATCCGCATAGAGCTCGTCCACATACTTGGTGACAGCATAGGGAGAGAGCGGGCGTCCTATGTGATCTTCCACCTTGGGCAGTTCGGGAGAGTCGCCGTAGGTGGAGGAAGAGGCCGCATAGACAAAGCTCTTGACCCCGGCATCACGGGCAGCCACCAGCATGTTGATGAACCCCGTGATGTTGCAGCTGTTGGTCAGCAGGGGATCCTCTATGGATCTCGGAACGGAACCAAGTGCTGCTTCGTGGAGCACGTGGTCCACACCCTTGCAGGCTGCCTGGCAGGTCTCGATGTCGCGGATGTCTCCCTTGATGAAGGTAAAGCGGCTCCATGCTTCGGGGCCGACCAGAGCCTCCACCATGTCAAGGTTCTTCTGGTAGCCCGTCAGAAAATTGTCCAGACCAACAACTCTCTGCCCGAGCTTGAGCAGCTGCTCAACCAGATTGGAGCCTATGAAGCCGGCACATCCTGTCACAAGCCAGCAGGAAGGCTCCTTCTGCATGTCTGCACACAACTGTTCATATGTATGGGTCTGCATAAGATATTCTCCTGTTTCTGTTTGGAGAGGGCATTGCTCGTGTGTCTGTTTTTCAAGGCAAAAAAGGCACAAGAATTGCCTGCCACGCCCTGCATCCGTTCTGCAGGGGCTCACCTGAAGACCGCAGAAACGGGCAGAAGCAATGGATGCAGACACACACGGATTCCAGAAGCCGGTGCCGGGCATCCTGTTCCTCCATGTCTCTCCAGCGTAAATATTCGTAAAGTTTTGACTGAATCATGATTGCCTGCTCAAAACATTGGCACAGGACAGGGAAAAAATCCAGCTCCCTACAGCTGCCCCGTGTTCGGGACTCTGTACTGACCGGCAAAAGCGTGAAATTTTCTTAACATGTTTTCAAGCAGTTGTATGGTCCCCTTCCCATGGGCGGCTGCCTTGTGATAGGAGCTTGCCAACTCTCAGTACGAGACAGGGCCATCCCCTTGCAATGCACAGGTTTTACATGCCCGAATATCCTCAGGCTGGAACTCCTCTTGCATGGATGCATTATGTCCTGCCTGTCTGTCCGCAAGGACAGTTCTTCAAGCCCAATCCACCAAGCCCACGAGCCCGGCCTGCGCGGCAGGCTCTCAAGGAACGGCTATGCGCATCTGTGTACTCGGCAATCAGTCCCGGGCCGTTTTTCTTTTCTGGCGCGTGCTCATGAATGAGGCACGTACCCGGGGACACAGCGTCCTGTGTCTCGTCCCTGAAGGTGACGAGAAAAGTGACAAGGATATCGAAAATCTGGGTGTAAGTATCCGTCATTATTCCCTGGATCGCAAGGGAATCAACCCCTTGCGTGACGTACAGACCTTTCTGGATCTGAAACGAATTTTTCACGAGGAACAGATAGACCTGCTCTTTGCCACAACAATAAAGCCGGTCATCTACGGATGCATTGCTGCCCGTCTCGCTGGCATTCCCCATATCTATGCCACCATCACAGGCCTCGGCTATGCCTTTGAAGCAGACAGTTTTCTGAAGAAAATCGTACACGCAGTCAGTGTCGTCCTGTACCGCACTGCGCTCTCCCATATAGAAGGTGTCTTTTTTCAGAACAGAGACGATGCCCGGCTCTTCCGTTCCTGCGGCATCCTGACCGATGCTTCCCGTGTGCTCTTTGCCAGGGGAACCGGTGTGGACACGGTCCGCTTTCCCGTACAGCCACTGCCTGACACCTCGCAGGGACTTGTCTTTCTCACCGTAGGCAGACTGCTCATTGCCAAGGGCTTTTGCGAATTTGCAGAGGCTGCCCGCAGAGTAAAGCAGAAATATCCCCAGTGCCGTTTCCAGATCCTGGGGCCCCGTGAACAGGGCCTGGGCAGCATCTCCGATGAACAGCTGCAGCAATGGAAGGAAGAGGGCGCAGTGGAATACCTCGGTGCGACCAGTGATGTGGTTCCCTATGTGCGCAACAGCCACGTTGTGGTTCTTGCCTCCTGGAGAGAGGGCATCCCCACGGCCATCATGGAAGCCATGAGCATGGGCAGGGCCTGTCTCGTCACGGACGTTCCCGGATGCCGGGAAGCCGTGACCAATGGGGACAATGGATTTCTTGTGCCGAGCAAGGACCCGGCCGCACTGGCCGAGGCCATGGAGCGCTTTATCTGCCAGCCCGAGCTTCTGCAGGCCATGGGCAGACGGGGCAGGGAACTGGCCGAACATACTTTTGACGCACACGTTGTTGCCACAGGGATACTGCAGGATATGCACGTCCCTGCTTCCCCCTTTGAAGGAAACAACCATGATAAGTAATTATCGCAGAGGTCTGCTGCAGGCCATCGACTTTCTGTGCATCCTCATTGCTCTCTTTGCCTGTGAACTTCTTACTATTCTCCCAGGTCTGAACATATTTGAAGACTACACAGGCGCCTGCCTCTTTACCTTCTTCTTCTATCTTCTGTTCTTCTACATTCTGGACGTCTACAATGTAGGCAATGAAGATTTCAAGGAGACCATAGGCAGAGTTGCCGTTGCCTGCATTCTCGGTATTATCAGCTCGGCAACAGCCTCCTATGCCTTCCAGCACTGGCGCTTTGACAGAAGCACCATCAGCCTGCTCTTTGCTCTCTCCTTTATCCTCTGCCTTTCCTGGCGCTACATCTATTACCGCAATGCAGACAGGGTGACGCACCCCCTACGCATCCTGCTTGTCGGTGTGGACAGGGCGGGCAAGGTACGCCAGCTGCTCAACGAAGGACTGCCCCAGGCAAAGATCATAGGCTACGTCGGCGAAAAGGACATGGATCCCGATGCCGGCCCCTGCCTCGGAGCTCCGTTCTATGTTCTGGAAGCTGCCAAGGAACACGGAGCAACCATGATTCTGCTCCTGCCCGATGCTCCTATTGACGACGACATTGCCCATGCCCTGCTGGAAGCCAAGCTCCACGGTGCCATGGTCGTTGATATCCGCAGCTTCTATGAACACGTAGTCAAGAGCCTGCCCATCTCGCAGATCACGGAAGAATGGCTCCTGCAGAACGAAGGCTTCAATCTCAATACCAGAGGTTCGCTGCGCCGTCTCAAAAGGGCACTGGACGTCCTCATTTCCATCGTGCTGCTCATCCCTGCAGCTCCCATCATGCTTCTGACAGCCATTGCCATTCGCCTGGATTCCAAGGGCCCCATCATCTACAAGCAGGACAGGGTAGGACTCTTTGAAAAGGAATTCACGGTCTACAAGTTCCGCTCCATGCGTACGGATGCAGAGAAAAACGGTGCGGTCTGGGCCAAGGAGCATGATGACCGCATTACCCGTGTGGGCCGCTTCATCCGCAAGGTCCGCATAGACGAGCTTCCCCAGATCTGGAACATTCTCAAGGGCGACATGAGCTTCATCGGTCCGAGACCGGAACGCATGACCTTCGTGGAAAACCTCAAGAAGGAAATTCCCTATTACAGCCTGCGCCATACGGTCAAACCCGGACTCACCGGCTGGGCCCAGGTCTGCTATCCCTACGGAGCCTCGGTGGAAGACTCCCTGCGTAAGCTTGAGTATGATCTCTATTACATCAAGAACATCTCCATCCTTCTCGACATCACCATCATTCTTAAGACCATAGGTGTTGTCCTCTTCCCCAAGGGCGCCCGCTAGATTCCCGCAGAGTCGCACAGCTCAGACTTTCCCGGGGTACTGCTCCCGCAATGCACAGACCCTCCCGGCATACTCCTGCACGGAGAATGCTGGGAGGGTCTATCCTTTTGGTCAGGCACTGCAGGAGCTGCTGTGCGCCTTCCCGGAGACAACAAAAAAAGGGCTTTACTGACCACGGTGAATCAATAAAGCCCTGAACATTCTTTGTGGCGGAACGGAAGGGACTCGAACCCTCGGCCTCCGGCGTGACAGGCCGGCGTTATAACCGTCTTAACTACCGTTCCGCAGTGTGCTGGTGGGCAGTGCAAGACTTGAACTTGCGACCCCCGCCGTGTGAAGGCGATGCTCTACCAGCTGAGCTAACTGCCCAACGCAAGGAGGCATAGTACGTATGACATGCTTCGTTGTCAACACTTTGTCGCCCACTTTTTCAGAAAATATCACGTTGGGCAAAAAAGGCATTTCTACTCTGCAGGCCGAAGCTTCGGAACCGGCCTGTAAACCGTTTCGGAAAAGAAAAAAGAGCATATCCTGGATCAACTCGGGGATATGCTCTGTTCAGTGCAGTGTGTGGCGGAACGGAAGGGACTCGAACCCTCGGCCTCCGGCGTGACAGGCCGGCGTTATAACCGTCTTAACTACCGTTCCGCAGTGTGCTGGTGGGCAGTGCAAGACTTGAACTTGCGACCCCCGCCGTGTGAAGGCGATGCTCTACCAGCTGAGCTAACTGCCCAACGCAAGAATTTATACTATTCAGAATCGACCGCACCTGTCAATACTTCAGACACAGCTTCTGAAAATTTTTTTCGTGACACACCGGAGATCCGGCACTGGGAAGACTGACAAGGCGGGACAGGCAGTGGGCAGGGGAGAGGGCCATGTCCCTTTTCTTCACAGGAGCACTGATGTTCGTCCCATCTGGCCGCCATCCCTTCCTGCTCAGGGTGTTCGTACCGTTTCGACAAGATTCTGCAAAGTGGCAGCTGAGCAGAGACTCGAAAAAAAAATAATATTTTTTTAAGATGTTATATTTACAGCCCTCGAAATTATTGTTGAAAAACTGTTACAGAGGGCTTATCAGGATGTGTTCATTTTTCTCTTGAGGTCGTCATGCCCTTCCGTCCCCTTCTCAGTCCCCTGCTGCTTTTTTTGCTGTGTACAACCCCTGCCAGCGCGCTGGATGCGCCAGACTTGTCCGGTCCATCCAGCTCTTTCGGCCCATCTGCCATATCCTCTCAACGTCCCACCTCATCGTCCCGCTCGTCTGTTGTGGCACCATCTGCGACACCATCTGCCACGCTCCCTTCCGATCTGTCTTCAGGCGACTTTTCTCCATACACGGGAGCACAAATCACCAGCCAGCGCATGGGAGAAAACCTCTGCGCCATTACTTTTGACGACGGACCATCCGTTTATACGCCACACCTTCTCGACATGCTCGACGCCTACGAGATAACGGCAACATTTTTCATGCTTGGTAAAAATGCCCAGCATTATCCCGATATTGTCCGCCGTGTTGCTGAAGAGGGACATGAGGTTGCAAGCCACTCCTTTTCACATCCTAACTTCAAGCACATTTCACTGCAGCGCAGGATAGAGGAACTGAGCAGAACCAATGACATACTGCGTTCCCTGGGTGCCGAACCCGTTCTCTTCAGACCTCCCTATGGCGCCAAGGATGCCAAGGTTGTCGAGATTGCCAAGCAGCTCGGCCTGCGGGTCGTGACCTGGTCCTATGACACCCTGGACTGGAAGCACCTGCCCGAAGACTATACCAAGCTCGTGAATGCCAGCGGCAAGGTTGCCACTCCGGGACATTTGCGGGGCATCTTTCTCTTTCATGACATTCACAAGACGACCGTTGACGATCTGCCCCGCATTGTCGCCCAGCTCAGGGCCGGAGGCTGTCAGCGCTTTGTGAGTGTCAGCGACTACATGAACGAAACCTTTCTCGATCCCGAACCTCCTCTGCTGATGACTCCGCGTCCAAGACCGGCTTCTCTGGGCAAAAAGCATCCGCAGGCAGATCTTCCTCACGAAATCGGGGCAAAGCCTCTGCCTGCCGACACATCGACCATGCCCCTGCACGCGGTTGCGCCCATTGCCTTGCCTGCCACAGCACCTGCTGCAGAGGAACGCTCTTCGTGGATTGCTGGTACTGCCCCCTGGAATGGCTTTGCCGTAGATCCCATTGCTGTCCGGGGTCCTCAAAGGGAGCTGGCCGCCACTTCGCAGCATCGTTCGGTTCAGGAACTTGTCCTGAAGCTAGCCCAGTCCATTGTGAAGAAGGAAGAGACTGCCCCTCAAAAAACTCCGGCAGCCCCATCGGCCAGCTTCCGCAAGGGAGCAGTCCTTATGGCTCCTTCCCCTGGCAGCAAAACCTTTCTCCTGCGCCCTGTTGCACCCGTATGGAGTGCCAGCCAAAACTGATTTCTGGAGCTGCCTTCCTCCACCTGAGGCATGAGCCGAGAACGATGCCGAAATGTTTCACGTGAAACATCCTTTCCGACCACAGCCTTTGCACAAGATCGGGTAGGCGGGGGCGATCGCTCGCCTCAACCTCCCACACACCGGACGTACGGTTCACGTATCACGGCGGTTCAACTAAGGATTTGTCCAGAAATAACTTGGTTTCATTTGAACGCATTTATCAGAGTCAGAGGCGGAACTAGAGCCGATGCAGTTCATAAAAGCGATTGAGTAATTTCTGGACGGTTTCTAAACAAGGCTTTCTTGGCTCTGAGGCACTCCATTATTTCGAGAAGCGACAGGAGTCCGTGTTTCATTGTACACGTTTTCCAGTCAGCTATCTCCTCCATAAGGTTTGACTCACCATTGGTCTCT
>CALVHF010000075.1 GCA_944327295.1 uncultured Desulfovibrio sp. | reverse complement strand
CCTCCTTTTCCTGAACGGCTGCACGGTTCTTTCAGGAAAGAGGTCGCACCTTTCCTGTCGTTCCTTGCGGGCAGCCACCCCATTGTCCTGCCCGCAACAAGGAACAGTTCCCGTATTGTTTTAGGGAGTCTGTATGACCACTTTTTCACTGAAGGGCCTTGGCAAGCTCTCCACAGTGTGCCTGCTTGCCGCAGGCCTTCTTGTGCCCCAGCTTGCCAGTGACGCCCTCGCCGGTGTGCCGCCTGTCGAAGGCAGTGCGGCCATGCAAGCCCCGGCCAAGAATGCGGCTGTTGTGGCCAAGCTCATAGGCATGGTGAACAATCGCCGCGAGAAAACCCTGACCGGCCAGGTTCGCACCATCAACGATGGTATCGTGATCCGCAAAAGCTACATCAAGGATGGCAAGATCATCATTCCGCCTGAAGGTCTGTATTCCACTGCCCGTTCCAGCAACTGGTATCCGTTCGACAACGAACCGATTACCATGGCTGGAGCACCCTATCGCGTCATTGTCGATCGCTATGTGCGCGATGTGACAAGGGACGTGGTCATGAAGGTGGGGGATGTGATCACAAGCAATGCGGACAAGTCCCGCGGCTGGACCCTTGCCTCTATAGAGGGCTGGACGACCTACGGTCTTGAAGACGGCAAGGAAGCCGTCTTCAAGGTGCTGAAGACCACCGGCAACTTCTACGGATCCTCCTTCCCCGTCAAGGTGGGCAGGAGCATCTCCAATGACGCGGCCAACGGCGCCATGGTGCATGGCACGGCCCAGCCTGTGGGTCATACCGTGCCCGACGAGGAGAACAATCTTTCCCGCTTCGATTACGGCAGCAATGTGTCGAGCGTGGGCCGTACCTACGTCATCGTGGACAGGATTGACGAAAACAATAATGTCTACGTGCGCGAATTCGGCACAGACAGCTGCACGGACATCTACATGTCCTCTGCTGCCCCGGTCGTGGGAACATACGGCAACGACGATGTCTTCAAGCTCGGCAACGCCACTGTGCGTGTGGACAAGGTCGCTGGCGAAAGCTGCGAGGTGACCATTTCCGAGCCTGGCGGTGTCGTGACCACGAAGAAGCTCTACATTGATCCCAAGAACGCCCACTGGCTCATGCAGTCCATGGTCGAGCGCGACAAGTGCTACCTGGTGTCCGAAAGCGGCAAGTATCTTGTGCACCTCAATATCCGTCCCGGCAATCCCTTCCAGGACGGCAAGGTGTCTCTTGTTGCCTATTCGGATGTCATTGACATTCAGAACGGCGCGCCCTGGGGACCGGATCCGCGGTTCCTGACGCGCCCCGAGACCTGAGCGACCTGCACCTATCCGCACGAAGTCATGATTGCCAACAGGGAAGCAATCGTGCTGGATGGCGGAGCCAACAACGTGTTTGTTGGTCCGAACGGTCAATTCAAGATTGTCATTGACGAATTTGACGGCACCACCGTGAAGGCCTGGCATGTGGAAACAGCCAAGGCCAAGACAGGCAACCTTGCCACGCGTGCCGAAGGCAAGAACATCGACCTTGTCGTGAGCAAGGCCTGCCGCTCCACAGTGCACTTCATCAGCCGCTGGTATGGCGCCATGTATGATGAATTCCTGAAGGGCAAGGACGTGTTCAAGTAACCTGTCTGATTGGATAAATTGACGTTTTGTCCGGATGGGTGCGGGAGAAGGCCTTCTCCTGCACCCATCCGTCTTTCTCTTTCTCTTCGGGGAGTGGAACGGTCCCCCAAAGCATGCAAGACGCCTATTCCAGAAGAAATTTTCTCAAGCTTTCTGCAGCGCTGCTCGCAGGAGGTGCGGCCATTGCCGGATCCGGCACCAGGGCAGAAGCCATAGGCCACGTGGCCGGGCCAGCACAGAGAGTTTTCGAGATCAAGGGATACTGTCCCTTTTGCCAGGTGCGCTGCACCTATAAGGCCCGTGTCCAGGGCGGCAGGATTGTCTCCCTGACGGGCGATGCCGACAATTACTGGACAGGGGGTGCGATGTGCCCCAAGGGCATGTCCATGGTCGAGCTTGTGAACAGTCCCTACCGCATCACCGAACCCATGTACCACGAGGCCAACGGCAGCTGGCGCAGGATTTCCTACAGGGAAGCCGTTGGCATGGTCGCCGATCGCATGAAGGACGTTGTGCAAAGGCATGGGGACAAGGCGGGAAACCGCGTTGCCATGACCATGCCCTTGTGGGACTGTCTGGAATCCGAGGTGGCAGCGCTCATGGCCCTGCGCACCGTGGGCTGCGTTCAGGCCCTGCCCCCCGGCGAAACCTGTGTCTCCACAGCGTCCAACATGCTGGGGGACATGCTGGGAGTCAACAGCGGTACAACCCAGGTGGACGATATCTGCAATGCCCGGACCCTGGTCCTCTGGGGCGCCAACGTGAGCGATCTCTATCCGCCCTATACCCGCTGGCTGGCAAAGACCAGGGAACAGGGGGTCAAAATTGTCTACGTGGATCCCCGCAAGACGCGCACCAGCATGTGGTGCAGCCAGCAGCTTCGCCCTGTGCCGGGCACGGACGGCATGCTGGCCCTGGGAGCCATAGCCTACATTCTGAACAAGGGGGCCTACAACGAGGAGCGGGCCCGCTTCCAGATCGAGGATTTTGACAATCTGAAACCGCAGTCCGCCTCCGCCACCATGGACAAGGTGGCCTCCATTACCGGCATTTCCGAGGAAGAACTCGGCACATTCTACGAGACCCTGGCCGCAAGCGAGCGCACCATTGTCTGGCTCGGGGGCTCCCTGTCCAGGCAGAGCAATGGCATAGGGACCGTGCGCTCCATCATTCTGCTTCAGGCCCTGCGCGACAATCTCATCGGCCAGGGCAAGGGCATGCTCACCTTCCAGAGCGGCAAGCCCGGCGGCATTGACGAGCTTGTGGATCACTTTTTCGGCGAAAACGCCACGCCCAAGCTCAATTTCCGCCGCATCCGCCTGGCCATGGAAAAAGGGCGCCTGGACATCCTTTTCCTCAACTCGAGCTATCGCCGCTACCCGGATGCCCGGGGCGTGCGCAAGGCCATAGAAAAGGTGCCCTTTGTTGTGCACATGGGCTTTTTCCTGGACGAGGAATCCGAAGTTTCGACCCTCTTCATTCCCGCTGCCTTCGGTCCGGAAAGCGCGGGCTGCGGCTACGGCAACGAAAATCAGCTGGCCTGGAGAGAGCAGATTGTCAGGGCCCCGGGATCCTGTGTGCCTGCCTGGCAATTCTACCGTGATGTGGGACGCCTGGTGGACCCCCGCCGCTATCCGGATTTCGAGGGGCCAGAGGACATCTGCCGCATGATGCAGGCCCATGTGCCCTCCTGGAAGGGCATCACCATGGAGCGCCTGAAAGCCTCGTCCACCCTGGTGTGGCCGATATACGAGCAGGGCGCAGCGGAGCGCAAGGGCACCGTCTTCAGCGAGGGCAGGCTTCTGACCCCTTCCGGAAAGATGCGCGTGCAGGACAGGGTCTTTGGCGGCATCAATCGCTGGACCTACCCCAAGGGACACCCTCTGGGGCGCAAGGCCAGCAAGGACTTTCCCCTCATCCTGCTTCAGGGCAAGCAATTGTGGCACTGGCAGCAGACCCTGACGAACTTCACCCATTCCATGGGCCAGTTTTCCAATGGACGCTTTGTGCAGGTCCATCCCAAAACTGCCGCAGGCCTTGGTCTGCAGGAGGGCGATCGCGTCCTTCTGGAAACGGCAGTGGGAGGCCTGGAAGCCCTGGTGGAGATCAGCGAGAATGTGCGGCCGGACTTTGTCTTTACCCCTGCCAACTGCTGCAGGACAACGCCTGTCAGGGAAAATTGCAGTCCCTCCATCTGCGACATCCTGCCCAACAGCTGGGACCGCATCTCTGCCCAGCACAACGGCACAGGCTGTCGTCTGCGCAAAATCTGATAAGAGGTCCGTATGGCACACTATATCATGGCCATAGACTCGGAACGGTGCATGAACTGCAAGGCGTGCATCATAGCCTGCCAGCAGAGAAATCATGTCCCCTACGGTCTTGCGCGCAACTGGATCCGGGAAACAGCCTGCAGCACGGCCCCGGCGGGCTTTCGCTTCCAGCCTGGCACCTGCATGCACTGCGACGATCCGAGCTGCGTGCGCGCCTGCCCCACAGCCGCCACCTGGAAGGACAGTGACGGCAGTGTAAAGATCGATGTCTCGCGCTGCATAGGCTGCGGCAGCTGCATCAAGGCCTGTCCCTACCACGCACGCTTTCTGAACCCGCAAAGCGGCACTGCCGACAAATGCGATTACTGTCAGGGGAGCACACCCGGGGAAGTGCCCGCCTGCGTGGCCGTCTGTCCCACCCATTGCCGCATTTTTGGCGATGCGGACGATCCGGGGTCCGAGGTCGCAGGCGTTCTTGCCACACGCAAGCCGATCCATGTGATCCCGAAAAACAGCGGAGCACGGCCAACGCTGACCTACCTTGACGCCACAACACCCGAGATTCTTCCCGAGGGTCCCACGGAGAGCAGACCGGTGGAAGCCATGCGTCCCATGGCCAAGGCAGTGACCTGGATTGGTGGTCTTGTGCTGGCAGCCCTTGGGGGAACCTTTGTGCGCCAGCTGCTCTGGCCTTCGGCAAGGGAAGAGGAAGAACCCGCCGCAAACGCGGCAGGCCACAGGGCTTCGAACAGGGCCCGGGAAGAAGGGACAGCAGAGGATCACAGGGGGCAGTCATGATTCGTCGCCACACTCAATCTGCCATTTTCATGCACTGGTTCAATGCCTTTTGCTGGATTTTCCTGCTTTTTTCAGGCTTTGCCCTGCTCAGCGGCGATATGCAGCCCATTGACCAGTGGTGGCAGGATCTCTGGCAGGGGATTTTCGGGCAGCGTGGTCTGCTTGTCGCGCATCTGGCTGTGGGGACCATATGGTGCCTTGTCTATGCCCTGTACATTGTGTTCTGTGCCAGGAGCGATGTCCTGCCCTTCTTGCGCGAGATCACGCGCTTTCAGGGGAAAAGCGATCTTGCCTGGTGTGTCAGGAAGGGGCTCTGGCTTGTGCTTGGCCCCAGGAGAACCCGGAGGCTTGGCATCAATCCTGTTTTGCCGCCCCAGGGCTTCTACAACGCAGGGCAGAAGATGGTCGCCGTGATGGCCGTTCTTTCGAGTCTTGGTCTGGTGGCAACCGGAATACTCATGGGCTATTTCTCTGGCGACGCCGCCTGGGCGGTGTCGCAGACTGTGCTGCAGTGGTGCCTGGTGCTCCACTTTGCCTGTGCCGCCCTCATGGCCATCCTTTTGCCCATCCATATCTATATGGCAGCCCTGGCTCCGGGTGAAGGCCCGGCCCTTCGTTCCATGCTGACGGGCATGGTTCCCCTGGAGCACGTCCGGGAACACAATCCCCTCTGGTATGCAGAACTGAAGGCTTCAGGCAGGCCGGAAAGCCCTGTGCGCGACGTGAGCCAGCCTGGGCAGTGATTGCTGTGCGCGGCCTGCTGCACATTCGTGCCTAAAGGGAGGGGCTTCCTCTGAACAAAGGCTCTGGCCCTTGCAATCTTTCAGCCAGCATGGCGTGCGTGTGTATACCATGCTGGCTCTCTTTTTTTGGCGCTTCGGGGAGCGTTGCGGGCAGGGACACAATCCCCCTCTTAAGCCTTTGTCAGGTGCTGTCTGCCTCTCCTGGATCTGCCGCCACTGTCTGCGAAGGCAGGCCCTTTTCCGAGCATTGGCCGGCAGTATTGCCGTCTGCTTCCTCTGGCCCTGCCATGCTGCCATCAGGCCCATCTGCCCCATCGGGCCATCCCGCCAAATCGCCTCAGGGGAGTGAGCTGTCTGCCCCCCTGCAAAAAGGACACGGGGGCAACTTCTGGTAAAGCCCTTTCTCAAATGCACGAGGACATGGACACTGATCCGGCCTTGTCAGGACAGTATTTTTGACGAATTTTTGCCTGCATGCGCGAACCTCGGAGCACAACGAGCCACTTTTTATAATGTCTTGATATTACTAATAAAATTTAAATATCACAAAAACAGGTTCGCGCACGATATTTTATCAATAATAACCGTGTGTTACAGAAACTGCTTCCCGTTTGTCCGACAAATCAGGCGACTGACTGGAGAGGTTCGCGAAAATGGGCTTGCAAGCCTCCGGGAGGAGCTGTATATTTCGGGGTGCTGTTGGAATCTTGACCTGACTCAAAGGGATTATGACACGGCGTTTATAATTTCCGTATATTCCACGCCTACATTTGTTGGAATCTTGACCTGACTCAAAAGGATTCCCAGACTCACAGACCGGAGCACTGCTTCCTGCACAGAAGTACTGCTCCGGTCTTCCTTTTTCCCAAAGCTCTTGTGCGTCCCTCTCCTGCTCTTTCGGATGCGCCCGCAAGGCTTTCCAAAAGCCGGCAAAAAGGGCACAATGCGGCCTGTCCGCCCCATTCGGGAGCGGTCTCTCTTCCCTGGTCTGTCACGGTTGGCCTGTCTCGGGGTACACGCCCTGCCCAAAGTGATCCCTGAACCCAATAGCTCCTTGCACTGCAAACCCGGACCGGGAACATAATTTCTTGCACAAGGAGGAGCATCAGCTCTCGCACAAGGAGTGCTCTCAAGCATTCTTCGAAAGAAGCGCTCGTCCCTTGCGGCCCTCGGCCCCGCGAGCATCGGGAAGAGGCCCCTGCACTGCGCCGATCTGCGCGAGCTGTGCAACAAAACTGATGAAGCCCTTTCTCAAATTGCAGTCTGTCCCCGAGGTCCTTGCAGCCCTCGGGACCTTTCCCGTGCCGGAAGAGACGGACCTTGTGCCCCTGGACGAGAGTTGCGGCCGCTATCTGGCCAATGATCTCGTCTCGGATCAGGAGGTGCCGGGCTTTTGCCGGTCGACCGTAGACGGCTTTGCCGTCAGGGCCCAGGATGTGTTCGGAGCAGGCGAAAGCCAGCCTGCCCTGCTCACCCTGACCGAGCCCTGCCAGATGGGCGTCGATGTCACCCGGCCCCTGCAGCCTGGCGAGGCAGCCCCCATTCTGACAGGCGGCATGCTGCCCGACGGCGCCGATGCCGTGGTCATGGTGGAATATTCCCGCCCGGCCGGCAGGGATCTTGTGGAACTCACCCGCTCCGTGGCGCCCTGGGACCATGTGCTGGCCCGGGACGAGGACGTTCAAAAGGGCATGCTCTGCCTGAAAAGAGGCCAGCGCCTGCGGCCGCAGGACGTGGGCCTGCTGGCTGCCCTGGGTCATATGCAGGTTGCCGTGGCCCGGCGCCCCAGGGTGGCCCTGATTTCCACGGGCGACGAAGTCGTGCCAGCAGACACCACCCCTGCAGCAGGCCAGATCCGCGATGTCAATGCCCACAGCATTGCCGCCCTGTGCCGCGAGGAAGGGGCGGAGGTGACCTTTGCGGGCCTTCTGCGCGACGACGAAGGCACGCTCGGCGACCTTGTGAACAGGCTGTGCGCTTCCTTTGACGTGGTGCTCGTCTCGGGCGGCTCGTCGGCCGGCATGCGCGATCACACCCTTGACGCCTTCTGCCAGGGCGACGAGAAGGCCCTGCTCTGCCACGGCGTGGCCTTGAGCCCCGGCAAGCCCTTCATCCTGGCCAGGCGCGGATCCGTCTGCCTGGTGGGTCTGCCAGGCCACGTGGCCAGCGCCCTTGTCTGTGCGCGCACCTTTGTGCGGCCCCTCCTGCGCCACCTGCAGGGCGGACCCGTCGACATGCTGCAGGGCCATGTGCTGGCCAGGCTCTCCCGGCCCATTGCCTCGGCCCAGGGCCGCAGGGACTGCATCAGGGTCCTGCTCGAACCTCTGGAGCAGCCCGAAGCCTGCTGCGACAGGGTGCAGGTTGCCTGGCAGGCCGTGCCCATTACCTCGCCCTCGGGCTGCATCTCCAGCCTGACCAGGGCCACGGGTCTTGTGCTGTGCCCGGAACAGAGCGAGGGGCTCTACGAGGGCGAACTCGTTCAGGTGGAACTTTTGCAGTAGGGGGAACTGACACATGACAGTACAGGCAACCGATGCCGGAAAGGACATTGCCCGCCGGCTGGAAAAAGGCCAGAAGCGCAATACCTATCTTGATTTGAAACCCCTGGCCGAGGCCAGGGATCTATGGTTTGCGGCCATTGACAAGTCGGGCCTTGCCCTGCAGGAGGAAGAAGTGCCCCTGCCCGAGGCCCGACGCAGGATCACCTCGCGCCTTGTGCAGGCAGCCCTCTCCTCGCCGCCCTTCCATGCCGCAGCCATGGACGGCATTGCCGTGAAGGCCGAGACAACCTTCAGCGCCAGCACCCGCCATCCCCTGGATCTGCAGGTGGGCACCCAGGCCTTCTGGATCAACACCGGCCAGAAGCTGCCGGAGGGCTGCAACGCGGTCATCATGATCGAAAATCTGGTGGCCTCTCCGTCCGGCGAGAGCGTGCGCATAGAGCGCGCCGCCTTTCCCTGGCAGCATGTGCGCAAGCTGGGCGAGGACATGGTGCACTCGGAGATTCTGCTCGCTCCGGGCACCCGCATAGGGCCCTACGAGATCGGCGCCCTGGCCGCAGCCCGCGTTCTCTCCGTTCCGGTCTGCAAAAAGCCTGTTGTGGCCATCATTCCCAGCGGCTCGGAGATCGTGCCGCTCATGCAGGCCCGCGAGGAGGATCTCTGCGAGGGCCGCTGCTGGCCGGAGTTCAACTCGCTCATCTTTGCCTCCCTGGTGGAAGAGGCCGGCGCCACGGCCAGGGTATGCGACATTGTGCCGGACGATCCGGATCTTCTGCAAAAGGCCGTGCGCAAGGCCCTTTCCGAGGGCGCAGACATTGTCCTCCTCAACGCGGGGTCCTCGGCAGGCAGCAGGGACTACACCGCCCATGTGCTGCAGACCCTGGGCACGCTCCTGGTCCACGGCATAGCGGTCATGCCCGGCAAGCCGGCCGTACTGGGCCTGGTGGACGGACACCCCGTGATCGGCGCTCCGGGCTACCCGGTCTCAGCCACCATTGTGGTGGAGGAATTTCTGCTGCCCCTGCTCGCCAGGCTGCAGCACACACTCAATCCCGCACGCCCAACCATTGAGGCCAGGCTCTGCCAGCCCCTGCCCTCCAGACCGGGCATGGAAGAGCGCATACGCGTCAAGCTGGGCGACGTGGACGGCACGGTCATGGCCGTGCCCCTGGCCAGGGGCGCAGGCACGGTGACCTCCCTGAGCCGCGCCGACGGTATGCTCACCATTCCGGCGGCCAGCGAGGGCCTGGACGCAGGTACTGCGGTCAGCGTGGCCCTGTTGCGGCCGCAGGAAAAGATACGCTCTGCCCTGCTGGCCATTGGCAGCCACGACAATACCCTGGATCTGCTGGACAGCCTGCTGCGCCGGCGCACCTCTCTTGCCTGCAGCCTCACCTCCGTGCACGTGGGCTCCCTGGGCGGCCTGCAGGCCCTGGAACGCCATCAGTGCCATCTGGCAGGCTCCCATCTGCTCAACCCGGAGGACGGCGTCTACAACCGCCAGGCCATCAGGGACAGCATAAGCGAGCCCGTGGTGCTGCTGCGCCTTGTGGACCGCGTGCAGGGCCTCATGGTTCGTCCCGGCAATCCCCTGCACATAGAGGGCATACGCGATCTGGTGCGCGAGGACGTGACCTTCATCAACCGCCAGCGCGGCAGCGGCACCAGAGTGCTGCTCGACTGCCTCCTTGGCCAGGAGGGGCTCAAGGCCCAGGCCATCAGAGGCTACAGGGACGAGGAGTTCACCCACATGAACGTGGCTGCGGCCGTGCTGAGCGGCCGGGCCGACACAGGCCTTGGCGTGCTGGCCTCGGCCAGGGCCCTGGGCCTGGACTTCATCCCCATTGGCGTGGAGGAATACGATCTCGTCATCCCGCAGCGCTTCTTCAAGGACAGCCGCATGCAGGCCCTGCTTGCTACCATCCGCTCGCAGGAATTCCTGGATCAGGTGGCTGCCATGGGCGGCTACGGAACAGAGAAGACAGGCCAAGTGGTCTGGGAATACGAGGGCCGCTGACAGGCCGGCACAGACTGAGAGCTGTCAGGGCGCATGCACAACGCTTCCCTGACAGCACGAAGAGCCGCCCCAAAAGGAGCGGCTCTTCCTGTCTTGTTTCTGATTCGTGTTTTTTTGCTGCGGCCCTTGCGAGGCGTCAGCTGCCAAGCTCGAAGGTCTCAAGCTCCAGCTGCCCGCAGTCCAGGTGGTAGAGCGGTGTCAGGCGCAGGGCTTGCCGATCCTCTTTTCGAGCATTCATCGGGTTCTCCAGCTGCTTGAAGAGCACCCGCATCCCCAGGGAGACCATCATGCAGGCCGTGCCCGTGACGGCCAGCACGGAGACAGGCTGGCGTACGGGCTGTTCGGGAGCGCTGTTTCCGTAGAGAAGCTCTAGGCCTGCCGCGCCATGGGCCGGACTGGCCAGTGCCAGGCCTTCCTGCAGGCTCACGCCGCCGTGCACAAAGGGCAGCCCTGCGGCCTGACAGGCTTTCTCCAGCTGCATCTTGGCGGCCAGGTTGTCGAGGCAGTCGAAGACAAGGTCTGCGCCGGCAAGAAAGTCTGCCATGGTGTCGTCGTTCAAGGTCAATGCCAGGGTGCGCACCCTGGCATAGTCGGCCATGTCGGAGACAAACCCTGCGGCCACGTCCACCTTGGGACAGCCCAGCACCTTCTGCGTGCAGAAGGCCTGCCGGTTCAGATTGCTTTCCGAAAAGACGTCCCTGTCGCAGAGAGTGAAGTGGCAGACGCCCAGGCGGGCCAGAAGCTCGGTCACATGACCGCCCAGACCGCCCACGCCGGCAATGGCCACCCTGGTGCGCACAAGGCACTGCATCTGCCTTGCCGTATACGCGCCGCAGTTTTGCCTGAAGCGCTCGGGCCAGACATCGAGTTCCAGCAGGGAGGCCATGACTTCGGGCAGGGCCTCGGGGACAGGCTGCCCCTGGGCCAGGGCCCAGGCCCTGATGCAGCGGTCTTCTACAAAGAGGGGCTCGGATCGGGACAGGTCTGCCTGTGCCTTGCGCCCGGCAGCCGTCCACGTTTGAGGAAAGTGCGCGGCCAAAAACTCGTGAAACTCGTGGCAGGTCGGAGCCATGGCGATCCTCTTCTCTGCAAGCGACAAAAATCGACAGAAAACGACAAAGGGTCCCCTGCATTTCTGTTTTCAGGATGGACAGGGGACAGGCACACTGGCGTTGCACTGATGTGCCAGTGCCGGGCCAAGGATGGGACAGACGTGCTCAAGACAGGCCAGGCCGTCCAGATGGGCCAGACGGTCGCACAGACACTGTCCCGTGCGGGATTCCGGCACTGGGTCTTTACGGCGGCCCCTGGGCTGCCCTGGCAGAACCTTGAGGCACGATTGTGCCCTGGGCCTAGCCGCCGCCCACGGGCGGAAAGAGGGCCAGGCGGTCACCGTCGTGCAGCTCCTGCTCCAGGGGACT
>CALVHF010000074.1 GCA_944327295.1 uncultured Desulfovibrio sp. | reverse complement strand
AATGCGGCCGAATTGACATTCGGCCCCGCTATCCATCCCCACGCTCACGCGTGGGGAATTCCGCGGATTTTGTTAAATTTTGTATGTATATTATTAATTTTGAGAAAAGGACTCTTTATTCCTGTATATCAGAAAAACAAGTGACAAAAATTTATTCAACATAAAAAATTGCAACTAACCTTATTCAGGACACTCTTTTTCTATCATGTAGTTTTGCACGTCAAAAACTCGAAGAGCAGATCAGGCAACACGAAGGGGCAGGAAGAGCGGCACAAGGTGCCCTTCCTGCCCCTTTCGCATCCTGCCCCTGGCAGAAATCAGGCGCTGGCCAGCGTCTTCGGCCAGTCTTCGCTGCGATTCTTCGCTTGATTATTCGTTGTGGTGGACGTTTGGGCGAAAGGCATCGCCATACTTTCTGGAGAGTTCCTCCAGGGCCAGAGCTGCGGCACTCTGCTCGGCCTTCTTGCAGCTTGTGCCTTCGGCCGTACATCGGCTGCCGTCGGGCAGATGAACTTCCACCGTGAACTGGCGGGCATGGCTCGGGCCCGAGGCCGAAACCTGGGTATAGACGGGCCTGTCGCCATTGAAGAGGTGCTGCACACATTCCTGCAGATAGGTCTTGTGATCCAGTTCCTTTCTGCCTTCATCGGGACTTTCCGGCCAGATCTGCCGAAACACACAGGAGACGGTGTGCTGAGCAGCGGCAAAGCCGCCGTCCTCGTACACGGC
Organism: uncultured Desulfovibrio sp.; assembly: GCA_944327295.1. Classification (GTDB taxonomy): domain Bacteria; phylum Desulfobacterota; class Desulfovibrionia; order Desulfovibrionales; family Desulfovibrionaceae; genus Desulfovibrio. The sequence goes on along the minus strand of CALVHF010000074.1, from coordinate 10,718 downwards.
CGCCAGCACGGCCTCAAAGACGTCGCTGAGCACGGAATCCCGCTTGCGGCCGCCCTGGCTTTCTTCTCCGCGGCCAAGGAGCAGGAGCCGGTCCAGGCCTATCTCGCGGGCCCTGTTGGCGAAGCTGCCGGTATTGACAAGGGCCGAACGCAGTCTGGTCAGGTCCCCTTCTCTAGTGTTGGGAAAACGCCTGTACAGCTCCCAGGAGACGCACAGTTCAAGCACAGCATCGCCAAGGAATTCCTGGCGCTCGTTGTGCGCTGCACCAAGGCCGAATTCGTTGGCGTAGGAGGAGTGCGTCAGTGCCCGTTCGAGCAGAGCCCTGTTCTGGAAATGGTAGTCCAGGGTCTGTTCCAGGCGGAGCACGTCCGCATCAGGGATATGAGGAGAGGTCTTCATGGTGAACACCATATCCTATTTTTGTCCAAAAGCAAGAGAGAAAGAGCAAATTTTTCTTCTGGTCTGTAAAAAAGTTTCAACCATGCATAAAGTCTTATCATGAAGTCAATATGCTGTACCTTTTTCGAGATACAGAGACCTTTAGACTCTCTTTTTTGATTATACAGAATAAATTTGTCACAAGATTTACTTGTTCAATATTTTTATCTTATTACATATTCTTACACAGAGGAAATTCCGCCAGCACGCTTCCTTTTGCACTAAAAGGCCTTGATGCCTGCCGTGCGGAACATCGCAGGACGCAAACGGGCCGGGACTTGTGCAAAAACGGGCCTGGCACAGCTGCTCAGCTGCCTGCACCATGCAGAATGTTCTTGACAAGACCGGCACCTTGTGACTAGGCATCTGCCCGCACCCTGTCCGCAGGGGATTATTCCTCAAGGAGAAAAAAGCTATGGCAGCCTATGACATCAGAATGGTCAAACTCGTTTCCGGCGAAATTGTTCTCGGCAAGTACGACGCCGAAAAGGACGTGCTCAATGCGGTCGTCCAGCTGCAGAATGTTCCTACCCAGCAGGGCATGCAGATGTTGCTGACTCCCTACGGCTTCCCCTTTGAAAACACCTTTGATGCCACCATTGAAGGCCGCTTCATCATGTACCGCTTCTCCGAGACGGCCAAGGAACTGCAGGACAAGTACATTGAAGTGACCACCAACCTCTCCGTGAGCAGCGGCCTCGGCAAGATCCACTTCGGCGGCGGCACCACCACCTCCGGTTCCGGCCTCATCCACTAGCAAGAAAATCCCCTGTTCCCGGCGGTCCTGCCCCTGGGCACAGCATTTTTTGGCAGGGTTCCCCGCACAGGCCCAGGCTTGAATGAAGCGTTCTGCCTCTGCGGGGATCCGGATTTTTGCTCCTGCACCCCCTTCTCCCTCCACTCTCCTGCAACTCGCTCTCCTGCACCCGGGCCGGCACACCGCAGTCCCATCGTCTCTGCCTTTCTGTCGCGACGGGTATCCCCCAAGGGTCATTCATGCGCTCTCTTCTCCCCTTCCTGCAGCAGCCTAGTCGCTATCTCGGCATAGAACAGGGTTCTGTGCACAAGGATCCCGCAACCGTCAGCCTGCACTGCATCCTGTGCTTCCCTGATCTCTACGAAGTGGGCATGTCGCACTTAGGCCAGAAAATTCTCTACGGCCTTGTCAACGAACACCCTGGATGGTGGGCAGAGCGCTGCTATGAGCCCGATGCCGCAGCCTGCGCACTCCTTCGTTCAACAGGAACCCTCCTTGCCTCCCTTGAGTCCGACACGCCCCTGAACCGCACAGCCTGTCTCGGTTTTTCCATCACCCACGAGATGTGCTACACGGACGTGCTCAACATGCTGGACCTGGGTGGCATTCCCCTGCACACCAAGGATCGCCCGGAAGATCTGTGCGCCTGTCCCCTGATCACGGCAGGCGGCGGCGCGGCTTTGAGCTGCGAGCCCATGGCGCCCTTCCTGGACTGCATTGTCCTTGGCGACGGCGAAGAGACCTTCATGGATCTCCTTGAGGCCCTGGAAAAGGCCCGTGCACAAGGCACACCCAGATCGGAATTCCTGCGCCAGATTTGCCGCATTCCCGGCATCTACGTGCCCTCCCTCTTCAAAGAGGAGACCGACGGCTCCTGTACGCCCCTCATCCCCGAGGCCGCGCACCCCACCCGCCGCATTGTGGCCGACCTTGAGACCACCTATTCCCCTGCACGCCAGGTCGTGCCCCTGGCCACGGTTCACAACCGCCTCTCCCTGGAAATTGCCAGGGGCTGCACCAGGGGCTGCCGCTTCTGCAACGCGGGTTTTGTGTACAGGCCCTCGCGGGAGCGCAGCGTGGAGACCGTGACTTCCATTCTCAATGCCTGCCTGGAAGAAACGGGTTTTGACGAGATAAGCTTCCTGGCCTTGAGCTGCGGCGACTACTCGGCCCTCAAGCATCTGTGCGCCGCCACCCTGGACCGCTGCGCCAGCGAACAGATTTCCCTCTCCCTGCCTTCCCTGCGCGTGGGCTCCATTGACGACGACATCATGGCGCGCATGTCCGAGCTGCGCCGCACGGGCGTGACCCTGGCCCCCGAGGCCGGCAGCCAGCGCCTGCGCAATGTCATCAACAAGGGCATTACCGAGGAGCAGCTCATCACCCATGTGCAGAAGCTCCTGGAATACGGCTGGCGCCAGGTCAAGCTCTACTTCATGATTGGCCTGCCCACGGAAACGGACGAAGATCTGCTGGCCATTGTGGATCTGTGCCGCAAGGTGCGCGAGGCCGGAGGTCCAGGCCGTCCCAGGCTTGCGGTCACGGCGGCCCTCTCGCCCTTCGTGCCCAAGCCCTTCACCCCCTTCCAGTGGGAAGATCAGATAAGCCTGCCGGAAATCGACCGCAGGGTGCACATCGTCCTTGAGCAGTTCAAGAAGATACGCGGCCTGACCCTGCGCTGGCACGAACCGAAGGTGAGCCACCTTGAGGGCATCCTCTCCCGTGCCGGCCGCAGCATGGCGCCTGTCATCGAGACGGCCTTTCGCAAGGGCGCCATCCTCACGGGCTGGAAGGAGCATTTTCGCCTGGAGCCCTGGCTGGAGGCCCTGGCAGAGCACGGCTTTGATCCGGAAGACTGCATCAGGGGCCAGTCTCTGGACGCGCCCCTGCCCTGGTCGCACATCGAATGCGGGGTGAGCCAGGACTTCCTTTTGAAAGAGCGCAGGCGTGCCTACGAGGGCAAGGTCACCGAAGACTGCCGCTACCATGCCTGCCGCAACTGCGGCGCCTGCGATCGCCAGGGCGCTGCTACCACCCTGGCCCACACCGAAGGGGCCACGGTGTCCAACCGCCTTGTCTACCCCGAACGCGATCAGGTGCCCAATCAGCCGGCCCGGGACGAGAACGGCCGCCTAATCCTGCGCGACATCTCGCCAAAGCCCCCGAAGCTCGACCCGGCCCTGGCCCGCAGGGCCATGACCGTGCGCGTGTGGCATGAAAAGAAGGACGAGAGCAGCTGGATTTCGCAGCTGGAGCTGCAGGCCGTGCTGGACCGCACCCTGCGCCGGGCGGCCATCCCCATGGCCTTTTCCCAGGGCTTTCACCCCCTGCCCCTCATGAGCTTTGGCCGGGCCCTGCCCGTGGGCATGGCAAGCCTGTGCGAATGGTTCTCCCTCACCCTGCGCGAGCCCGTGAGCGAACAGGACCTCCTCTCCCGCCTCAATGCCTGCCTGCCCAAAGGGCTGCACGCCTATGAAATCGAAGAGGTCCCCTTTAAAGAACGAGCCCTGATCTCCGAGGAAGAAGCGTTCACCGTGCACGTCCCTGAAGAGCTTCAGGCCGACTTGGCCCGCGTCTGCCAGGACTTTCTGGCGAGGGATCAGCTTCTGTGGACCAGAATGACCAAGAAGGGCGAGCGCACCCAGGATGTGCGCGCCCTGGTCCGGGATCTGCGCACGGTCAATGAGGGGCTGGAACTTGTCTGCACCTGGAAAGAAACCTATCTTTCGCCATTCCACATCTGTCAGGCACTCTTCGAGCCCCTGTGGCAGAAGGAAGAGCCCCTGGCACCGTATCTGCACATAGTCAAGACAAGCCAGCTCATGCCGGGCGGTCTTTTGTAAGGAGGCCCCTGTGGGACGAGAACATACCGATACCTGGTTCTTCTTTGGCGACTCCATCACCCTTGGTGTCAATGACACGGAACAGCCCGGAGGCTTTGTCTCCAGACTGGCCCTGCTCGGGGCCGCAGGCGGCGCCTACAGCCTTCCGCCGGCCACCTTCTACAATCTGGGTGCCCGCAGGCAGACCCTGAGCCAGATCGAGGCCCGCTTCGAGCAGGAATACACGGCCCGCCTCATGCCGGGCATCCGCTCGCGTCTGGCCTTCTGCACAGGCACGGTGGACATCATGGGCGGCGCCGATCCCGTGCGCCTGAGCCGCGACGTGCTACGCCTGGTGGCCAGGGCCAGAGAAATTGCCCCGACGCTCTTCATCTGCCCCTTCCCGGTGAAGAACGAGGCCGCAAGCGAAGCCATTGCCACCTACGGCCTTCTGGCCGAACAGGCCTGCAGCAGCGTCAATGTGCCCTGCATCAATCTCTTCAAAAGGCTGCAGGAGGAAGACTTTGTCTCCCTGCTGACCGATGCCGTGCATCCAGGGCCTGCAGGCAATGCCCTCATTGCCAGCCTGCTGCTCGAACAATCCGCCATGAAAACCTTCCTGACCGTGGAAGACTGATGGCAGGGGACGTCCCCCACGTCAGCACGCTCAACGCAAGGAAGCCTCCCATATTCCCAAAACATCCATTCTAGGCCGCTTTCGGCCGGGTACACTACAATGAGCATACCAAACCTCTCCGCGGAAGCTCTGAACAAGCCTGTCGATCTGCAGACCCTGACCACGGAAGAACTTCTGTGTGTCTGGGAACAGGCCCAGCGTCTGTCCCTGATGCTGCAGCAGTCCTTTCTGCCGGTTTTGCAGTTGCATTCCGCCACTGAGGACACGATTATAGCCGAGCTCCTGCGTCGCGAGACCGTGCGCAGGCAGGGCGGATCGCCTTCGGCCGCAGCCATTGTCCGCGACATGCCCCTGCAGGCGCCGAAGCTGTCCTGATCCCGGATCAGGGCCTTCTCCCACACGCATGAAAGGGTCTGCCGAAACAAACAGCGATGGTTTGGGCAGACCCTTTTGTTGTCTTTTCTTGCCTGGGACCGCATTCCAGGAAGATGCGAATGGAAAGACAAGGACGGACTGGCAAGGATGGACTGGAATTCTCAAGTATACGATGCCAAGCACGATTTTGTTGCAGAATACGGCAAGGGATTGCTGGAATATGTTCCACGCAATGCACAACAGACAATACTGGATTTGGGCTGTGGAACGGGAACGCTTACTATCCGGCTTGCTGACTTGTGCAGCAGGGTTGTTGGCATTGACTGTTCCCAAAGCATGATTGACACGGCAAAAAGACATTTCGATACTCTTGAATTTTTTGTCTGTGATGCTCTGGCGCTGCCTTTTGAGCATGAATTCAATCTTGTCTTTTCCAACGCTGTCTTTCACTGGATCAGCGACCATGACACCCTGCTGAAAAATATACGCAAGGCTCTGAAGCCTCAGGGCCTGCTGGTCTGCGAGTTTGGTGCAAAGGGCAATATTGCAACAATTGAGCACGCCTTTTCTTCTGTCTCCCATGAGATGGGATATGACTATGCGCCAAAATTCAATTTCCCGACTGCAGAAGCCTTTGGTACATTGCTGAAGAAAAATGCTTTTACTGTTGACACGATCTATGAATATGACAGACCGACGCTGTTGAAAGACAACAAGCAGGGACTGGAAAACTGGATAAAACAGTTCTTTGCCTCAGAATTCATGCAGATGCCTGACACTGTACAGGAAAAGCTTCTCAGAGAAGTAGAAAAAAGAACGTCAGGAACGCTCTGGAACGGGACATCGTGGGTAGCCGATTACAGAAGGCTACGAGCAGTCGCCCACCTGTAACTTTCGCTTTGTGCGAAGGGCGCCCCAACCCAGGGGCATGCTGCCATGCGCTTCCGTCTCGGGCGCCTCAGACGTCTCGTGCCGCCAGATGGGCCATGAAGGCGCGGACGCGGTCGTCGACCAGGACCTGCCCTGATGGGTGCGTCCAGGGGCTACACAGGTCTGGCCGTGGGCAAAGGCGCCTCGGCCAAGATCGATGTGCACGCGATCGAAGGTCTGGCCCTGGCTCTTGTGGATGGTGATGGTCCAGGCGGGCTTCAGGGGCTCCTGGATGAAGGATCCCTTCACCTGGCCTGCAATCTTGCCTCTGGCAGAATCAAGGTCGTACTCTATGCCCTTCCCTGTTCGGCACGCCCGGCAGACACACTCATGCTGTGCCCTGCTCTGGCTGTCGTATCCTGCCCTTGCCCCTCTGCCTGTCTCGACCTTGCGGCCTTCTTCATGGCCTGCCTGTCCTTTTGGCTGTCCTTCTTCGTATTCTGCTTCGTGCTCCAGCCCATATTCTCTCGCTTCCCTGAGGAACACTTTCCTGTCCCTTTTGTCTCTCGTGCTCGCCCTGTTTCTGTCCATGCGTCTTGTGCGGATTTTTGTTCCTGCCGCAAGGCGCCTGCCGTGACAGGGAGCGCTCGAAAGAGCTCAAAGCGATCAGGATCGCCCGGCTCTGGTCTCGCCGACAGGAGCAGTTCGGCGAAAGAGCACAGACGGCTTGCCTTTTTTTCTTTAGTTGTTATTTTTTAAATAACAATAAACACTGGCAATGCCCTGTGCGTATCGAACATCCTGCCTGACGCTGCCCGCAGGGCAGCGTCAGGGAGCACACCGGCAACTTCATCCCTCAAGAGCGAGGAACACTCATGGAGACAGCAAACTCTCAAGACCAGGTGCTGACCCGGGCAGCCCAGGTCATCACATCCGCCTCTGCCCTACTCATCAGCGCCAGCAACGGCCTCTCCATTGCCGAGGGCTACAACATCTTTGCCGACAATGCCCTCTTTCAGGAGCAGTTTGGCGATTTCAGAACGCAGTACGGCTTCCGTTCCGTCCTGCAGGGCTGCTTTTTCGAGTATCCCGACCCACAAGAGCGCAGGCGTTTTTTCGAGCGTCTAGTTCAGCTCTGGATCACGGACTACACGCCTGGCCCTGTCATGCGGGCCCTGCGCAGTCTTGTGGGCAACAGAGACTATTTCATTGAGACCTCCAATGCGGACCGGCATCTGCAAAAGGCCGGCTTTGCCGAGGACAAGGTCTTCGAGATAGAGGGCAACTTCGCGACCATGATGGATCAGACAAGGACCGAGAACAGGACCATGGAGCTTGGCCGCTTCATCAACAGGTACAGCGACAAAAACCTGGTCTTCCTGGAGCTTGGCATTGGCAGCGGCAATCAGCTCATCAAGGAGCCTCTTATGCGTCTGTGCGCCACCCTGCCCAACTCCTTCTACCTTTCCTTCAACCTGCCCGAGGAGATCTTCCTGCCCCGTTACATTGCGGACCGTTCCCTGGCCGTGACCGGCGACCTGGCCCGAACGCTCCAGGCTTTGAACACTCTGTGCTCGGACTGAAAACACCCTTGTGCCCAGGCGAAGGCTGCACAGGCGGTGCAGCCTTCCCTGACGGCCTGATCGCTTTGTCCAGAAGGGCCTTGCACAAACATGGCGAGCCTTCCCCCGAAGATCTCGGAAGAAAAACCGGACACCTCGGGAACACGGGGGCTCAGTTCCTGGCCGGATCCAGATTGCGCACGCCCCGGTAGCCGCCTGCCACGCCGTGGGGGCTTAAGACAAGCTGCCAGAGCTGTATGTCCCTGGCCCTGAAGGCGCCGGCGCAGCTCAAAAGGTAGTAGCGGTACATGCGCCGCACCTCCTCGTGGCAGGTGAAGCCGCCCTCCTTGAGGCCCTTCTCGAAGCGCTCGTACCAGGCCATGAGAGTCCTGTCGTAGTCGGCCCCGAAGTTGTGCCAGTCTTCCAGCACAAAGAGGCCGGAAAAGGCCTTGCTCAGGCTCACCGGAGCAGGCAGCATGCCGTTGGGGAAGATGTACTTGTTGATCCAGGGATCGGCCCCGGACTTCTGATAGTTGGCGCCAATGGTGTGCAGGAGGAAGAGGCCGTCCTTCTTGAGCAGGCTGCGCACCTTCTGCATGTAGGTTGCGTAGTTCTTGCGGCCCACGTGCTCGAACATGCCTACCGAGACAATGCGGTCATAGCTTCCCGCAAGGGCCCTGTAGTCGTCGCACAGCCAGTGGATTGTCTGCTCCGGGTCGTGTTCCTTCGCATAGCGTATCTGCTCGCTGGCCACGCTGATGCCCGTCACGTCCGCCTGATAGTGGTCGTGCATGTAGCGGCACAGGCCGCCCCAGCCGCAGCCTATGTCCAGCACCTTCATGCCCGGCTTGAGATCGAGCTTGCGGCAGATGAGCTCCATCTTGGCCATCTGCGCTTCCTCCAGGGTGGAGGCGTGCCGCCAGTAGCCGCAGCTGTAGTTCATTGTTGGCCCCAGCATGGCGGCAAAGAGCTCATTGCTTATGTTGTAGTGCCTTTTGGCTACATCGACCGCGTGGCGGATGCTCTGCATGTTGAAGAACTTCTGGCGCAGGCTCACGAAGAAGACGGGCAGGGAATGGGAGAGCTCGCGCTCCATGTTGCCGCCAATGGCCTTGTAGAAGAGGACATCCAGGGCGTCGCAGTCCCACCAGCCCTCCATGTAGGCTTCCCCGGCACCCAGGGTTCCATCCCGCAAAATGCGATCAAAGAGCTCGTCATTGTGAACAATGACATCCCAGGGACGGGTACCGTTGATGCGTATGTCGGCGTGTTCCAGGGAATCAATCAGCAGTTTTTTTGCCTTGTGCATACCAGCCTCCAAAAGACAACATCAAATCGGGATACAGACTCCTTTTGCCGGAAAGTGAGCGAAGGGAGACGGCACGCAGGACCGTCCCAGGAGAAAAAAGAGAGAGAGAGAGAGAGAGAGAGGAAGAGCGAACAAACTTGCAAGGTATTGACAAGTTTTCTCATTGGAAAACTCTGTTTTGGCCCGTTCAGGACGAGCCTGACAGAAAGCCAGCAGAAAACAGGCAAGGCTTCTCGGCGCGAGTTTTTGATTGCCCCTGCATTGTCCACACTCGAGACACTGGAGGGTCAATAGGGTCGAGGAAAAAAGCGATCGGCCAAGTGATCAGCAGGCAGCAAGGGCGTGCCTGTGCCCCTTTCCCCTGCGCTCCTGCCTGGCAGCCTCCCTGACATGCTGCTGCCGCCTCATGACAACTCTGTGCATCCTTTCTGTCCGTCGTGGGGCAAACAGCTTCTGAGCCGCTCGCCTCTTCGCCCGCATCTGGCAGGAACAGGGGGGCTCTGCCCCAGCCAGGAGGTCTTACTCAGTAGAAGCGCACCCTGCGGGCGTGGACAAGACAGTAGACCACCAGGGCTGCCAGGGTGGTCAGGGCAAGGCTTGTGTACATGCCGGAAAAGCCCATGGAGGGCACAAGGAAGCCAAAGACATAAGGGCCAAGACCAATGCCAAGATCAAAGAGGATGAAGAAGGTGGTCGTTGCCTGGGCAAAGCGGGAGGGTGTGACCATGGCCAGGGAGACGGCCTGACCTATGGACTGGAAGTTGCCAAAGCCAAGCCCCAGGATAAGGCCGGAGAGGAGCAGCACGGCGCCGCTGTGCGCATGGGCCAGCAGCCAGAGCGCCAGGGCCGTCAGAAGGAAGACCGGCACCAGCAGCACATTTTCCCCGCGACAGTCAAAGAGCCTGCCCGTGACCGGCCTGCTCAGGATAGTGGCCACGCCGTAGACCAGGAAGTAGAGGCTGGCTGCGGCAGAGAGATCGCGCTCTGCGGCACAGGTGCTCAGGAAAGCCTGTATGCAGCCGTAGCCAAGGCAGATGAGCAGGGCCACGCAGGCAAAGGGCACCACCCTGGGGTCCACGTAGCTGTCCAGCCTGAAGAGGGGACGGTGGTGGTGCAGGGCTGCGGGCAGGGAGTGCAGGGACAGGGCCAGGCCAAGGCAGGCAAGGCTCAGGACAAGGGTAAAGCCGATGGTTGTGGCATAGCTCACGAGACTTGTCAGGGTAATGCCCAGGAAGGGGCCAAGGGCCAGAGCCAGGGCCGTGCTCATGCTGAAGAGGCTGATGCCGAAGCCATGGTGCTCCTTGGGCACCACATAGGCTATGATGGTGCCCGTGGCCGTGCCGGTGATGCCCGTGCCGGCGCCGGTCAGAAAGCGCAGCACAAAGAGGCCTATCAGGGAGGCATTCAGAAGGGAGGCCGCTATGGCGCAGGCAAAGAGGCCCAGTCCTGCCAGCAGGACGGCCCGGCAGCCATAGGTCGAGAGCAGGTTGCCGCTGAAAAAGCGGCCCACCAGGCAGCCTATGACCATGATGCCGGCACTCAGGCCGGCAACGCTGAGACTGGTCTCGTAGGTGGCCTGCACGTACACGGCACTGGTCACGAAGGTGAGATAATAGACGGTCATGACCAGCAGGTTGATGCCGGTGATGACGGAAAACTTGTGGTTGCAGATGGCGCGTGCCGTGGCAAGAAAGGACGATTTGCTGCGGCCCCTGTCCGAGTCTGGATGCAGATGTCTTCTGGGCATGCCTGAAAACCCCTCCTCGAAAAACTCCATTCGGTGCATGCCCGAACGATAGTGGTTCTGTCCGGCATACCCTGAACCCGGGGAAGGCCTTCTTCAGGGAAGGCGTTCCCGTCTGTCCCTAGCCCTATACCCTAAGAGTTGAGCAAAAGTAGAACCATATTTTCTGGAGTGCTCAAAAGGATTCCTTATCAGAAAACTACA
>CALVHF010000073.1 GCA_944327295.1 uncultured Desulfovibrio sp. | reverse complement strand
TCAGGCAGATCAGACCGAAGAGCCGGATCAGCCCGATCAGCCTGGGCAGGCAGAAAGTGGCGAGGCCCAGGAAGAGATCAGCGAAGAGGAAATCCAGGCCCGCGAGCTGCACGCCAAGCGCCTGCGCGTGCTTGAGCGCGACGGCATGCAGCTGGACCGCGTGCCCGAAGAGGAGCGCACAAGGGAGTACTGCACCCTGGCCCTGAAGCAGAACGGTCTGGCCCTGCAGTTTGTGCCGGAGGCGGCACGCGACATGTACCTGTGCCAGAAGGCTGTGCGCAGCACTGGTCTGGCCCTGCAGTATGTGCCCCTGCATCTGCGCTCGGCAAGCGTCTGCCGACTGGCCCTGCGCAGGGACGGCCTGGCCCTGCAGTATGTGCCGGACGAGACCCGCGACCGAACGGTCTGCCTCACGGCCCTTGAGCAGAACAGCCGTTCCCTGCAGTATGTGCCGGACGCCCTGCGCGACGAGGATCTCTGCCGCACGGCCCTGCGCGTGGACGGGGCAGCCCTGGAGTTTGTGCCGGAAGGCCTGCGCAGCAGAGCCATGTGCTTCGAGGCCTGCCGCACCAACGGCATGGCCCTGAACTTTGTGCCGCAGGATCTTGTGACACCCCTGCTTAAAATACGGGCCCTCTTTTCAGCCATGGCCAACGTGCGTCGCAGGACAACCATCCTCTACCAGGCTCCGCCGGACTGGGAGGAACTGCGCAAGAACAAGCCCAGGGACGAGTGGGGGCGCTTCGAAAAGTGGCTTGTCGAAAAGCCGGAGGACTTTCCCTATCCCGAGGCCTTTGCCCTGCCGCCCGAGGAAGTGGGACAGTTTTTGCTCAGGCTGGCCCTGGACTTTGAAAAGGCCGCAGGGCAGCCCGACTTTGCCGACGTTGTGCAGGCACAGCAGAAGGCTCAGGCAGAGGGACAGGCCAAGGACCCCAGGCTTGTCTGCGGCCGCAGCTTCTGGCTGGAAGTGACCGTGGAGAACAGGGGCAAAAAGAGCATCTATGCTCCGGCTCTGGCTCTGCTGCACAAGCTGGAGCTGGACGAGCACGGTGTGCCGGTCAAGACCGGCGCCTTTACGGCTGCGGCCGAGCTTCTGGACTGGGCGGCAGACTGGTGGGAAAGCACGCAGACGCCGGAAGCACCCAAGGCGTAAGGCCGGGACCTTGCTCCGGAGAGCCCCGGACTGCTCCGTTGTGCTGATTCGGCGTGCGATTTCGGGCAAGGAGGCTTTTTCTCTGCGAACCCATCCGGCCCCACCAGACCGTCATCCGCACTCATTTGCACCCAAGCCTCTGTTTCCGCCTGGGCAGGCGACAGACATGAGGAATCCACATGAAGGACCCCACATGGACAGAAGAGATTTCCTGAAGGCGGGCTCTCTTGCGGCGGCCGGCCTTGCCGGCACCACAATGGCCCATGCGGCAGAGCCGGAGGTCTGGCTGCATATGACACAGAAAGAACTGGACGACGCCTACACCCAGAGCGTTTATGCGCCCAACTGGGCGCAGGTGAGCAGGCGCTATACCCTGACCAGCGCCTGGACACGAAGCATGCTGGGAGAGCCCGAGCGCATTCCCTACGGCCGGCAGATGGTCGAGGCCCTGGATCTCTTCAGGGTGAAAAACGGCAAGGCGCCGGTGCACATCTTCATCCACGGCGGCGCCTGGAAGTCGGGCACGGCCAGGGACTACAGCTTTGTGGCAGCGCCTTTTGTTCAGGCAGGCATCGCATGCGTTCTGCCGGATTTTTCCTCCGTGGAAGACTCGGATGGGGATCTGGGCTCCCTCGCAGGCCAGCTGCGCCGGCTGGTCTGCTTTGTGTACGCCAGCGCTGACAGCCTTGGCCTGGACAGGGATCGCCTCTTTGTCAGCGGGCATTCCTCCGGGGCCCATCTGGCGGCCGTGCTGCTTGCGACAGACTGGACGCAGTACGGGCTTCCGGCCAATGTCCTCAAGGGCGGCATGTGCTGCAGCGGCATGTACGACCTGAAGCCTGTGCGCCTCTCCTGCAGAAGCAGCTCTGTGCACATCACCGACGAGATCGAGGAGGCGCTGAGCCCGCAACGGCATGTGGAGCGCCTCAATGCCCCGCTTCTCCTGGCCAGGGGCTCGCTAGAAACGCCGGAATTCATCCGCCAGACAGACGAGTTTGCTCAAAAGTGCAGGGAAGGGGGGCGTCACGTGCAGACCCTTGTTCTGGAGGAGTATAACCACTTCGAGGTGCTGGAACCTCTTGGCAACCCCTGCTCGGAACTGGCCAGGGCCACCCTGAAGCTGATGGGGGTGTAGGACGCGCACAGGCATAAAGGGCCCTCCGGGCCTGCCTTGGGGGACGCTGCGGTCCGGGACCATGCCCCAGGACTTACGATTCGGGAGTACGCAAAACATCCAGGATTTTCCAGCTCAGGCCCTGGCTTTTGAGATACTTGTTCAGCCTGGTGGTATCGTCCGGCCGCTCCTTGGCCAGGCGCGAGACCGCAAAGATTTTCCGCTAGAGCCGGCATATATTTTCAAAGATTCTGGAAGCACTGTTTTTTTGCAGCAAGAAGCTTTTTTTGTCAGAGGAAGACAGGGGCGGACAGCAGTTCTTGCACAGCACTGATCATACGAGGGGCCTGCGGATCTTCTCTTCAGGAGAAGACGTCCGCAGGCCCTTTGCTGTTCTTGTGCAGCCTGTGCTAGCGTTCTATGGCCGGCAGGGTGAAGTTGGGATCCAGCAGGGGCGGCACAAGCCTGCCTGCGTCCTTTTCCTTCTGCCGCCATTCCCAGTAGTGCAGGGTAGAGGAGATGGCATCCAGGATGGCCTTGTGTTCGGCATGGCCCGAACCTTCCACCGTGACCGGCGGGAAGAAGCGGAAGACTACATCATTGTCCGGGCTTATCTTGCCAAGTTCCTTGATCTTCCTGCCAGCTCCCCAGGCATCGGTCTTGAGGGCCAGGGGCACCACGGGCACATTGGCCTTGCGGGCGAGCTTGACGCCAATGGTATTGAAGTGCTTGGGATCGATGTGCAGGGTGCGGGTGGACTGCGGGAAGACGATGACCGAGATGCCCTTGCTCAGGCGATCGCAGCCCTCGCGCAGGATGGTGGTCAGGTCCTCCCTGGGGTTCTTGCGATCCACGACCACGGGGTTGCGGGAGCGCATGACGGCGCCAAAGAAGGGCATTTCCACGAGGCTTCTCTTGACGATGAAGGTCACGGGGAAGCGCGGGCGCAGTATGCAGGGCAAAAGATAGGTCTCAAGGGTGCTCATGTGGTTGGCCACAATGACGCAGGGGCCCTTGACCGCATTGAAGTGGTCCAGCCCCGTCACATGGACACGGATGCCCGTGCGCTCCACATCCTCGAGGATCCAGGCGCTGGCATAGCACCAGGCAGCATCGTCGCACAGGCCCTTGGCTGCCCTGGAGGTGAGCCAGTGGGTGGTGCCAAGAAAGATGCGCGCATAGAAGCTTAAGGAAGGAAAGGCCCGCGTGAAGAGCCCCGGGACAAAGAAGGGCGAGACATAGGTGTCTTTGGGAAAGCGGTTGAGCAGAATGCCGGGATCGAATTGTTCCATGGTCTGTTGTGTCGTGCTGAAAGAAGGTGGATGATCGGAAGAGAAAGGACGCTCTTGTGTCGCAGGGGAGGCACAGGAAAGGCATGCCCGCATGTTCAGGAGCGGCGGTGCTTGCGCTTCCACCACTGGGCCAGGCGGGGTTCCTCGCCATTGTCCTTTGGCACGTAGAAGTGCTCGTTGGCCACGCCTTCGGGCAGGTAGCGCTGGGGCACCCAGCCCTCGGGCGCATTGTGCGGATACTTGTAGCCGCGGCCGTACCCCCACTGCTTCTGCAGTTCTGTTGTGGCATTGCGCAGGTGCAGAGGCACGGGCAAAGGTCCCTGCTTGCGCACAAGAGAGCGCGCATTGAGGAAGGCTGCGTAGCTTGAGTTGCTCTTGCGGGCCAGGGCCAGGTAGGTCACGGTCTCTGCCAGGGGAATGAAGCCCTCGGGCATGCCCACAAATTCCACGGCCTGCTGGCAGGCCACGGCCATGCCGAGCGCCTTTGGGTCGGCCAGGCCCACGTCCTCCGAGGCCGAGAGAATGAGCCTTCTGCAGATGAAGCGCGGATCCTCTCCGCCTTCGAGCAGGCAGGCGAGATAGTAGAGGGCGGCGTCGGGATCCGATCCCCGGATGGACTTGATGAGGGCAGAGGCGAGCTCGTAGTGGCTGTCTCCGCTCTTGTCGTGGCGGTTGATGATGTCCGGCAAGACGGCCTTCACGGCATCGGGATCGTCTTTCTTGCCGGGCAGGGAGGCCACGTATTCCACCAGGTTCAAAAGCGCCCTGGCATCGCCTCTGGACTGATCGCAGAGCATGCCCAGAATGTCGTCGTTCAGCTCGCAGCCCATCTGGGCGGCCCCGCGGCGGGCGAGCTCCAGGAGCTCCGGCAGATCCAGGGGCCGCAGGCGCAGCACGCTGAGCCTGGAGAGGAGCTGGCGGGTCACGGAAAAGGACGGGTTTTCCGTGGTCGTGGCCAGCAGGGTCAGGGAGCCGCTTTCGAGCAGGGGCAGGAAGAAGTCCTGCTGAGCCTTGGAGAAGCGGTGCAGCTCGTCGAGAATAAGGAGGTTGACGCCCTCAAGCAGGCGCCTGAGCTGGGTGATGCCGGCCTCGGGCGCAGAGACGCGCCGAAAGGGCCTGCCCGTGGACTTGGCGAGCAGGATGGCAATGGTGGACTTGCCGCAGCCGGGCGGCCCGAAAAAGAGCAGGCTGGGCAGGTTTTTGGCGCCAAGCAGCGCATGAATGCGCTTTTCGAGATGGGGCTGTCCAAGGAACAGATCCATGCTCTCCGGCCGCAGGCGCTCGGGCAGCGGCACGTGCACGGCGGCAGGTTGTTCGGGAGCTCCATGCTCCTCGAGAAGCGACGGATGATCAGACATGCACACACCTTGCAGGGGAAAGGAGGGCCGGACGATCCGAAAGGAACCAGGGTGCCTGAAACAGGACCGGCCTCAAGAGGGGCTCCCTGGGGCCCCGCACGAAAAGGGCAATAGCACGAGACCAGCCAAAAGGCAAAACAGGCGGAAAGCCTGCACCTTGTGCGCCTTTTTGTTCCGGAGTTTTGTCCCGGAGTCTTGTCCCGAAGGACAGGTCCTGCACGAACAGCGCAGTGCCTGCAGTTTTGGGCAAATATCTGCGAGAAATGCCGACTGTCCCGGGCTGGCAGGGAGGGGTATAGAAAGGGCTGCAGGCAGCACGCCTTGTGGCCGGGCACAACGGCAACAAACCGGGGCACACAGCCCCGATGCTCGGGGAGCAGACATGAACAGACGACATTTTCTGAAAGGATCGCTTCTGCTTGCGGCAGCAGGGTCAGCCCTGAAGCCCGCAGGGGCACAGGCTCAGGATCAGGGTTCGGGCCTGCCGGATCAGTCGGGCCTGACCATCCTCAACTACAATCCTGCCATGCGCTACCGCCCCATGGGCCAGACAGGCCGCATGGTCTCGGCCTTAGGGTTCGGCATGCTGCGCCTGCCCATGAAGGACGGCAAGGTGGATTTTGATCAGACCGTGGCCATGGTGCACAGGGCCATAGAGGGCGGGGTCAACTACATCGACACAGGCCGAGTCTACCTGGGCGGCCAGAGCGAGCTTGCGGTGGGCAAGGCTCTGGCCGGCGGCTGGCGGGACAGGGTCTATGTGACCTCCAAGTCGCCCTGGTGGATCATGGAGCGGCCCGAGGACTTCGAGAAGTTCTTTGACGAGTCGCGCCGGGCCATAGGCACGGATGTCATTGATTTCTACCACATCCACATGATCATGCACCGGGGCTGGTCCACACGGGTTGTGCCCTTCCGCCTCATCGAGAAGATGGAGAAGCTCAAGGCCCAGGGCAAGATCCGTTACATGGGCTTTTCCTTTCATGACAGCCTGCGGCTTTTCAAGCAGGTGGTGGAAGCCACCCCTGCCTGGGACTTCTGCCTCATCCAGCACAACTATCTGGACTACGAGTACGAGGCCGGCGTCCTGGGCCCCAGGTACGCGGCTGCCAGCGGCATGGGCGTGGCCATCATGAAGCCCGTGCGCACGGGCCTGCTGGCCAATCTGCCTAAGCCCATGCACGATGCCCTGTCCTCCACGGGCATTGTGAAGCCGGATGCGGAATGGGCCCTGGACTATCTGTGGGACATCCCGGAAGTGAGCGTCACCGTGAGCGGCATGGGCTCCCTGAAGGATGTGGAGGAGAACCTCTCCTATGCGGCCAGGGCGGCGCCGGGCATGCTCACAACGGCCGAGCGCGAGGCCCTGGGACGGGCCATTGCCGCCTACCGCTCCCTGCCGGGCCACATCGACTGCACGGGCTGCTACCAGTGCATCCCCTGTCCCCGCAACGTGGCCATTGGCTACATCTTTGCCTATGTCTACAACAACTACCTGGCCCATCAGAACATCAAGCGTGCCAGGGCCGACTATACGGTCTCCATGTCCCCCATACAGCGCGGGGATCCGGCCTCGTCCTGCGACGGATGCGGCGCCTGTCTTCCCAAGTGCCCACAGCAGCTGGACATCCCCGGGCTCCTTGACCGGGTGAAGGAGACCATGGGATCGTAGGATCCGTGCCCAGGCTCGGGGGCAGGCAGTGCGCCCGGGCTGTGCCCCCTGTCGGTACCGGAAAGGCACAAGCGTTGTGCAAGGAGGAAATTGCCCATGAAACGAAATATTGGCTCCAGACTGGCCCTGTATCCCACGCCGGCTGTCGTGGTCGGCGCCATGGTGCAGGACAGGGTGAACTGGATCATGGTGGCCCATGTGGGCATTATAGGCCATGATCGCGTGCTTGTGAGCATGCACAAGGCCCACTACACCAATCAGGGCGTGAAGGCCGCAGGCCGGCTCTCCATCAACCTGGTGAGCGAGGACATGCTGGTGCGGGCCGATGCGGCCGGCTGCCACAGCGGCGCGACCTGGGACAAGTCGCAGCTCTTTGCCTGGACCATGGGTGAGGCCGGCACGCCGGTCATCACCATGTCACCCCTGACCATGGAATGCGTGGTCACGGACAACTACGAAACGGAGACCTTCGACAACTTCATTTGTTCCATTGCGGCCACTCTGGCGGACGAGGCCTTTCTCGACGCACAGGGCAGGCCGGACTTTGCCCGCATCCGTCCCGTGCTCTTCGAGATGCCGGGCTACAGCTATCTGCGCTGCGGCGAGCGCCTGGGCCTGTGCACCCGCCTGGGAAAGGACGTGCCGGGGAAGGGCGTGCCCGACACGGCAGGCACGGCGGACACGGCCAACAGGGCCGGGGAAGGAGGCAGACAGTGAAGCGTGTGTCGCTTGCAAGGATCTGTGCCCTTGTCCTGTGCGCAGTCCTGTGCGCAGGCCTGCTGACCCTCTGCGGAGTCCGGCCTGCCCTGGCAGAGTCCGCGGCTGTGCAGGCGCAGGACGGCAGCACGCTTGTGCGCCTTTCCAGAATCAGCGTGGATCCGGCCAGGCTGGCAGCCTACAGGGCCTTTCTGAAGGAAGAGATAGAGGCCTCCATGCGCCTGGAAGAAGGGGTGCTGGTGCTCTATGCTGTCTCGGAAAAGGAGCAGCCGCACCGCTTCACCATTCTGGAAATCTATGCCGACGGGGCGGCCTACAAGAGGCATCTGCAGACCCCCCATTTTCTGAAGTACAAAGAGGGCACGCGCTCCATGGTCCGCGAGCTCGAACTCATTGATGCCAGTCCGCTTATTCCGGGGCTGAAGATCAAGTAGGCAGCCCCGGGTGTCCCGCGCCCTGAACGGGGACATGAACAGGGGCCTGAACCGGGCCTGGGCAAGCGCCGGGACAAGGCCTGGACAGGGGCCTCCCACGCCCCGAGGAGGTACGTATGAAAACATCCCGTCGAACCTTTTTGCAGGCAGCCTGCGCCCTGACAGCCGGTCTTGCCGGTACGGGCCTTGCGGGCGAGAGCCTGGCCAAGGGCACTGTCATGGCCGCAGCACCATCCACATCCGCAGCCCCTTCTCCTTCCACGGTTTTGTTCACGCCACAGGTGACCGCCGAGCGTCTTGTGGCCCTTTTTGAGGCCCTGCATCATCCCCTGAAAGCAAAAGTGGGCATCAAGATAAGCTTCGGAGAGCCCGGCGGGCACTATTTCCTCAATCCAGCCCTGATTGCGCCGCTCGTGCACAGGCTGGACGGCACCCTGGTGGAATGCTGCACGGCCTACAAGGGTGGCCGCCTCAAGGCCGCCGACCACTGGAAGACCATAGAGGCCCACGGCTTCAGGGCCATTGCGCCCTGCGATCTCATGGACGAGGATGGCGACATGGCCCTGCCCGTGCGCAACGGCCTGAGGCTTGAGACAAACCTTGTCGGCAGGCACCTCGACGACTACGCCTCCCTGCTCATCCTCTCTCACTTCAAGGGCCACTCCCGGGGCGGCTTTGGTGGCGCCCTCAAGAACATGAGCATCGGCATTGCCTCCACCAGGGGCAAGAGCCACATCCACACCGGCGGCGCGACCACGGATTATACCATCATGATGCAGCACTTTGCCGAGCAGAGGGTCTTTCTGGAGTGCATGGCCGATGCCTGCAAGGCCGTCATGGATCACAAGGGCCGCGAGAACATTGTCTATATCAACGTGGCCAACAATCTGTCCGTGGACTGCGACTGCGACGCCCATCCGGCCAGGCCCGAAATGGCGGACCTGGGCATCTTTGCCTCCACAGACCCCATAGCTCTGGATCAGGCCTGCTACGATGCCGTGGTGCAGGCGAGAGATCCCGGCAAGGCCAGCCTCATCGAGCGCATGGACTCCAGGCAGGCCACCCACATTCTGGAGGCAGGGGAGCGCCTGGGCCTTGGCAGCCGCCGCTACACGCTCACAAGGCTTGCCTGACGAACCGCACTCTGGCACAAGACCTGCCCTGTCAGCATTGAAGCTCCCCCAGAACAAGAAAATGGCTTTCTGCAGAACCTTTCGGCCAGCAGCTGTCACCATCTCGGATCCTTGTACTTTCTGTGGGCTTGAGGTGGAGCAAACAGGCAATATGCCCATTTGGAACCAGGCCTGCGAAAATCACAAGGACCGACTTCAAAAAGCTAACTAGCAAATATTATTGATAAATTATCAGAAGATGTCTTTGCTGTGCGGACAGTGACAGCAGTCCTCAGGATGGAAATAGTACCTGGAGAGAAGGCTAATGAGGGGATTGGGGACCTTCCCCACAAATCCCCCCGAAGAGCCAGTTTTTTTGCCCCTGCTTCAGGCCTGCACCTGAACAAAAATGCCGGCACAAGCAGGTCCGATCACGTGCACAAGGCAGGGGCATCTCCGCTTTGCGCCTGCGACTCTGGCCCAGCCACCTTTCTGACCAAAGTATATGCCGTCACAGGCAGGGCACCATATAGTAGGGCAGATACACAATACCGTCCTCTTCCCGCATGTCCTTCGAGTGGACGACATAGGGGGTTCCCAGCTGAGCTCCAAACCTGGCCATGAATTTCTTGAGAGACGAGAGCGTGTAGTTCTTGCCAGATTTCACCTCTATGGGACAAATGTTATGCCGTGACAAAAGAGTACTGCCAGGTACAAGAAAATCGATTTCCATGCGCGAAGCCGCGTCTTCTCGCGAGGAATTGGAATGGAAGTAGAGCTTGTGCCCAGAGGACACGAGCATCTGGGCCACAATGTTTTCGATCAGCATGCCCTTGTTGATCTCAAGTTTTTCGAAAAGCAGCTTTGGATAGATCCCCTGTGAGACGATGATCTTTTCATCGAAAGCGTGACTGAGCAGAAGCCCTGTATCTGCCATATAGCATTTGAGTGTTGTGCGCTCACTGTTCAGATTCAGGCCTACATTGGGCTCGGTAGAATTGTAGCAGGTATTGACGACCATGGCGTCATCCAGCCAAAAAAGTGCATCCTGATAATTGCGAAAGCGCGCATTTTTTTCCAAAGAGGAAAATCGAAACTTTTTTTCATGCTTTTGCAGCTGCGAAGGAATTTCTTCAAAAATACGGCGCACTCTCGTCTCATATCCCGCTGCGTGCCTGGCTATGTCTGCACGGTAGAGTTCAAGGATGCTGCGCTTCACCCTGTCCGCACGGAAATAGTCTCTATGCCGGGCAAAATCGTCCACAACCTGAGGCATACCCCCCACAATCATGTACTGGCGAAAGAAGTTCATGGCCTTGCGATGCAGGGCTTGCCCAAGACCCTTTTTCTGTACGAAACGATCGTGCAGAAACGGCATGAGTGTTTCGTTCCCCAAAGCCCAGAGAAATTCTTCGAAATCCATGGGATGGAGCTTCACGTGCTCTTCCTCTGAGGGGATGACTATATCCTGTACGTTGCTCTTGATCGACATAAGAGAGCCTGTTTCCAGATAGTCGAAGCGTCCGTCCTCAACAAGGTACTTGATAGCTGCACGAGCCCGGGGAAAGCATTGTACCTCATCAAGGATGACAAGGCTTTCCCTGTTGTAAAGACGGACATTGTAGAGTGCAGACAGGGAGCTGAAAAAGGTCTCAAGGTCTTCGAGTCCTTCGTTGAAGAGCTCTCTGACTGCATTGCCAGCCTTGTTGAAGTCGATCAATAGATAGGATTTGTACTCCCTGCTGGCAAACTCGCGGGCAATATAGGTCTTGCCCACGCGTCGTGCCCCGTCGATAAGGAGGGCCGTGCGCCCGCCCTCCTCCTTCCATTGCTTCAGTCTCTGATAGATTTTTCGTTCCATTCTTCACTCAAATAAAAAAAGTTAAAAAATTAAAGTATATTGTGATATTATGCTACACGTTTTCAAGATTTTTTTCAAGCTGATTTTACACGTTTTCAAGATTTTTTCCTGACAGAATTTGCACGTTTTCAAGATTTTTTCCAGGCCGGTTTTACACGTTTTCAAGATTTTTCCGTCCTGAACAGTCTGGCGCACTGTTGCCCGTCACCCGACTTTGGCGCTGACGTCTTCAGGTCAGCAATGTTCTCGAAAAAAATTTGGCTCTTCGTGGCTTTCTGTGGGTCAATCAGACAGCTTGCGCCCCTGAGCTGATTTGCCCTGATGGGCCGGGATGCGGAATTCCAGAGGGACAAGAAAGCTAACCTGCAAATACAATTGATAAATTCTCTGGAAATATCGTTGCTCCGCAGACAGTGGCGGCAGACCTCAGAGATGCACACAGTACCAGGAAAGACGGCTCATGAGGGGGGATTGAGTCCCTACCCACGAATACCCCCGAAGAGCCCTATTTTTTCCCTGGCTAGTATAGCGTTCTCTAAGTTCGTTAATAGGCAAAGAAATTCCTACAATATGCTGGAAAATGGATTTTTCCCAATCCAGACTTGTTAACGAACTTCAAAAACAAAATACTAGGTTGTGTTGACAAATTAGGTGTCGCCCTGATCTGGCCTGATTTCAGGTGGGGGCATGGTGCGACAGTGAGCTCTAATCCTGAGTTCCCGGGAAGATTTTACTTCCACAACTTTTCAGAGGAGTGCAATAATAAGATAACTCATTAAGAAT
>CALVHF010000072.1 GCA_944327295.1 uncultured Desulfovibrio sp. | reverse complement strand
GCCTGTCAGTGTTGTGTCTGTCTCCGAGCCGTCCTTCCCATGTGTCTGATGTGCTCCCTCAGCCAGGGCGTACTCATAGGACACTGTCCACTTGCCATCCTCAAGCGAGGCGGAAACATGAGACAGAGAGACGCCATGTTCTGTCAGCGCCGATCCTGTAGCCTGCTGTGCCTGGCCATCCACAATTTTGATTTCCCAGCCGCCGACAGAGATCGTGCCGTCTTCTCCATGCAGATCGACAACAAAGGTACCAGAGCCGGTTTGACTGTGAGCACCGCTCTCATGCGGCAGTTCCTGCTGTGTTCCCTCATCGACAATGATGGTGTTGTTGTCCGCGTCAGGAGTTGCCTGGCCGGGGATGATGTTTGCGTCAAAGTTCTGGGAGACAGTCAGTGTTGCCGAAGCAGTGTCGTCATCGCTGTCCTTGGCAGAGACATTGAACGAGCTTGTAAAGGTCTCGTTTTCGTTGGTCGGTGCAAAGACGTAGGAATAGGTGTTTTCATCTCCCCTGGTAATGGTCAGGGTACCATTCTCCATTGTGAAGACATACGTGCCTTCTGCAATGTTGCTCTTTTCTGCATCAAGCGTTCCGCCTTCCACTGTCAGAGCATTCTCGGTTGCCTGGCCGTCTGCGCCATAGTTCAGGGTAAAGCTGCCGGACAGAGAACCGGAAACTCCCTCATTTTCAACGGAATCCGACTGGACAGGGCTGAACACGGGCACGTCGTCATGCACCTGCACATTGATGCTGCCGGTTACAGTCTTGCCGTCAGCATCCGTGACCGTAATGGGCAGGGAGCCTGTCAGTGTTGTGTCTGTCTCCGAGCCGTCCTTCCCATGTGTCTGATGTGCTCCCTCAGCCAGGGCGTACTCATAGGACACTGTCCACTTGCCATCCTCAAGCGAGGCGGAAACATGAGACAGAGAGACGCCATGTTCTGTCAGCGCCGATCCTGTAGCCTGCTGTGCCTGGCCATCCACAATTTTGATTTCCCAGCCGCCGACAGAGATCGTGCCGTCTTCTCCATGCAGATCGACAACAAAGGTACCAGAGCCGGTTTGACTGTGAGCACCGCTCTCATGCGGCAGTTCCTGCTGTGTTCCCTCATCGACAATGATGGTGTTGTTGTCCGCGTCAGGAGTTGCCTGGCCGGGGATGATGTTTGCGTCAAAGTTCTGGGAGACAGTCAGTGTTGCCGAAGCAGTGTCGTCATCGCTGTCCTTGGCAGAGACATTGAACGAGCTTGTAAAGGTCTCGTTTTCGTTGGTCGGTGCAAAGACGTAGGAATAGGTGTTTTCATCTCCCCTGGTAATGGTCAGGGTACCATTCTCCATGGTGAAGACATACGTACCTTCTTCAAGGTTGCTCTTTTCTGCATCAAGCGTTCCGCCTTCCACAGTCAGAGCATTCTCCGTTGCCTGGCCGTCTGCGCCATAGTTCAGGGTAAAGCTGCCGGACAGAGAACCGGAAACTCCCTCATTTGATAATTCATCCTGTTTAACAAAAATCAAAACAGGACCATCGTCATGCACAGCAACAGATATGGAACCAGTGGCCGTATCGCCCGTAGCATCCTCTACTTTGATGGCAATGGTTCCAGCAAGCTCATCTTCCTTACCAGTAGCATTAGGGGTGCCGTGCGTCTGGTTGTCCAGCAGCTCGTAGGTGTAGCTGACAGTCCACTGACCATCACTGCCCTGAGAGAGGCTAGTGATTGTCACCAGAACACCGTTGACAGTCAGGGCCTTTCCGGAAAGGTCGGAGAGGTCCTGACCATTCTTCGCCTCCAGCTCGACCTTCTGCCCACCGTTTTCCAGGGAGATGGTGCCGTCCTCATTGTTCAGATTGACAGTGAAGGAGCCCTGCCCTTCAGACTTGTGATCGGGGTTATCGGCATTGACTTCATTGCCACCAGGAAGCAGAGACTCGTCCACAACTATTGTCGCTGCAGTCGATTCCGGATTGCTCGGATCGGATCCAGGAACGTCAGGCGTATTTTTATCTCCAGCAATGTTGATTGTCAGAGTCGAATTTTTGTAATCTCCATCCTTGTCAAAAAGGGTGTAGTTTAAAACAATGGCGTCAAGTCCTTCCTGCGGTACATCGAAGTCCGGAGACAGGGTAAATGTATATTTGCCGTCATTCCCAAGGATCAGACTGCCTACAACCTTGCCATCAAGCAGCACGTTGTTGTCCTCGTCAAGGGCATACGGACTCTCTTCGGTCAGACCATTCCATTCCACATGGTCAAGGCCATCTGCTCCCTCATTGTCGTTAATCGTGACATTGCCTTCTGCCGAGGTCTTGCTGCCCTCGATCACAAAGTCTGTGTCTTCCACTACAATCGGTCCATCGTCCGTGATCTCGACACGAATCACACCACTGCCCGTATCACCGTCACTGTCTGTCACGGTAACGATCATCTCGTGGGCAATGGCATCATCTCCGCCTTCAATCTTGTGTTCATCAGTCGCTTCGGTCAGATGGAAGGTATACTCCAGTTTGCCTGTGGAGGGATCATACCTGTCAACAACAAGCTTGCCCTCGTCCGTGAAAACTGCCTCGCCCGTCAGCGCTCCGTCCTTATAGACGACTGTGCCATCAATGGTAATGGAAGCCACACCATCAGGCGCGGTCACGGTCATGCTGCCAGATGCCGTCAGCTTGTCTCCATCTGGATCAGTTCCATTTTCCAGATTGGCTTCACTCACTTCCAGCACGTCAAGGCCAGCCACAATGGTTCCTGGGCGATCATTGCCAGGGGCGTCAGGATTGGGCACCACCGGAATGTCAGGATTTCCTGACTCAGGTTCATCAGGCCTCACTGTAACCCCATGGTCTACCCTGCCTTCATCATCCCCACGATCTATGGACGCATAGAGATCCTCCTGAGGCTGCTGGCCCCAGGCAAAGCCGATGTCCAGACCATCCAGACGATCAATGCCATCCATGAGGGCAGCAGAGTCATAGACATTGAAGCTGCTGTTGCCCTGGGCAGAGGCAGACGGACCTGCGGCAGGCATGAGATCGGGATCGCCCAAGGCCGCAAAGAAGTCCTCACCGGAGATTTCCGTGCCTTCCATCTCGAAGGTCGGCATCTCATCCTTGGAGTAGGTGGTGTAGAAATTCTGCAGGCGCAGGGAAGAGCCATCTTCAAAGGTGAGGACAAGGTCATTGCCGTCCTTGGCAAAGAGCGCTGTGTCAGAGGGGAACTCGAAGACAAAGCGACTGTCTGCTGCGCAGGAAACGGTCTGGGCTGTATTCGGCTGAGGCTTGACAAGGCGTATGTCGGCCATGATGAACTCCTGAAGGATGAAGGCTCAAAGTGTATATATGAAGTGATATCGAGGGATTACCTGTTTATTCTCAGACGCAAAAAAGCCCCGTGCCGGCAGTTGTCTGTGCCGGTACGGGGCGTATAGGAAGAGTGAACGCTGTCTGCGTTCTTATGTACTTGAGAGAAAAGAGAGGGAGAGAGAACATTGCGCAAATCCCGCCCTTCCCCATCTCGTGGGGAAAAGCTCTGCTCATTTTGGCAAGTTCCACTCTCTAACAGGAACTCTGCATCCTCCACATGGGTTGCTGATCGGGAGTCTGCTTGGCGTCTATATGGCCATTCTGCCGCACTTTGTCAAGTCCGTTTTTGAGCAAAATTTCAGGCTGATGCGTTCCTCATCCAGAGATCCTCATCCAGCCTTTGTCTTTTGTGCTCGCAGGTCTTCCAGATCTCACAGCATACGGCCTTGTGGGGGCTTGGCCTGGAGGCCTCTTTCTCAGGGACAGATTTGGGGACGTATCCAGACCGTGGCCTTCCTGCCCTGGATTCCGGAGCCCTCAGGAAGCTTGCCGGGCAAACTGGAGACCCAAAAGGGCACAAGGAAGCTCTTGCGAGGTCCAGCATGGTTCGTGAACGGATAGAAGTCCCGGTCTCTTCAGGTCGGTCACTCTCCTCTCTGGAAGAGCACAGCAGTCCACTGCAGTAGAGCGAATCTGAGACAGACTGGGCAGGAGAAGAGAGAAGACTGCCCTCTTCTTCTCTTTGTCCGGCAGGCAGCCTTGTGCCCAGCCTGTCACTTGCCCCGGGACAGTCTGACGCTCTTCTGCTCAAATCCCCCGGTTGCCCCCTTTGTTCACAGGAAGGGCCTGGAGCAAGGGGGCTGCTATATCCTCTCAGGAGAGGTCTTCAGACAGACACTTCCGCACAAGATGCCCCTGCCGGCAAGGGAATCGTACAGGGGACGACAAGGGTCCAGCTGCCTTGCAAGGCAGACAGAAACTCCGACTTCAGGGAATGCTCTTCAGTGGCAGGGGGAACGGAGATCTTGTCCGGATACAATGTTCCAGAACAGAAGTTCCTCCAGGAAGGGCGTTTCAGGTCGCCGGAGGCAAGGGAACAGGACAAGCCCTGCACAACACATCCTGTGAGCAGACCCAATGTCTTCCGGAAACAGGGCCTCGGGACCTGAGGGACAAAAGGAGACAAGGAAGCTTTTGGAAGCCCAACTTGTTGCCGGACCTGGACAGAGCCTTCTCCCCTGTCTGAAAGGGGCAGAGTCCCTACTTTACCGTCGGACGGCTCATGTACAAAAGAGGGTAGGGATTGCCCTGCTCATCGAGATCCGTCCGCTTGTCCACCTGAAAGCCCATGTGCTCGTAGAAGCCCCTGGCCTGCGGATTTTGTTCGTTCACGGTGAGCCGTGTGACTCCATAGAGGGCGATCCCGTATTCCAAAAGACGCCTGCCAAGTCCCTTGCCCCGCTCTTTCGGGGCAAGGAACAGCATTTCCAGGCATCCATCCTGTATGCCCATGAAGGCCACCGCTCGGCCAGTGCCGTCTTCGGCAAGGATCAGATGGGCAACACCAGACAGAGCCTGGGGGACAGAGTCCTTGATGAGCAGGATTTCTTTATCGGAGAGAAAGTCATGGGTGGCACGCACAGAGGCCTCCCACACAGTGAGCAACTCTGCCAGCAGATCTGCTGGCCGATCGAGGACTTCGCGAATGTGTACGGACATGATGAATGCTCCTTCTCCTTCCTTTCTGATGATAGAGTGGCAGAAATGCAGGCAAGTCCGTGTGTGTCTGCCTGCCTGGCAAAGGACTGCCTGGCACAGCCTTTGGACAGTTCTGGCTTGTTCTGCCTGACTGGAAGAGATTTTTCCCGAAAGGAAGTCCTCTCGTCACCATCGCCGCTTCTCAGGGTTCAACTGCAAACTGGGAAGACACCTTGTACGGACAAGCTGTGCTATGCCCTTTCCAGGCACAATGTGCAAGGACATTCAGGCCCAGGTCCAGAGGGAGAAGAGGAACTGACGGATCTCTCGTCACGATGCGCACCCTGTCCACTCAACTGACGTCTGTCCGTCAGCAGGCAGAAAATCAGGCAACAGGGAGCGGCAGGAGCATCGGATACGCAGAACGATGGAAAGCTCCCCTGACGCAAAAAGCCTGTGTCTATGCCCTGGTCTTCAGTTGCTCCCAGAGAAGGCACTGGTTTGTGCCTGACAGCCTGAGGGAACGCCCGGTCACCTGCAGCTGAGCCTGACAGTATTCAGGATCCGATTCAATAGTACGGTGGCACGTCTCTTGCGAGGGGAGTCCTGAAGCAGCCTTCAAGCCAGTGGCCTGTCCTGAACAGTCCTTCTCTCATACGCGCACGCGACGCCTCCCTTTGGGAGGGACAAGGGACGCGGTGTGCAGAGGCAACAGACGTGCCCTGCCCTCAGGAAACGAAGTTGCCCAAGCGATCGGCTGTTTGCCAGAGGAGCGTGAGAAGTCTGCCCCCATGGCCAGTCTGCTCCGGCTATCTCGGCTGTCCTGGATTTTTCGACTCTCCAGGGCAGGGAAGTCGAATGGGGTACAGCCTGCCAGGGAGCGGGAGAAAGCCTTGTGCACTGCCTCTGCATCCGGCAGGATTTTTAACAGGGGGCCCTCTGAGGATACCCTTGGGAGACTCCAGGATATCCCCCGTATGTTCCAGTGACGTTCCCCGTCTCCCCTGATCGTGTCGGGAAGGACAGGAAGGGATTTTTGTCCATGACAAAACCGTGACAAAGAGACCAGCGAGAAAACAGACGTGCAGAGAGGAACGTGCATGCCAGGACTTCACAGCATATCCCTTCATGGCTTCAAATCCATAGAACTCCTTGAAAACTTCGAGATTCGTCCCCTGCATATCCTCATCGGAGCCAACGGTTCGGGAAAGAGCAATTTCCCGAGCTTCTTTTCCCTGCTTCGTGCCATGTGCGACTTTTCCCTGTCCAGTCTTCCTGTGAGCTCCCTGGCAAACTATGTGGCCGTCTTCGATGGCAGCGACACCCTGCTTTTCAATGGTTCAAGGCAGCCTCGTGCCCTCTCGGTCCCTTTGAGAGCGAGGGGCAGGGCTCCGACTTTGTCCTTGAGCCCACAGGCAATCAAGGACTGTGCCCGGCAAGCAGGCACAAGGGCTCCTTTTCCCATGACGGTTCACAGTCTTTTGGACACTCGCCCAGACACCTTGCTGGCGAGAAGGATTTTTACGACAGGGGGAGCCCTTTGCACAGGGTCATAGCGTCCAGGATACCGTATCATTTCCTTGAGACAGGTGCAGGATCTGCCCTGCGCAGAAAGTGCCTATATGGCCGATGTGGCGTATTTGCGGCCCAATGCCTCGAACCTGGCCCCCTTTCTTCTCCATCTTCGCAAGGAGGCGTCCCACCGCTTCCGGCGCCTTGTGGAAGCTGTCCAGCATATGATCCCCATTTTTCGAGGACTTCTGCTTCCTTGCTCCCTTTGAGCATCAGGTCAGTCTGGCCTGGAAACAGCGCAACTCCAACTCCATTTTTACGAGCCTATCAGCTCTCGGACAGAACTCTGCGCTTCCTTGCCCCGGCCACTGCCCTTCTGCAGCCAGGACCTCCATCGCTCATGCTCATGGACGAGCCGGAGCCTGGTCAGCATCCCCAGGCACTGGCCCTGCTGGCCGAGCTGCTCAAGTCGGCTGCGTCCAGATCGCATTGTCCTTGCCCCCCAGTCTGCTGCCCTGCTCGACTTCTTCACTCCGGAGGATGTGGTGATCGTGACCCGTCATGAAGGGGCACGTGTGTTCTCTCTTCTCTCGCCCCAGTGCGGACGAGTCTGCGGCCTGACTCAAAGACTGCACGAACTCTGGCGCAGGAACGTCCTTTGCCGCAGGACCTGTGACGGAGAAGGCCTCTCCCCCTCATATCGTGCAGCCTCTTTTGTGCCAGTTTTTCATGCTCAGGCGTTGCCCTGCACAAAGGCATATTCCTTGCGCAGTCCCCTTTCTGCTCCCAGACGTTCACACCCCTGGTGAAGGACCTGTGGCCCCGGATTCCGCCCTGCTCCCGTCTGCCATGCCCTCTCGCACCGACCAGGTCTTCCCCGCATGCGTGTTCGGGTGGCAGAACGAACCTCTGACGGCAGGTCGTGTGCAGCCGACATGGGGCACTCGGAACCTCAACGAGGCACGCAGGAGGTGCCATGTCGAACGTGCACTCTGGCAGTGCCACCCCAGAATCGGCACAACATACAAGACGACACAGCAGGAGGGACGCCTCAGTCGCCTGTCTTCATCCGCTCTCTCCCCCACCACTCCGTGAGGAGCTCTTTCAGCCGGATCACGCTCCTGGTCTCGTAGTCGCACAAGATTTCTGTTTCGCCTGCTGCCGCTCCCAGTTGCCTCATGAGCTCCCGGCACGCTCCGCACGGCATGCACACCCTTCCATCAGGCTGGACAGCGACAATTTTCCTGATGGAGCTCTCCCCGTTTGTTATCATGCTGGCAATGGCATTTCGTTCTGCACACATGCCTAAAGAACAGGCTGTATCAATGCAGACGCCGACATAGATGTTCCCATTTCCTGAAAGAAGTGCGGCAGCTACAGAGCCTGCCTCGACAAGTGGAGAAATTGTCCTTTTGTACTGTACCCTTCGTGCGGCAAGATACAATTTGTCCCATGTGTCATTGAACAGAGCAAGCGCACGATCTTCCCTCTCGCGGACAAACTGTTCCTTGCCGTCACAATAGCCATCTATGTCATGGGGAAACTTTTTTGCCAGTTCCTTCTTGAGCTGTGCGTAGGCCTCCCGTTCCCCTGCATGGGTGCACAGATAGTCGCGGAAGGCAAGGTGGCGTCCGATATTGGTCCAGTCCTCTGCCTGGAAGAGATGAATCTGATGGGTGCGCTCATCGCCGCCCTTGCGATAGTAGCGCCTGCCGGCCATGCCAAATTCACCAAGGCATTCGTAGCCGCAGTCGGCAAACCGGTCTGCAACGGCATCAGCCTTTTCAAGGCTTCTGACAACTCCCATGATGTCGATGACAGGCTTGGCAGCCAGGCCCGGGACCGAGGTGCTCCCGATGTGGTAGAGGACCAGGCAGTTGTCCTGCAGTATCAGGCTGATCCGCTCCCGTTCTTCCCGGTAGTTCGTACTCCACTCTGAGTCGTAGTCCAAAACGGTGATGTGCTGTGGCATGGCTTGCCTCCCCCTGTTGTTCAGCGCTGGCACATTCCAGACTGTTGCCTGCAGCCAGGCAAGTGTACAGAGGGAGCCTGGACCTTGCCAAGACCTGTTCTCCTGCGGCGGCCGGCAGAGGCTTGAGTGAGCAAAGTCTGAAGACAAAAGGCGCGCAAGCTCCTGCACGCTCGTCAGGACCTCTGGCAGAACTTCTGGCAGGACGTCTGCCAGCACTCCCCCTGCGTCTGCACCTTTCGCAAGACACCCGGGGAAACGGGACGCTCTCCTGAAGGCGTCCCTGGGGATCTGCAAGAAGGCTTTTGTGAAGACGAGTCTATTGGCTGACGTTTACGCACAGGGCACAAGTCCTGTCCGGTTTGTCCCGGAGTGCCGGACAGAGGAATTCTGCTCACGCTCGCATGCAGGGAAAGGAGCTGCCAGGTGAAAGGACAAGGCCCCGCTCTGTTGAACCGGCCCCCGGGACCAGGCCGGATCCTTTTGCCCCTGGTGCAGGAACGGTTCTGTCCTGTGCACCCTTACACCGGACCAAATCCGGAAAAACTGCCTTCGGAAAGACAACACAGAATGGCCGAAACCGGAAAGAACGTGTTCAGGAAACAGAATCAGAAGAGCGACTTGGAATCGGCCGATGGATGGCCTCTCGAAACATGACCCCTCCTGCACTGGCAGCAGGACAAAGGACAAGAAGTGTGCTGACAAAAACGAACGCTGCCAGGACAAGTGCTTGTGCGTACCCTGCCTGCCGCAACAACCTGGGGACAGGCTGTTCCTGGTGCGCACAAGGCCTCCTGCTTCGGCTCCTGTTACTGCCTCTGGAGACAGTCTCAAATGTCCTGTCCCATGCCTTTTGCACGTGCATCATTTCACAAAAGGCTGTGAGAAGACGTCTTTTTTTGACTTTGTCCTTGACCCCAAAGGTTCCATTGTATAGTCTGGTGCTTAAGAGGAGATCCAAAAAACTAAAGTGTATGATTTCAATATGTTAGCCATACTACCGCAAACCTCTACCTGATGCACCATTGCGCATAACCTCTTGTAATTTGCTATTATGTGATGCAACTCCCGAGCTAGAAGCCATAGCAGGTTATCTCGTAACTCAATGAAGTTATGTGACATAGTTTTCGGATCTCTTCTAAGTTTTCGAGCCGGTTCTGGCTACGGTCACACGACTATGCCGCTCCGGCCTGAGCCCCTTACGCTCACAGGGTGGTCTTTGGAAACAGGGCCGCCTCCCGTAAATGCTCCTCTGGGGCATGGAAAGAAAACGCTTGGGATCCCCCGTCAGGGGCGATCCGGATGGTTGTACTATCAGTGTTTTCGCTGTGAGCAACACCAAAAAAACCGCGCTGGTGCGCCGGAGTTCCTTATGAAAGGACATTCTGTTTTTGGGGTTGCTTGGACAGTGACTGGTCCCTGGTCCTCTCTCGGAGGCAGGGAACGGACTCTTCCAGCACGCCTTGCCTGCATCACGGCAAGGCCCTTCCTGCAGGGCCCGTGGTTTTCCACGGGACAACTCCCTCCCTCCCGGGCTCTCAAGCCTTCTCTCCTTCTTCCCGAAAGGATCTGACCTGCCGGGCATGCTGACAGAGCGGCACAAAGAAAGAGATCGAAAAAGTCGCTGTGCAGTCTCGCCCAAAGGTCTTCAGGGGCACCAAGAACCAAGCCCTCTCTTTCCTGTTGCGTCTGCTGACACAACAGGGGTGCTTGAGTGCGCTCTAAAACACAGCGTTCCGTCTGCCGGCCCAAAGACAAAAATCAGGCCCGCAGAAGGTGGTCTTGTTCTGCGCACTGCAAGAAGGCTGCGGCCCCGTCCTTTTGCCCAAAAAACAGCCCTGTCCGGGGCGGGTCTTGTTCTGCGCCCCGAGCGCTCAGGACGCGAGCCCTGTGCCCGGACATCCAACGTCATCCGACAAGGAGAAAACCATGCACAAACCGGCACTGCAGGAAACATACAAGCTCTTCATCAACGGCCAGTGGAAGGACGCCTCGGACGGCGCCACCTTCAAGACCTCTTGCCCTGCCAACGGCGAACTCCTCGCCTGCTGCGCCCAGGCCACCAGAGACGATGTGGACGAGGCCGTGGACGCTGCCTGGAAGGCCTTTGCCACCTGGAAGAACGTGCCCGTGAACGAGCGTGCGGCCATCCTGAACAGGATTGCCGATAGCATCGATGCCAACAGGGAACACCTGGCCCTGGTGGAATCCTTCGACAACGGCAAGCCCGTCCGCGAGACCCTGAACGTGGACATTCCCTTTGCGGCACAGCATTTTCGCTATTTTGCCGGCTGCATCATGGCCGAGGAAGGCAGCGCAACCATCCTTGGCACGGAGACATTGAGCCTCATCCTGCGCGAGCCCATTGGCGTTGTGGGCCAGATCGTTCCCTGGAACTTCCCCTTCCTCATGGCCGCATGGAAGCTTGCTCCCGTGCTTGCCAGCGGCTGCTGCACCGTCTTCAAGCCCTCCAGCACGACACCCTTGAGCGTGCTGGAACTGGCCCGTCTTGTGCAGGACGTCATCCCGGCAGGCGTCTTCAACGTCATCACGGGCTCAGGCTCCAAATCCGGCCAGTACATGCTTGAACACAAGGGCTTTCGCAAGCTGGCCTTCACGGGCTCCACGGAAATCGGACGTGACGTGGCCCGCTGTGCTGCGGACAAGCTCATCCCGGCAACGCTGGAGCTTGGCGGCAAGTCCGCCAACATCTTCTTTGCGGACTGCGACTGGGAGATGGCCATGGACGGCCTGCAGCTGGGCATCCTCTTCAACCAGGGCCAGGTGTGCTGCGCAGGCTCCCGCGTCTTTGTGCAGGACTCCATCTATGACCGCTTTGTGGAAGAGGCCGTGAAGCGCTTCAATGCCGTGAAGGTGGGCCTGCCCCGGGAGGAAGACACCCAGATGGGCTGCCAGGTCAGCAAAAGGCAGATGGAAAGTATCCGCTCAGGGGGTGGTTGCCACATCCTTTGATCTTGGGTAGTTAGCAAATAGGAGTAACCGAAGCTGCCAACCTGCCGGCCAGATGCCGAAGACACATCCT
>CALVHF010000071.1 GCA_944327295.1 uncultured Desulfovibrio sp. | reverse complement strand
ACCGGCTGCTAGGCCAGCAGATGACAATTTACCCCCCCTATCTCCAAACAGAATTTACACAGTATACTTGACACTCTATCATCCGATGTGCAAGGAGACAAGAGAGGAGACAGGGGACGGACAACGTCTGTCCGCCCTTCCCGTTTCATTCTTTCTTCCCGTTCTTCGGGGCATTTCCATGAGCTCCCGGACTTCACGCCGGACTTCCAGACAGTCCTCGTGCGGTCACAGTCCCGTGTCCCAGTGCCTCTCCATCGGTCGGAAGGGGCAGCTTTCCTTTTGTTTTTGGGGCAGAGTCCTTTCGTCCTGCATGTCAGGCAACGTGAGACGGGCTGTGGCAGGATGAACAAGGGGCGGGGAGCACACGACACGAAAGTTGGAAGAACGGACGACCAGCCTCCCCTTGGGGGTGTGTTCGTCGGACAGTTTGTCCTCTCGGCGTCAGGGCCCCTTTTTCACATGGGGCCAAGCTCTTTGGGCGGCAGAACGCTTTTCGGCATGCCAATCCCAAACTCGCCTCTGGCATGAAGCCTGCTCCCGACTGCGGTGCCCGCTCTTTCTTCCCGGGCACGCCTTTCTCAAGGCATGCCTGCCTTCCTGTGTCGCCTGACACAATCAGGCCCTCTCTTTCGCCCTGCCCCCTCAAAGAGACGAAAGGTCCTCCCCAAGCCCGGTGCAACGGGTTCGGGGAGGACCTTTTCCTCTGTTGTCTCGATCGATCTGATTAGAAGTTCTGTCTCGCCATCTGGGCCACAATGTGATCGGCTATCTCGTCAATGCTCGGCTGGGCAGCGCTGCCTTCAGCCTGGGCAGACTGGTCTGCCTGCTGAGGCTGTTCCTGCACCGGCTGAGCCTGCACGGACTGTTCCTGTACCAGCTGCTGAGGGGCCGCTGCTTCAGGCTGCGGTGCGGGCTCGACAACCGGCTGCTCGACGATCTGGCTGGCAGGCTGAGGCTCGGGCTGGAACAGCGCCTGTTCTGCAGCAGGGGCTGCCGTCACAGGAGCTGCGGGCTCTTCAGGCTGCACAAAGGACTCTGCGGCCACAGGGGCTTCCTGTGCTGCAGGAGTTTCCGGCGCCTCGGGCGCTGCGGGCGTCGCTGAGGGCACAGGCGTCGCGGCTGCGACTGGAGCTGCGGACAGCTCTGCGACAGGCTCCGCAAGACCCTCTGCCACAGAAGCCGTCTGCTCCATTGTCTGGGCAGCGTCCTGGACATCGGCCTCCTTCCTTCTCCGGCCGCCGCGGCGGGTGACCGGCTGGCCGGCTCTCTTCTCGAAGTAGAGCATCTGCTGATAGGTCAGACCCAGCAGCTTGCCGGCCTTGGCCTTGGATCCGTTGCAGCGGGCCAGGGCCTTGTTGATGTACTCGACACGCTTGTCGGCGAGCCACTGCTCCAGATTGGAGGGCAGGAAATCGTCGTCTTCCACTGCCGCCGAGGCTGCAGGAGCAGGCGTGGCAGCAAGGGCTGCTTCCTCTTCTGCTGCTTCTGCGCGGGCAGGCTCTGCCACCGGCACGGCGGCCACGGGCGCAGCCTGCTCTGCGGCTGCCTCGGGCTGCGAAACAACTTCTTCCGCCACAACCGGCTGAACAGGCTGCAGGGACTGCTGCACGGGCTGTGCGCCGGGCAGGAGGGAGGCCACCAGGGGCCGCAGCAGGACCAGATGGTGCTCTATGTCCTTGTCGGTGATGACCGTGGTCTCGCGGGCCAGGGCGCTCACGCAGGAGAGCAGCAGGCTCTGGCGCAGTTCGCGCACATTGCCGGGCCAGGGATAGGCACGCAGGACAGCCCAGGCTTCGGCCGAGAGCTGCCAGTCGCAGTCAAGCTCCTTTGCTCCCTTGCGCACCCCTTCCAGCAGATCCAGGACAATGCTCCGGAAGCGCCTTTTGGGGGCATTCACAAGGTCGCGCAGGACAGGCAGGCTGACCGGGCACATGGCCAGGGCATAGAAGAGATCCTGGCGGAAGCGCCCCTCGCGCACGGCGCAGGCGAGATCCACGCTGGAGGAGGAGAGGATGCGCACATTGTCGATGCGCCTTCTGCCGCCGCCCACCACGTCATAGGCCTGTTCGTCGAGGGCTCTGGCGAGCAGTGCCTGCCCTTCCAGGGACAG
This sequence comes from uncultured Desulfovibrio sp., assembly GCA_944327295.1. GTDB lineage: Bacteria > Desulfobacterota > Desulfovibrionia > Desulfovibrionales > Desulfovibrionaceae > Desulfovibrio. Next base: position 9,581 of record CALVHF010000071.1, on the reverse strand, counting down.
GGCGTTCACCTCGTTCAGAAAGAGCGTGCCGCCGCGGGCCTGTTCCAGAGCGCCTGTGCAGACTCCGTTCTCCGTCTGCCTGCCAAAGAGGGCGCAGCGGAAGGCTTCCGTCTCGCCGGCTGCCAGGGTGGCACAGTCGAGCTCGGCAAAGTTGTTCCTGCTGCCCGCGCAGATGGTGTGGATGCGGCGGGCAAAGTGGGCCTTGCCAACGCCGGTCTCGCCCAGGAGCAGAATGTTGATGGAACGGACCGGGGCATAGACGGAGAGCACTTCCTTGTAGAGGGCCTCGTCGGCCAGGGAAAGCTGCGGGGCTTCGGGCCACACTTCGGCAGGCAGGCGGAAGGGCAGGTGCACCTCGACGCACTTCGCACCGCTGGCAGCGGCAGGCCCTGTTTCGGCCACGCGCCAGGCATGGCCGCCGGCATAGCGGACCTGGCTTGCGTAGAAGAGGCTGGCCTGCATGGCCGGGGTGCCGGCGCTCACCAGATAATTGAAGGAAGACGCTTTGGTGCTGTTCCAGACGGCCTTGAAAAACTGCTCCGTGGCCTGCCAGACTTCCTCGTAGGAATCGGGATCCATGACACCGGTCGTCACGATTTCGCAGCGGGCCTTTGTGCCGCGCTCGACCCATTCGCGCATCCTGCCGGCTTCCCGCTCCAGGCCGGCCGTGAAGAGAAGATAGACCGTCCCGGCAGCAAGCGTGTCGGTCAGCGTACGCACCGGGCCGCAGGTGCCCTGCTCTTCCATGTCCGTGCAGGAACGGATCGCCCCTTCCACTGTGGCATCCACACCGTTTCTGCCGCACCAGGCGTTCAGGGCATGAATATCGTCCCCTCCGACCCAGGCAACAAGAACGGACTCTTGTACAGCATTCTCCATAGCACCCCCGGCACTCTGCCTTATTGTAGGTTAAACGTCTGAAAAACAGAATCGATACTCCAGCGCAAAACGCTATCACAAAAGCATCTTGTGTCAAGAAAGAGACGCAGGGCCGGCCGGCACAGGCACGTACACAAGCTCCCGTGTATGACAGACAAGACGGGCCCTCTCAGCAATAAAGACGCGTTCGGTCTCCATGCTCAGAGAAAAATGTATTTCCCTGCTCTGAAATCAAGAGCCTCACACAGGAGAAAAGACGCAGTACAGTCCACTCTCCTCAAACCCCCTTCCGGTCTGAAACCCCTTTCCGGCGCTCCTGCTTTGATGCCCCCTTGTCCGACAAGCCTGCCCCGTGCTCCTACTTGAGCTGATACTTGTCCATCTTGGCCCTGAGCGTCGTGTAGTGGATGCCAAGCAGGGCTGCGGCCCCGCGGGGGCCTGTAAGCCTGTAGTGGCACTTTTTGAGGACCTTCTCGATGTACTGCTTCTCCAGCCCTTCCAGGGTGGGCCATTCCCCGCCAGCCTGCTGCGCCTCCTCCTGGCGCAGCTCAAGCTCGAGGTCAAAGTGCACAGGCGCGCCCGGCTGACGGCCGCAGCGATCGATGAGGGCCCGCTCCACCACGTTCTGCAGCTCGCGGACATTGCCGGGCCAGCTGTATTCCTGAAGCTTCTTGAGCTCCTCCCTGGAGGGCATGGGAATGGCCTCGCTCTGGTAGTCGGCGGCCTTCCTGCGCAGGAAGAAGCGCACAAGCGGCTCTATGTCCACGCTGTGCTCGCGCAGGGGCGGCAGGGCAATGCGATAGACGGCCAGGCGGTAGTAGAGATCCCTGCGAAAGGTCTTCTCGCGGACCATCTGCACAAGATCCCTGTTGGTAGCCGTGATGAGGCGCACATCCACGGGCATGGTCTCGGGGCTGCCTATGCGCTGCAGGGTGCCTGTGTCTATGACCCTGAGCAGCCGTGCCTGGGCCTGCAGGGAGAGCTCGCCCACCTCGTCCAGAAAGAGCGTGCCCCCGGAGGCATACTCGAAAAAGCCGGCCTTGTTCTCGATGGCGCCTGTAAAGGCGCCGCGCACATGGCCAAAGAGCTCGCTCTCAAGCAGGCTCTCTGTCAGGGCGCCGCAGTTCACGCGCACAAAGCGCCTGTCCTTGCGTGTCGAGAGCTCGTGCAGGGCCTCGGCCACGATTTCCTTGCCCGTGCCGCTCTCGCCCTGGATGAGCACCGTGGCCCTGGTCGGCGCCACCCTGCGCACGGACTCAAGGACATGGGTCAGGCCCCGGCACTGCTGCAAGCGCTCGCAGCCCGTGGTCCTGTCGGCACCCCCTGCCAGAAAGGGGTAGTCCGTGTAGCTTGCCGCAACGCAGGTGCGCACCGGAACAAGCAGGGGCTCAAGCTTTGCAATGTGCTCCTTTTGAAAGGCCCCAGGCGTCGCGGACCAGAAGTTCACAAGATAGTGGTAGCCGCCCTTGACGAGCAGAGGCAGGCGCAGGAGGGAGGCAAAGGCATAGAAGGGCAGGTTGATGACGTTGTTGTCCTTCGGATACACCTCGCGCTTGATGCACTCAATGTCGTTGATGATGAGCGGCGACTCTATGTGCTCCCGGCCGATGAGGGGATACTGATGGGTCTGGCTTGTGATGATGCGGTAGAAATGCTCCCTGGAGCTGTCGGCAACAGGGATGACCATCGAGCCTCCGTCCGTTGTGCAGACAATGTTGATGCGCCGGATGTCGGCCAGCTGCTGGGCAATGTAGAGCAGGTAGCGCAGCATCTCGTCTATGCCGTACCTCTCGTAGACGGCCGTGCAGTTGCTGGCAAAGGAGGAAAGGAAGTCCAGCCGAAAGCCCCCTGCCGTCGCCTCCTGCGAGCCGCCGTTCCAAACACCGTCCGACACACCTTCAGGCTTGTCGTCCCGAACGTCCCCGGGCACGTCTTCCAGGAGACCTTTCGGCAGGAGATCTTCCGGCGGCAGACCACCGCTCAGGCTCCCGGCCAGGCCTTCAGTCAGACCTTCAGCCAGACCCCCTGTCCCTTCCTTCACAACGCCTTGCACTCCGCCTTCCAGGCGTTCCTCCCTGTTTTCGGCCGGACCGCCGTGCCGAACCTTGTCCATCGCTCCCTCCCCTGCTCCTCTGCTTCAGGATCCGGACCTTGAGCACATATGCGCCCGCGCGGCCTGGGTCCTTAGTGAAAAAAAGGACTCTCAATGAAATGCCTTTTCAGATTTGCGTCTTTTGCAAGACAAATCAAGCAAAATCCGAAGATTTTTTCGGGCCATTTGAGTCAAGTTCTTGAAATTCCTGCAAGATACTTTTGGCACACAATTTGGAATACCGAAGGCATGCTGACACCGCATACCGCATAAGGAGTTTTCCATGCCCCCGGTAATTGACCATGAAAAATGCATTGGCTGTGGCACCTGTGCAGACATCTGCAACTCGGACATCTTCGTCTTTGACCGCAAGGTGGACAAGACACCTGTCGTCAAGTTCCCCGAAGAGTGCTGGCACTGCGAATCCTGCGTCCTGGATTGCCCCTCCGGCGCCATCACGCTGAGGCTGCCGCTGTCCTACTCGCTCATGCACATCGATGCTTCCCTTCTTCATTCTTCCCAGACCCCCTGCTCTGCATCTTCCAAGGAGGCCCGCTCATGATTGCCGTCAAACCCTGTATTGAAGCCGATCTCCTCATTGTTGGCGGTGGCATTGGCGGTCTGATGGCTGCCATCTCCGCAGCCAAGAGCGGCTGCACCAACGTGGTCGTGATGGAAAAGATGCACGCCCGCCGCAGCGGTTCCGGCGCAACGGGCAATGACCACTTCAACTGCTACATCCCCTCCTACCATGGAGACGACATCCGCCCGGTCTTCCAGCAGACTATGCAGAGCCTCATCGGCAGCGGCAAGGAACCGAGCCTCATGTACAAGTTCCTGAAAAAGAGCTTCGAGCTTGTGCAGATGTGGGATGAATGGGGCGTGAACATGCGTCCCACGGGTCAGTGGGAATGCAAGGGCCATGCCCTGCCCGGCAAGCCCAGGGCCTTTTTGAAGTACGACGGCTCCGAGCAGAAGAAGGTGCTCGTACGCGAAGCCAAGAAGCTGGGCGTCCACTTCTACAACCACCATCCCGTGGTGGAACTCGCCCGCATGGACGGCCGCATAGCCGGCGCCCTGGCCGTGGACATCAGCACGCCTGTTCCGCAGTTCCAGCCGGTCCGCGCCAAGACCGTCCTGCTGGCCACAGGCCTCACCCACCGCCTCTATTTGACGGCTCCGACCCCTGCCTACATGTTCAACACCGGCCACTGTCCCAACTGTGCCGGTGGCCAGGGCCTGGGCTGGCGCGTGGGCGCCCGCATGGTCAACATGGAGCTGCCCTACACCCATGCCGGTCCCAAGTACTTTGCCCGCTGCGGCAAGGCCACCTGGATCGGCGTGTACAGATACATGGACGGCACGCCCGTGGGTCCCTTCACCGATCACTCCAACATCGACTACGGCGATGTGACAAGCGACATCTGGAACTCCGTCTTCGAGGACGTCATGGCCAAGGGCACGGGCCCTGCCTTCATGGACTGCTCCGATGCCTCGGACAAGGATCTCGAATACATGCGCTGGGCCATGAAGGGCGAAGGTCTCACCTCCCTGCTCAACTACATGGCCGATGCCGGCATTGATCCGAAACAGCACGCCGTGGAATTCATGCGCTACGAGCCCATCCTGCACGGCCGTGGCCTGGATGTCTCCGACGAGGGCGAAACCTCCGTGCCAGGCCTCTTTGCGGCCGGCGACATGGTCGGCAACGGCGGCTGCGGCATTGCTCTTGCTGCCTATCTTGGCTGGGAAGGCGGCCATGCCGCTGCCCTGCAGGCAGCAGAACACTCCTTCCGTCCTGCCGAAGACTGCCCCAACATCAAGGCCCGCATGGAGCTCCTCTCCTCCTTCCTGGAGCGCGAGGACGGCGCCGACTGGAAGGATGCCAACATGGCCCTGCAGCAGATCATGAGCGACTACGCCCCTGCAGGCCCCCGCAAGGTGCGCTCCGAGCGCCTTCTGCAGACAGGCCTCATCTATGTGCGCCAGCTGCGCGAGAACGCCATGAAGCAGCTCAAGGTCACCTGCTCGCACACCCTCATGCGTGCCGCCGAGGTGCTCGACCTCATGGACTGCGGCGAAGCCCTGCTTGCCGCTGCCCTGGCCCGCAAGGAAACACGCGGCAACCACATTCGCGCCGACTTCCCCTTCACCAATCCCCTGCTCGGCGATCAGTTCCTGACCGTCGGCCTCGAGAGCAACGGCGAAGTGACCACAAAGTGGCGTCCCATCCGCCAGGCGCAGATGGACTAGCCTGGATCAGGCGACAAAGGGGGCGGTCCCGACCGCCCCTCTGACAAAGAGTTGCACGGACAAAAAGCCCGCAAGGCTCCCCAATGGGGCTCAGCGCACCATCCGTGCAACTCTTTCCGTACCAGCCGTACCAGGCATCTGCCTTCACCAGGGCCATGAAGCGCCGACGACGGCAGGGACAACAAAACAAGGGAACAAAAAAAGACGACGAACAAAAGGACGTCTGACGAAAGACGGCATGAACACTGTGTGCGCGCCTCATGCAGAACGGAGGAAGACAAAGGGTGCACAATGCTCATGCCGGATATCGTCCCTAAGGCCAGAGGCCGCCCGTGTTCTTTCCCTGTCCCGGATCTTCATGCCTGCCCCTGAACAGGAGTTTTTTTCAAAATGGCTCGTGCACGTACCATCAACCTGTGGCGCCAGCTTCTCTTCCTTGCTGCCGGCCCCATGCTCTGCTTCCTTTTCATGACCCTGCCGCCCCTGTCCGGCCTCACCGAGTTCGGCATGACCTGTCTTGGCGCCTGTACCTGGCTGCTTGTGTGGTGGATAACCGAAGTGCTGCCCCTGCCGGCCACCTCGCTCATGTCCATCCCCATCTTCACCTTCCTGGGGATCATGGAGCCCGCCAAGGTCTTTGCCTTCATCGGCCATCCGGCCATGATGCTCATCTTCGGGGCCACCCTCATCGTGGGCGTGTGGAAGGAGAGCAATCTCATCGAGCGCTACGCCTACTGGTGCTTCAACCTGCCCTTCATCCGCTCCAACCCCGTGCGCATGGTCTTTGTCTTTGCCATGGGCGCAGGACTCATGTCGGCCATTGCTCCCAACATTCCCCTGGTCATTCTCTTCATTTCCATCTCCGTGGCCATTGTCAAATCCTGCAACCTCTCCGCGGACAACAACTTCACCCGCTCCCTGTGCACCCTGTCTGCCATGGCGCCCATGTTCGGCGGCATGGGCACACCTCTGGGCGGCGCCCCCAACATCATTGCCATAGCCATTGTCTCCACCACCCTTGGCCATGACATCACCTTCTGGGAGTGGTCGGCCCTGGGCATGCCCCTGTGCGTGCTCATCCTGCTTGGCTGCTGTGCCATCACCCTGCTCCTTTTCCCCCAGGGCAAGAGCTCGGTGCACATTCCGCAGGACTACATGAAGCAGAAGATGGAGGCCCTTGGCCCCGTGACCATCTACGAGCACGTGGCCATCTGGATCATGGTCCTGGCCCTCATCATGTGGTGTGCAGGCCCGCAGATCTTTGCCTTCTTCGGCGCAGCCGAGCTCGGCGTCAAGATGAACGCCCCCGTGGTGGCCGTGCTCATGGGCGTTGCAGCCTTCATTGTGCCTGTCAGAAGGGATCAGGAGTCCGGCAAGCTTGTCTTTGCCCTGAACTGGGATCAGGCCGTGCGCAACATCGGCTGGGCCATCATTGTCCTGCAGATAGGTGCCGTGGCCTTTGGCCAGGTGCTCCTGGACGGCGGCGTGGACAAGTGGGCTGCGGCCGGCATTCAGAGCCTGCTCGGCGATGTGCCCAGCGCCTTTGTCTGGTGTGCCCTGGTCCTGCTCACGGGCTTCCTCTCGCAGATCATCCTGAGCATTGCCATCATCCCCCTCATGATCCCCATTACCGTGGGCCTGGCCCATCTCTACGGCTTTGATCCGCTCCTGGCCTGCCTCTCCGTGGCCTTTGTGAGCAACCTCACCACCATGTTCCCCTTCTCCTCCGTGGCCGTGGCCATCGTGCTCACCTCAAGCGAAGGCTATGCCAGGGCGAAGGACTTTATCATGAGCGGCTTCATCAACACGGTCGTCATCACGGTCCTGACCTTCTGCTTCTGCTACTTCGCAGGACCGATCATTCTTGGCTAGGACGAGATGACGGCACAAGGACACGCAAAAAACAGGACAACAGGATCATGAACTCAATCATGCATACGGATGTGAAGACAAGGACAGAGAGCAGGAACACGAACAAAAGGGCGAGCACAGGTCGCAGCAGCCGCACACAAGGGCAGCGCCTTGCCAGTCTCGCCCTGGCAGGCCTCCTTGCGGCAGCACCCTGTGCTCAGGAAGCGCAGGCCGTGGACTTCAAGGTCTCGGGTGCCTGGCAGATTCTGACCGAGGCCTCCAACGTGACGCCCAGGGGCGTGAACGGCGCCGACACCTTTGGCGCCCTGCAGCGCTTCCGCATACAGCTGGACGCAAGGGCCAGCCAGAACCTCTCGGGCACGGTGCAGTTCGAGCTCGGCCGCACGGAGTGGGGCCAGGCTGCCACGGGCGGCGCCCTTGGCACGGACGGCCAGATTGTGGAAGTGCGCCATGCCTTTGTTGACTGGGCCATTCCGGACACGCAGCTCAAGGTGCGCATGGGCCTGCAACCCCTCATGCTGCCAGGCGCCGTCTCGGGCTTCAGCGCCGTCTTCTGCCACGACATGGGCGGCGTTTCCGTGAGCGCACCGCTCTATCACAGCGACGATGTGACGGCCGACCTCTCCTTCTTCTGGGCCAGACCCTACAATGACAATTCCGCAGCCTACTACACGGAGACGGATCGCAGCACAAGCCATCTGGACAACATGGATGTCTTTGCCCTGAGCCTGCCCGTGCGCTTTGAACGGTTCAAGGTGAACCCCTGGGCCATGTACGCCCTGATTGGCAAGTACAGCTTAAGCGGCCTTGCCATCACCAACGAGCCGGCCATCGTGGCGCCAAGGGCGGCCTCATGCCGGTCCTTGGCTCGACGAACTACGCAGGCTTTCAGAATGCCTGGCTGCCCGGGGTGGACCGGGCATGGGGCGACGGCTTCTGGGCCGGTGCCACCATGGAATACGAGCCCGTGGACGATCTCAAGCTCTTCTTGGAAGGCGCCTGGGGGTCGGTCAACATGGGCGAGGTGCGCAACTACACAGGCTTTGGCGACACGGGCTGCACCCTGGATCTGCGACGCTCGGGCTGGTATGTGGCAGCCCGCATCAACTACAGCCTGGACTGGGGCACCCTGGGACTCCTTGGCTGGTACGGCTCCGGCGATGACGGCAACCCCTACAACGGTTCCGAGCGTCTGCCGCAGTACAACACGCCCTGGATGGTGAGTTCTCTGGGCTTTGGCGGCTCGCCCATCAATGAGACGACCTGGAAGGTCCTCGGCAGCAATCCCGGCGGCCTTGCTGCCGTCATTGGCGAGATCAGGGACATGTCCTTTGTGGAAGATCTGAAGCACACCCTGCGCTTTTGCTACTACTGGGGCACCAACAACCCGCGCATGCCCGAACGTGCCGGCATGAGCTGGCCCACCAGGGCCGACGGTCCCATGATCTATCTCACCACCACGGATACGGCCTGGGAAGTGAACCTGACCACAGAGTACAAGATCTACGAGAACCTCTCCGTGAACCTGGATGCCGCCTATGTGCGCATCGACGCGGATGGCGACACCTGGCACGGCGCCGAGGAGACACAGTACAAGGACAACTACCGCTTCTCCGTGCTCTTTACCTACAGCTTCTAAAAGCGTGGCTCAACCACGCCCGACAAAACGCTCCCCCTCCTTGAAAGAGCGGGGAGACGAAAGGCGCCAAGGTCGAGGCCTCCCTGCTCTTTCCAAGGGATGCGTCGCCTGGCGTCTTTTTCTTTCCCCTGTCAGCTCCTCCCGGAACCTGGTCTGGGGATCCGTCAAGAGCGTCGTCCAAAGGCCCTGCTCCAATTCGTCACCAACTTTTCACGTTCAGCCCCGGCCCTTCGGCCTGCTCCTGCCTGCAAGGTGCCTGCCGCGGACGCGGAACACGCACAAGGCAGCCGGAGCACAAGGCCCTGTGCCCCGGGTGGCGCAAGACAGGGAGCGGGAGGAACCATGCGGCCGGCATGACAGCCTGGTGACAGCGGGGAGGTCCTGGTCGTGCGCACATTCTGCGGCACTCCCAAGCCTTTCAGAACAACACAACGGTATTGCTGTCTTTTTTTCTTCCTTCTTCCCCTGAATGGACCTTCTTGGCGCCGCACCTTCCTGTCTCCTTCTCCCTGTCGCAGGCATTTGCCATTGCCCTTCTTTTGACGCACAATGCCCTGCGTTCCCCTTGTCCCAATCCTTGCCAGTGCCCCCGAAGACGGACCCGGAAAAGGGAACTGCCACCTGGGGCCATTTTTGCCGTTCCCGGCCTTTTTGCCTCTTTTTCACAGTCCAAGGTGCCCTTCCATGACAAGCGACAATCTTCTGAACATCGACTCCACCATACCAACTCTTGGTCCCTGCAAGATACAGTCCCCACTCTCCTACAGAAGCTGGGCCGGGGACAGGCAGACGCCCATCATTGTGGACGACGAGCTGACCCCCCTGGCCACCGAGCCCTTCATGCTG
>CALVHF010000070.1 GCA_944327295.1 uncultured Desulfovibrio sp. | reverse complement strand
AGGACAGAATCGACCGGCTTTTCTGCGAGGCTTGAATTGCGCCGCTCCCGCCGCAACCGAAAGACGCGCTCCCGTGCGCCTCGGTGCGACAATCGCGTTCGCAGCACGCACAAGGGCTGGTTGGCAGCGTCTGTCGAGAATCGAAACAACGCGCCCCGTCGCGCATTGTTGCCCTTCTCCGATTCCTGCCTGCAACGAAGATCACTGTGGAAACAGCGGCCTTCGATACGCAGCTTCTCAAGAATCCGGACGGTTCGGGCGAAGCGTACCAGCAGGGCGATCAGCTCGGTTTTGGGAACGTTCGAGAATATGTCCTCTTCAGAGACGGGCATGCTTGGCGGCATTGTCACGGCACATCGAACGATCCGGTTCTCAGCGTCCATCACCTGGACAGCAGACGCACAGGTGGTGACGCTCCCGACAATCTCATTCCCCTGTGCAAAACCTGTCACGATGCGCTGCACCGTGGTGCGCCCACGCTGAAAATTCAACGGGGCACATCGTTGCGAGCGGAGACCTTCATGGGCATTCTGCGCCGGAGCGTTCTGAATCGCTTGAAGTCAGCCTGTCCAGAGCAGGAGGTAGGCAACACCTGCGGTTCTCTCGCAAAGCACACCCGTATGACACTTGGGATTGCCAGATCTCATTGTGCGGATGCGTTCTGCCTCGCAGGGCATCTCGAGGCAAAACGACTCTGGGCATCCTGCTTCCAGAAGCAGACCCGCCGTCACAACCGGCAGATCCACAAGAGGACGATCCTCAAAAAGGGTATCCGCAAGCGCAAGCGCAATCAGGCACCCTGCGAAGTTCATGGGGTCCGGCTCTTTGGCAAGGCCCTCTGCAAGGGCGAGACAGGGGACTTCTTCGGGCGCAGGGCTTCCTGATACCTTGATGTTCGCAGACTCGACGGCACGCGTCTTTTTTGCAGGCATCAGTTCCAAGAAGCTGCGCCGTATCGAAAGACGCAAAAGAGACCTTGCGGAACTCAGAGAGAGGAAGGCGTTTCCTTCCCTGCCTGAATGCAGGGGTATCCGCGCCAGTATTTGTGATGACGGGCAGCTCTTGCCTGGCTTCCATCTTGCCGGGATTCCCTTTCCCCGCATCCGTGCATCCTTGCACTCAAAAAACTCGTTGCCCAAAGACCGTTACCCGGAAAATTCCATCAAAAAAGCAGGCGTTCAGAAACCATGCAACAGGAACCGCAATGGTTCAGGAGGACTCCATGGCCCAGGAGGCAAGACAGCTGCGCTGCCGGCGCGGCTGGGACAAGATGACCGAAGAAGAAAGGAAGGCGTGGAAGAAGAGCAAGCACGCCGAGGCACAGGAGCTCACGACCACGGTGGCCGAGTTCATTGTCTCGCTCATTGACAAGGGCAAGACCGAGCGCGACCTTGGCTGGACGGAGCAGTGGGTGCCGCCGCAGAACATCATCTACGGCAACCGCTATGTGGGCCTCAATGCCCTGGCCCTCACAGCCCAGGCCAGGGCCAGGGGCCAGAAGGACTGCCGATTCCTGACGGCCCGCGCCCTGACAAAACTCAAGGATGCCGAGGGGCATCAGGCCCGTCTCAAGGAAGGCGCACAGCCCTATCTTGTCATGAGCCCGCGCAAGGGCCAGGACAGAAGGCTTGATGCCAGGGCCGATACCTCCTCCTACGAGTCGGACCGTCTGGAGCAGCGCGAGGACGGGACCTGGCTCAAGGGCAGGATCTACTTCTCCTCGGTGCGCGTCTACAGCATTGCCGACACCACGGCCGTGGCGCCGCCGCTTGCCACGGTGCCAAGGGATGCCTTCACAAGCAACGACTTCCTGGACAAGGTGATTGCCGCCTGCGGCGCCAGGGTGGTCCACGGATCAACGAACGGCGCCTATTTTTCCAAGACGGAGGACTGCATCCACATGCCGGACAAGTCGCAGTTCCACTCCGCCCCCATGTACTATGCCACCCTCTGCCACGAGTTCTTCCACTGGACCGGCACGGCAGAACGGGAAAACCGCGACCTGAGCCTGTTCTATGCCGACACGAACTACATCAAGGAGGAGCTGCGGGCCGAGCTCTTTGCGGCCATAAGCTCGATCATGTTCGGCCTGCCCGGCACCATGGGCCAGTCTGCGGGCTACATCCACGACTGGAACCGCTGCCTTGCCAACAATCCCAAGGACATCCTGGCCATGGCAGCCGAGGTGCAGCGGGTCACCTGCGCCCTCTACGACGTGGCCGACAAGCGCAGGCCGAAGCTGGGCTGGCTCAAGGACTGCGACTTTTCCGAGGTGCCGGCACCCGTGTGGGAAGCACGCAAAAAGGGTGTGGATCTGGAAGAAAAGTGGCGCAGGGACATGGGCCTGGAAGAACGCCTCTGCGAACTGCGCAAGTCGGCCGCCAGGCGGGCCGAAAGCATGGACGAGGGCCCGCGGCCCTGACAAGAGCGGGTCGAGCTGAGGCTTGCTTCCTTGAGACCTGTCCTGCCCCGGGCGTGCGGGTACGCGACCACTGCGCCCGGGGCACACAAGGCAAAGGGGGCACACGTTTTTTCAGAGGCACAAGCAACAGGGCAGGCAGCTTCCCCGGGGAACAAGCTGCCTGCCCTGTACTGGTTTTGAAGTGAGGAAAGGAACGAGCGGTGCGGCCGGTTGGGCCCCTTGCTTCTAGAACTGCGGCCTGAGCAGGCCTTCTTCGTCGTCCATGCAGTCCCTGCTGGCGGCAACGCTGGCAGGCTCGGTCCTCCTCCGGCAGACCTCCTGTCTGCCCGTTTCCTGCCTGCCTGTTTCGGGGGCCCTGTGTGTCATCGTGTGCCCGGGGAAGCGGTCGGAATCAAGCGTGGGCAGGGACTGGGTTTCGCCACTGGAGAGGACAGCCTTTGCCTTGGGCAGTCTGCGGGCGAGAAGCTCGCGGCACAGGGCTTTTGTGGCAGAGCCTGCCCTGTGGGCCGTGTCAAGGCACTCTGTGCCAAGCTCCACCAGGCGTCTGGAGATGCGGTCCAGCAGGGCGCTGCGCCTGGCAGCAGCCTGTTCGTCGACAACGGGCGGCAGATCCCATTCCTGATCGGAAGCAGTTCCTGTGCCTGGGACAGGACCGGCAGGAGTGCCTGCCGGTTCTTCGCCAGGCCCCGGGACCGTATTCAGCCGGGACGGTTTGGGCGGCCTGGTGCGACCGCGGGCCCCATAGCCTTCCAGGGTGAAGACAGGGCCCCTGTCCGGTGCTTCTTCCCTGGGGGCAGGGGCTCTGCGCGGCAAGTCTTCCACGCCGGGCACGGCATTGGTGGGAATGCTCCAGTCCCAGCCGGCACGGTGGCGGTGCTGCAGGAAAAGGGAGTCCGAGGATATGTAGGCCATGGGCACGACTCCTTCGAGGTTGAGTGGTCCTTGTGGTTTTGTGTGATCCCGTGAGTGTGCGGTTCCCTGGACGGTGGTCTGTGATCGGTGGTCTCGCGTTCTCGCGTGGACGTTGCGCCGGCAGGGAACGCGATCGCTCCCTGATGCAGAAGCCCCTGAGAGCAGAGGTCTTGTGCAGAGAAAAGGATCGGGCTGGGAGACGGAGAACAACGGACAAGGCTCCGCAGCCAGCAGGGCTCGACTGTACTGGCAGCCCTGCTGGTCTTGCGGAGTGTTTGCATGCAGGCCTCTGGAGCTCGGAATCCGGAGGCCAAAACGTGACAACAATTCTTCTGAAAACAAGGATGAGCCGGCAAGGGCCCTGGGGACAGCCGGGGTGCTGCTCCTTCCTGGACTCTGCCGGGCTTTCTGCCGGTTTTTTGGGGGCACAGCTCCAGGGACTTCGGCAGACGGAATGGTTTTTTTCAGAGGCATGAGAGGCTGCAGGGAACGGTGTGTCGAGACACAGGCATCGGCGCGTGTCTCCTGCAGCCCTGCGGAGCGTCCTGCCGGCCCCCGGGGTCTGGATCCCTCAAGGCCGGACAGGAAGGGCGCATGGGGTGTGCCCGGATTTTGCGGAGGAAGCCTTAGTGTGCGGATGCCTGGGCCTTGCGGGCGCGATCAAGGAGGTACTGGATTTCCCTGAGTTCCTCGCTGTTGCAACCCCTGGCTGTGCGGCGGATGATGTCGGCCTCGAAATAGGAGAGATGCCAGGCCTCGTTTTCTACAAAGTCCATGATGTAGTCGTTGAAGGCATTCTCTATGGGCATGGTGGCCGAGCGGGCGCGGGCCACGGCCTTGGCGCGATCCAGGATATACTGGGCCTCGTTGAAGGCCGCCTCGGAAGTCAGGCCGCGGCAGGCCAGACGTATCAGGGCCGCCTGATGGTAGGAAAAGCTCCCTTCCGCACCTTCAAGGAAGGACATGGCCTGGTCTTCGCGCTCCTTGAGGATGTCTGCGTCCACGGGCTGGTCAGGCACTCGTGCAGGGCTGTCCGCCTTGCCCAGGTGCGCCAGGGTGGTGCCGACCGTGTTCTGTATCTGCACGGAGGTCATGAGATCGGCGTTTTCAGTGGCGGTTTCGGCTGCGGTCTCGGGGGCTTCGCTGTCCTCGTCGCCGGTTCTGGTTCTGCCAGCCTGGGCGTCGCTTCTGGAGATAAGGCTGCGGACGGGGTGCTTGCCGGAAGATGTCCTGGTCGTGGTCATGATCGTTTCCTCTTGTTCGTGTGGGTTTTCGGTTTTTTAGTGGTGCTGGGAGGTTCTGTCTTTTTTCGGGAGGCCTGTTCTGATCCGTTACGGTCTGTTCGGGTCCGTGCAGGCTCTGTGTGTGCGGGACCGGCAGGCCTGGTCTCGGGGGACTGAGTCTGGACCTTGGCCTTGTGACGCTCGCTTCTCAGAAGCCTGCGTTCTGGCTGGCACGGACAGACACGTCCTCCTTGGCACCGGTCGTGCCTGCGGCTGCAGCATCCGCAGGCCTCTGGGCGCCAGAGACGGAGACAGAGGCTCCGGCCGTGCCAGCGGCCTTCCCCTGGGCGTGTGCAGGTGAAAGCTGTGCCGTGCTCTCCTGCCGGCTGTGCCTGCGCACCCTGGCTGTCTCGGCAGACAGGGGAACGGGCATGTCGCCGCCAAAGACCCTTTGCAGGGCCGGGGCATAGAAATTCCAGGGCGAATCGTCGCAGGCATGGCCCATGAGGGCTGCCAGAAACGTGCGGTCTTTGCCGCTGGCCTCAATCTTCTGCTTCATGCGGGCGGCAAAGAGGTGGCGCATGCTGTAGAGATTGATGTTGGGATCCTGCATGGACAGGGGTCTCGAGTCGCGCAGGCGGGCATTGCAGCGCAAAAGAACGCCCTGGCAGGTACGCATGGCCAGATGAAAAACCCGGGCGCTGGGCCTGCCTGAGCTGCGCTCTTCATAGAGCTTGTACAGGGCAGCAAGAAAGGCTTCCACATCCTGGCAGCGTTTCCTGTTGCCGGGGCCCAGGAAGAGCAGGTGGCGCCAGGTGCCGTTGGTGCGCTGCAAAAAGGCATGCTCCTTGGCCGTGCGCACACAGAGGATGCCGCCGTCGCCAAGGGGGATCCACAGGGCAGAAAACCATTCCTGGGGACGCAGGCCCGAGGCCAGACCGGCCTTCAGCCAGAGCAGGGTGAGGGTGGCTGCAGGGCTTCCCTTTTGTTCAAGCAGGTCAAAGAGAGCCTGCAGACGCTCTTCCTGCACGGCTCTGGCCCTGAAGGAGGACGAGTGGCAGCCATGACGGTGCACGGTGTCGGGTCTGTAGGTGCGCAGGGCCTGCAGTTGCTCGGAGGTGATCAGTCCCTGCAGAAAGCGCACCAGGGATGCCTTGGCACTGCCAAGGCTGGAGCGGCACCAGCGCCGCTTTTGGGCCTTTTTCAGAAACCAGGGCACAAAGCCCATCATGTCCCTGCTGGTCAGGCAGTCGAGGATTTGGTTTGGGTGTGCCGTGCTGTCGTCTGAGAGGCTTTTGAAGCGCTTCGGATAGAGTGTGGCTGCATAGGCGCGCAGATAGGCGGAGATCTGCCGTGCCTGTATGTGCCTGGTCGAGCTGTTCTGCTGCCGCGGGGTGGGCCAGGGCGCAGGTGTCAGGGTGTCGTCTGACATGTCGTCCATGAAAACTCCTTTTTTTGGGGGGAGGGATCGCCGTGCAGGAGGCCGGCAGGTTTTTGGGCCTTTGTCCCTGTCCCCATGCCCGGAAAGCAGGCGTGCGGTGACGGTTTTTTCGTGCAGGTGTCCTGTTGTTTGACCTGAGTCTTTTGTGCTCCATGGTTGTCTTTGAGGCTCCTTGTGCCGGGCTCTTGTGGCAGGTTGTTTTTTTGTCCCCGATCCCCTGACAGAAAGAGACTGCCAAAAGGTGCTGTGCCGGAACGAGTCAGCCGGAAAGAATCAGGCAGAAAGAAATCAGGAAGAAGGAATTTGGCAGAAAGGCAGAACGATGCGATCGGACTGCGGTCGGGCAGCGGGCAGGGCCGTTTCTGGCTGTCTGCACAAGGGGTTTGCCGATTGTGTGCCGCTGTTTTGGCCCTGACTTGATCCTGTCATCTCAAGTCCCGGGTTTTTGAGAGGGACAGAAGGGGAAGCACAGGCAGGTCGTTGTGCCGTGCGGGTCAGGTCAGAGTTTGGGCCAGAACCAGACCCGGCGTCAGGGGCAGGCTGAAGACGGTCCGAAGGCGGAGGAAGTGTTTTTGTGTTTCTCGCAAGAGCAGATGTACACATCTTTTCTTGACATGTCAAGAAAAAATTTCTATACAGCAAAAAAATTTTTCGAGCTGTGCAACTGTTCCTGCCAGACGATCGAAAACGCAGGAACAAGCCCAGAAAAAAGCCTGGGAACAAGTCTCGGGGAAAAAAAGGGGAGACGTCCCAGGTCTCCTTCAGAGAGCCTCCGGACAGACCAGGAGCTCGTCCCGCAGCCTCTGCCTTTTGCATGGGGCACAACATCCAGCGCCCGCATGAGGCACGCATCCTTAATAAATATATGGAACCCTGCAGGCATGTCCCTCTCTCGGTAGTCCTGCAAGCGTCCCCTGGCTGCTCAAGGCTCTGTCCCGAAAAAAAAGCAATCCCTTTCAGGCGCATTGCACGGGGGGCTCTTCCCTGTTTGGCCGCGGCCTCCTTTGCAAGAAGAGTGGTTGTGAAACAATCAAGCATGTCTGCTGTTTTTGTCATGAAACTGCCAGACCCGGCAACCCTTTAGAAAACTATTCCCGGCTGACGCGCAAGGGAGGTCCTGCACAAGCCCCTGGAGCCTGAGCCTCTGGCACAGGCAGTCATGTTCTTTCTCTGTCCCCCTTTTGGGGAGGCTGCGAGCCCTGCACCCTGCAACCTGAAGACAAGGAGTCAAGTCCATGCCCGGTTTCTGCCTGTGGTTTCGCCACTTTTTCACCTTTTCAGCAAGACGACCCTGCCTGCAGCCAGCCTGTTTTTCCTCTCTTGTGCTGGCCCTTGTGCTCTGTCTGTGTGCCGCATTGCCGCAGGAAGCCCGCTCCGCCCAGGCAGGACTGCCTGGAGCCACCCTGCCTGTCATGACAGGGGATCCCGGCGGCACGTCCATCACCGGCGATGCCTGGAGTGTGGGGCCTGGCCTTGCCACGGCCTCCAATCAGGCTGCCACAATCAATCAGCTCCAGGCCCTGGGCCGGGCCCTCTGCGAGCAGATGGCCGCCCTCAACAGTGCCCTGCAGACCAAGATGGGCGGAACAACAGAAGCGCAGGCAGCCCTTGCCGAAGGTGCCGGCAAGGAGCTTGTGACGGCCCTGGAGCGCCTGGCAGGGACGATAAGCAGCGACATCGAGGCCACGCAGCACAATCCCCTTTCAACGGAGGCTCCGTGTGCGGACATGGCCGCAGCCCTGGCCAACACAGGCCAGGCCAAGAGCCGCGCTTCTCTGGACAGCTTGCAGGAAGAGGCTCTGGAT
Organism: uncultured Desulfovibrio sp.; assembly: GCA_944327295.1. Taxonomy (GTDB): domain Bacteria; phylum Desulfobacterota; class Desulfovibrionia; order Desulfovibrionales; family Desulfovibrionaceae; genus Desulfovibrio. The sequence goes on along the minus strand of CALVHF010000070.1, from coordinate 4,102 downwards.
GCCACCCGCAGGGACGGCACGGTGCGCAACTTTGCCCAAGCCCAGGGCCAGCAGGACGTGATCCTGCTGGACTCGGAGCTCTTCAAGGAAGAGCAGGTCTTCAGGCCCGGCTGGATACTGCCCACAGGCGGCCTTATCAGCGAGCAGGCAAAGGCCAATTACATGATTGGCGTGCTCTCCAACCCCACACCGGCCCCGCGTCTGAGCGAGACCGCAGCCCGCACGCCCGGCGGCCGCAAGGGCGCCTCGGCTCTCAAGATAAAGTCTGCCCAGACCGGTGTGGCCGAAGGCGCCCTGCGCTTTGTGTCGCAGTTCTTCCTGCCCCTTGCCAACTACAGCCTGGCCGTGCCCGAGCTTGAGGATGCGGCCGGCGTGGCCGAAGGCGATCGCATGAGCGGCGATACACTGGGCTACTCCCTCATGCAGTACTTCACGGCCAGGCAGCAGTACTTTTCCGGCAACATCAACAAGCTGCGCCGCTCAGTCCTCTGGAATTCCCCGGACACGCTGAAGCAGATCTACATCCTGCTGGCCGAGCACTACCACCTGTGCCTGGAAAGTCTGCGGGCGAGCCTCTACCAGACAGCCCTGCTGGCCACCCTGGTGGGCATACAATCCGGCGCTCAGAATGAGGTGGTGGAGCGCTACCTTGTGCCCTTGCGCCAGGCCGTGAAGACGGCGGCCCAGGGGGAATAGGGCGCGGCGCCGGAACGCGTGCCCAGTCCCCCAGGATATGTTTGCGACAGCGAAGAGACGGGAGGTGTGTGTGAACCACGAAAGCCTTCATGGAGTGACCCCTGGCCAGGAGCACCGCAAGGAGGAGTTTTTGCGGGACCTGCGGCCCGCACGTGTGCGCCTGGGCAGCCTTGTGCGGCGCAGGACCTGCTTTGCCGGCCTTGTGCTGGGCGCGCTCTTCTGCGAGCTGGTCTGGCCGGCAACCCTGCTTGTGCTGCTCCCCCTGACCACGGGGCTCTTTTTCCTGCGCAGGCAGCTGTGCAGGGGCGAGCGGCTGCCCATGCGCATGCCCAGGGACTGGAATCGTCCGGATCCGGGCGATGTGCAGGCCAAAGGATCCGAGCACAGGGCCAGGGGCGCCTTCTACCTTGGCAATGACCTGGAGGACAACAGGGAGCTGTGGATAGCCAGGGAGGATGTGCTCACCCATCTGCTCATCCTTGGCACCACAGGTTCCGGCAAGACCGAGACCCTGGTCTCCCTGGCCTTCAACTTCCTTGCGGCAGGCTCAGGCCTCCTCTACGTGGATCCCAAGGCAGCGCCGAAGCTTGCCGCCCAGATCTACACCATGGCGCGCCTCATGGGGCGCGATGACGACTTTCTCGTGCTCTCCTACATGGCCGACAAGCAGGCCCAGAAATCCATGCGCACCTTAGGCCACATGCGCACGCCGGCCAGGCAGTCCAATACCCAGAACCCCTTTGCCGACGGCACGGCCAACCAGCTCACCCAGCTGCTCTTTGCCCTCATGCCCGAGGACTCGGGCAGCAATGCCATCTTTGCCAACAATGCCCAGACCCTCATCTCCGGCCTCATGTTCGTTCTGGTGGAACTGCGCGACAAGGGCGAGATCCCGCTCTCCATCGGCATTATCCGCAAGTATCTCATGTCCCTGCCGGACATTGACGCCCTGGCCAGGCGCAGCGACCTCTCGGAAAAATCCATCCTGGCCCTGCGGGCAGGTCTTGCAACTGTCGGCTGGGACATGTCGCGCCAGCTCCATCAGCAGCCCAAGAACTTTGCCGAGCAGTACGGCTATGCCAGGGCCTATTTTGGCCGGGCCCTTTCCCTGCTTGTGGACAATTACGGTCGCATCTTCATGACCACCCACGGCGAAATCGATGCCGTGGACGTGATCACGAGCCGCCGCATCTGCGTCACGCTCATTCCATCCATGGACAAGGACCCCCGCGAGCTGCGAAATCTGGGCCAGATCTGCCTCTCTTCCATCCGCAATGCCTGCGCCGTGGGCCTGGGAGACAGTGTGCAGGGCCGCCTGGCCGACGTGCTCGGCGCCCTGCCCACGGACGCCCGCTCGCCCTTTGGAGTGGTAGTGGACGAATACGCGGCCATAGAGACGCCGGGCTTCGAGATCCTGCTCACCCAGGGACGGGGGCTTGGCATTGCCGTCACCGTGGCCTCGCAGGACTTTGCCGGCATACGCCGGGCCTCGGAGCATGCGGCCGAGCAGGTAGTCTCAAATTGCAAGGTCAAGATGTTCATGTGCCAGGAAGATCCCCGCCAGACCTTCGAGCTCATCAGAGCCATTGCCGGAGAAGCCTGGGTGCAGAAGAGCACGGGCTGGTCCGTGGCCAACCCGGCCCGCTCCCTGACCTATGCCGACAATCTGGCCGTTTCCATGGAGAAGATGCCCCGGGTGGACTTCAGGGATCTGCAAAAGCAGGTGGAAGGCCAGATGACCATCTTCTTCAAGGGCGAGATGGTCCGGGCCCGATCCTTTTATGCGGCACCGCCCCTCAACCCCTGGCAGGAAGTGCGCCTGGCCTACCACCTCAAGCTGCAGCAGCCGGACAGGAACTCCCTGTCCGGCTTCAGCACGTCGTACCGGCAGCTGGTCTGCTTCCTGGACGATCTTGCCCGGGGCGACTGGCCTGCTGCCGGGGCACTGTCCGGAGATTCGACAGGAGCGCTGCAGGGCAGGCAGCCCGAGGAAGCAGGGGAGGCAGGGACAGCAGGGGAAGCAGAGGCAGCCATGGACGATCTGCTTGAGAGCGTGCTCCGGGTCTGGGAAGCCCTGGAGCAGGACGCAGGGCAGACAGCAGGCGTTCCGGACAGAACAGACAGAGCAGACAGGGCGGGCTGGGCCGACGGGGCAGACAGTGTGCACCGTCTGGTGGCCGCCCTGCTGGCCGCTCTTGCGGAGCAGGCCGGTGCCCCTGCTGCCAGGAAGAAGGACACAGGGGCAGCGCTGCCGGCTGCCTGGCAGGGATCGGGGCTGCAAGGAGAACAGGAAGCGGACGCCAGAACCGGACAGGCTGGCGGCGCTGGAGGCCTGGACATTCGGGGCCAGGACGATCGGGCCGGGCACGTCAGGCCGGACCTCCCGGATACGCCGGGTACTTCGGGCTCGCCGGCCACCCTGCCCATTCCGGCATGGCTTGCCGAGTTTGCCGCAGAAGCGGAGGCTGCGGACCGGGACTGCTATCTGCCAGGACCGGAGGACCTCATGGATTGTGCTGCCTGCAGCAGCGGGGCCGCACGCACGGAAATCCTGCGGGAAGTGCAGGCCGCAGAGAAGGCGAGGCAGGCACAGGCCGGCAGGGAGGCCCGGCAGGGAGCGGCACCACGGGATGTGGTGCGCGGGCAGGACGACTGAGGGCGCACGACGTAAGGCCGCAAGATTTGAGGCTGGAAGAAGCCGGCAGACGGATGCGGGGCCGGAACATTCGGGCCGGACATTTGGTGCAGACGACGCGGGAGCTGAAGATTCGGAATCTGAAGACTGGAGCCGGAAGGAGCAGGCGAGACGAGGCAGGGGAAGGAAGACGAAGGAAGACAAAGGGGAGGGACGCCCTGGACAGGACGGCAGGAGAAGGAGAGGAAGGGGGCCCAGGACGGCACGTGTCCATGAGGACGGAGGACGACAGGAAGGCAGGCGGACTGCCCGATGAGCCCGGACGCTCCCTGATGCGTCCGGCCAGATCGGCCAGACCGGGGCAGACCGATCAGTCCGGCCAGGCAGGTCAGCTCAGGACAGGGCCGGCTCAGGAAGCCGGGCGGCCAGATGAACAGACAGACGGCCAGGCTGCAGACGGCCAGGAGACCAGGGAACCTGGGAGTCAGGGGGAGCCGGGACCAGGGCCGGTCCCGCAACCCGTGCACAGGCCCCTGCGAAGCTTTCGTCCTCCGTTCACCGGGGCACGGTCTGCCTGCTCTCTCGTCTCCCAGGGGCCGGCCGAAGGTGCGGGCTGGCCCGGGGCTGCCCTCATTCAGAAGGCGAGCTGCACGAGATAGCTGCCCCAGACCAGAGCCAGGAAGATCTGGGCCGTGAACTGGGCAGCACTGCCCATGTCCTTGGCCTTCTTGGCAAGGGGATGCCACTCTGGCGAGACGAGGTCCACGACAT
>CALVHF010000069.1 GCA_944327295.1 uncultured Desulfovibrio sp. | reverse complement strand
CAGGGCCCCTTGAGCCCTTGTGGAGCGGACCGGGACAGGCCTTGCCCCAGGTTCTCGGCGACCCGGCTCCAATGCGCCGCGTGACCCTTTGCGGCACGCTCTGCACAGCGCAGGACACAGCCTTCAGGGACGTACTCCTACCCAATGTCCTGCCAGGCAATCTCCTGGTCTTTCCCAACGCCGGCGCCTATGCGGCAGCCCTGAGCCCCCACGGCTTTGCCGGGCATAAGGCCCACAGGGAAGTGCTTGTGTAAAAGCCTCCACGTTTGCCGGGCTTTTTTGCCCCGAAAAAACAGCAAAATGCCCCTGAACGATCGTCGTGCGAATCGAACAGGGGCATTTTTCGTACAGTGGTCGGGATGGCCCGATTTGAACGGGCGGCCCTCTGGTCCCAAACCAGATGCGCTACCAGACTGCGCCACATCCCGAAAAGTTCTGATAAAGAAAAACCCCGCAACCGCGGTTACGGGGTATTATTTTCTTGTGGGGCGAAAGGAGAGATTTGAACTCTCGGCCCTCTGAGCCACAATCAGATGCTCTGCCAACTGAGCCACTTCCGCCATGCAGAAAAGCACCTTACGCAAAAGCCCGGTGCTTGGCAAGTCTTTTTTGCACCTTTTTTTGATTTTTTTGTCATTTGTGCAAAGATTCGCTGCCAGGCCCCAAAAATGTACCGTTTTTCCCCCACAACAGGTTCTGGTTTTTTTGCGTCCTTCTGTGTATGATTTTGGGTGCTGCGCCCTGACCGGCAGCAGGCCTTTTTCAAAAGGGACAGCTGCCCGGGCGCCCGACGACAGGGCCCAACCTGGGCACGCCCCTTCAGAGCCTGCCTGCACCCAGGGCAGCTTCCCGGTTTTTTACGAGGATCCAATCACAGACTTTTCAGGATTTTTCATGGACAAACTGATCATAGAAGGCGGCCAGCCCCTGCATGGGGTCATCACCATCAACGGCTCAAAGAATGCGGCCCTGCCCATTCTGCTTGCCTCCATCCTGCTGGAGGGAGCACAGGATTTTGAAAACGTGCCCAACCTGCGCGACATCCGCACAACCCTGAAGCTTCTGCAGCTTCTTGGCTGCCAGTGCCGCCATGAAGGGCATACGGTACATGTGGAGCCAGGCCCCCTCACTCCTGAGGCACCCTATGATCTTGTCCGCACCATGCGGGCCTCCGTGCTCTGCCTGGGCCCCCTGCTTGCCAGGCTCGGGCGTGCCAAGGTGGCCCTGCCCGGTGGCTGCGCCATTGGCGCACGCCCCGTTGATCAGCATCTCAAGGGCCTTGAGAAGATGGGCGCCTCTTTCACCCTGGAAGAAGGCAACATCATAGGCTCCTGCCCAAGGCTCCATGGTGCCGAAATCAATCTGGACATGCCCACTGTGGGCGGCACGGAAAACCTCATCATGGCCGCCGTGCTGGCCGAAGGCACTACCCTGCTCTGCAATGCCGCACGGGAGCCGGAAATCAGCGATCTGGCCAACTTCCTCAATTCCTGCGGTGCAAAAATCAGGGGACAGGGCACCTCCACCATCGAGATCGAGGGCGTCTCCTCTCTCAGAGGATCGCGCTATGCCATCATGCCCGACCGCATAGAGGCCGGCACCTTCCTTGCCTGCGTGGGCATGACCGGTGGACGGCTTGTGCTCAAGAACTGCCCTGTGGACGCCCTGGAGGCCGTCTTCAGGACGCTGCAAAACATGGGCATGCATTTTGCAGCCACGGACGAAGGACTTGTAGCCTCCATGGATGGCGACCTGCGGGCCACAGATCTGCGCACCCAGCCCTACCCGGGCTTCCCCACAGACATGCAGGCCCAGGTCATGGCCATGATGTGCCTTGCCCACGGGGTGAGCCTTGTGGACGAACGCATTTTTGAAAACCGCTTCATGCATGCCCTGGAGCTTGTGCGTATGGGGGCGGACATACAGATTACCGGACATACGGCTCTCATCCGCGGCGTGGATCACCTCAACGGAGCCCCGGTCATGGCCTCGGATCTGCGTGCCTCGGCCTCGCTCATTGTGGCAGGCCTGGCCGCCCACGGCACCACCCAGATACGCCGTATCTACCACCTGGACCGCGGCTATGAACGCATTGAGGACAAGCTCAGTGCCGTTGGTGCCAGGATACGCAGGGAACACGAAGACGACTAGCCTATTGCACGCCTGAAGACATCCAAGGAGAGCACCTTATGCCCGCAAGAACCAAGAAAACCGCAACGCCAGTCACCAAGACAGACTCCGCCAGAACCTGCCTGCGCCTGCAGGTGGAGCTGCTCTCCGGCAAGGGCCTGCTCTTCAGGGTGCACCGGCCAGGCTGCCTCATAGACATCCTGCCCACGCAGACCCTGGACGATCTGCACGAAGCCATCCACAGGGCCTGCAACCGATCCGAACAGCACCTCTACTATTTCACCCTGAGCAACGAGCTGCCCCATGAAGCAGGGGAGCACTATACCATCCCCGATGAACCGGGCACGCCCGACTATGACAGGAACGCCAAGGACAGCCGCACCACCACCATGAAAGAGCTCAAGCTCAAGGAGGGGCAGAGCTTCCACTACCTCTACGATTTTGTCCATGACTGGTGGCACAAAATCACGGTGGTGAGCCTGCAGGAAAAGGCGCCGGAAAAGATCGTCTATCCGCGCATAGAAGCCTACACGGGCGCTGCCGCGCCGGACGAGACCCTGCCGCTCTACAAGGGAGCCGCAGACGGCGACACGATCACCTATGCCCTGATGCCGCCCCACCTGCAGGACGTTGCCAAAAAGATTTACGGGCTCATCAGGGCCTTCTGCGACGAGAAGCTTACGCCCGAGTACGAAAAGTTCTGCGGTCGCCTGCTCTATGCCTGCGGCCTGGCCGAGCTGCACCTGGATCGGGGCAAGCCCGAATCCTGGGCTGCCGCCATTGTCTATGCCATAGGATCGAGCAACGGACTGTTCTTCCCGGACTCCCATCCGCACATGCGGGCCACGGAAATAGGTCCGGCCTTCGGTGTGTCTGCGGCCACGGCCCAGAACAAGGGCCGGCAGCTGTGCAAGGACTTCGACATACAGTACTTTGACTCCCATTACACGACTCTGGGAGAGAGCTGCGGCTATGGCGGACCGGCCAACGAACTCCTGACTGGCGACCCCGAGGCTGTCGCCTCTGCCATCATTGCCGGAATTCCCGACGACATACAGCTCTATCCGGAGGATATCGCCCTGATGGACGAACAGCTCAAGGGAGTCCGGGGCGAATCCGCTCTGTTCTCCAGGGACGAAGCCGAAAAGCAGCTTGCTGCGGCATTCCCGGGGATGCCGATCGAACTTCTGGAAGTGCTCCACAAGCACCTTGCCGCCAGAGCCCTGGGCACACCTCTCCCTGCGGACGAGGACGATGACCCGGTGATTATCAGCGCGGACGACGCCTGGGACAACGATGATGAGGATGAAGACGACGAGGGAGTTGTACCGCCTCCTGCCAAAGGCAAGTCTGGAAAGAGAAAGTAGTCTCTGCCAGATCCGGGCGTAAGGACTCGCACCGATATAACGCTGTCTTTACCAATAACATTATTTAAATATTTCAAATAGTTATCATTATAACTGGAGAGCGTTACTTGCATGATTCCCGGGACTGCCGTCCCTTGTGCCCGGCACACAGGGACAAGCAGCCCCGGGCAGTGTCAAACCATATAGTTTACAAGGAGGCGCTCCTGGTCCTGCGGCCCCTGCCCAGGGCAAGCGCGCAGCATTTGTGATGAAAAAACTCTTTTCTCTCTGCCATCTTCTTGGCCTGCTCTGCCTTGTGCAAGGCTGTGCCGTCTACAGCACGGCCACGGACGAGCGCCTTCTGGACACCATGGGTTCGGACAGTGCCATAGCCACGCTCATCAAGACCAACCTCATGAACGAAAAGTTGGCCGAGGGCTGGAGCATCAGCGTGTACTGCTACTACGGCCATGTGTTCCTGGTCGGCGAATGTCCCAAGTCCCTGCGCCCCAAGGCCATTGAAATTGCCAAGCGGGACAAGCGGGTCCGTTCCGTGACCCCGCACTGGTTCTCTCGCAAGAAGGGCGACAGCGACTTTGTGCTGGCCACCAAGCTGCGCACGGCCCTGATTACCACAGGCAAGATCAATTCCACCCGCATCGACACGGAAGTCAATGCCAACCGCGTAGTGCTCCTGGGCGTGGCCGACAGTCAGGACGAGCGCAAGCGGGCCGTTCAGGCAGCCCGCGAGGTCACTGGCGTGGCCACGGTCACAAGCTACCTCATGCTGCCCATGAAGCCCAATAAGAATCCCAATCCCACGGGCATTACCTATGCTGGCCTGAAGCCGCCCAAGCCCGAGGACTAGGGCTCGCCCGGAAGCGAAAGTGAACAGGGCATGCACGACCAATCCGCCTTGCAGGCAGTGTCCGTGCATGCCCCTTGTTTTTTGGGGACCTCTGCCCTGCCCTGAAAAGTCCACGCTGGGCAAGTTGCCTGGATCAGCGCCACACGCCGGGCAGAAGGGCTCCACAGGACGAGCAGTGCCCGTCAAAGCTTCTGGAAAAGCCCGGCAGCCTGTAGCCTTGGCGGACTATGCACAGGCTGTGGCACTGCGGACAGAGGGTGGACTCGTCCTCGCTGCTGCGCACATTGCCGCCATAGACAAAGGACAGGCCCTCGGCTCTGCCAATGAGACAGGCCCTGTGTATAGTGGCAGGCGGCGTGGGCGGACGGTCCTGCATCTGATAGCAGGGGAAAAAGGCCGAAACATGCCAGGGCGTCTGCGCTCCGAGATGCTCCCTGATAAAGCCTGCTATGGCCGCAAGCTCCTCGTCCGAGTCATTGAGGCCGGGAATGACCAGGGTTGTGACCTCAAGCCACAGCCCGCTCTCCTTCATGAGCACAAGGTTGTCCAGGACCCTTGAAAGGGATCCGCTGCAGACGGATCTGTAGGTGGCGGCACTGAAGGCCTTCAAATCAATGTTGGCCGCGTGAATACGCCCTTTGAGAGCCTGCAGGGGTGCCTGCTCCATGCAGCCGTTGCTGACCATGATCATGCGGATGCCCTGCTCGCAGGCTTTGTCGGCAATGGCGCTCATGAGCTCGTAGAAGACCGTGGGCTCATTGTAGGTACAGGAAATGCTGGCGATGTGCCTGCCTCTTGCAAGTTCGACAATGTCTTCGGCACGCACGCGCTCTCCGGGCACAAAGCGTCCCGTATCGCTCACCCTGCGGGAAATGTGCGCGTTCTGGCAGAAGGTGCAGGCAAAATTGCAGCCGTAGGTGCCAAGGGACAGGGTGCCCGTGCCTGGCAGAAAGTGAAAGAGAGGCTTTTTTTCCACGGGATCCAGGCTGAGGCTCACGATATTGTCGTCCACCAGGGTCACGAGCACGCCCTGCCTGTTCTCGCGCACGCCGCAAAAGCCCCGTTCGCCGTCCCCCAGACGGCAGTGCCTGAAGCAGAGCCTGCAGACAACGATCTTGGCCCCTGTCCGGCCTTCTGCTCCCGGATCTGCCGATTCCGCCTTTTCCCAGAAAAGTGCCTCACGCATACCATCCTCCCGGTACAGGGTCTTGTACCTGCCTGCGGCAGGCGTGCCATGTGTCCCTGGCCGCACAGGCCGGAGCCCTTCCAGCAGCCTGTCCTGCAATCCACTCTATCCTGCCAGCATGACAGAACAAACGATAGATTGCCATTGGGCCTTCTTCATGCTAAAAGATACCTTTGAATCTGATTTTTTCTTGGGTTCTGATACAATTTTTGATACTCTGCTGTTCCAACAAGGAGTACCCTATGTCTCTTGAAAGGTCTAAAGCATATACGGCTTCCGGCGTCAATATCGAAGCTGGCAACAACCTGGTTTCTGCCATCAAGGGCCTTGTTGCCCAGACACACACCAAGGGTGTCCTCTCCGATATCGGCGGCTTTGGCGGCCTGTTCCGTCCTGACATCAGCGGCATGAGCGATCCTGTGCTCGTTTCCTCCACGGATGGCGTGGGCACCAAGCTCAAGCTGGCCTTCCAGTTCAACAAGCACGATACCGTCGGCATCGACCTTGTGGCCATGAGTGTCAATGACATCCTGGTGCAGGGCGCAACGCCGCTCTTCTTCCTGGACTACTTTGCCACGGGCAAGCTGGACATAGACGTGGCCAAAACCGTCATTGCCGGTGTGGCCGAGGGCTGCAAGCAGGCAGCGTGTACCCTGCTCGGAGGCGAGACGGCCGAAATGCCCGATATGTACGGTGACGGCGAATACGATCTGGCCGGCTTCTGCGTAGGCCTTGTGAGCAATGACCGCCTCATCGACGGATCCAACATCCGTGTCGGCGACGCCATCATAGGCATAGGCTCCACGGGCGTGCACTCCAACGGCTACTCCCTGGTGCGCAAACTGCTGGCCCAGTCCGGCCTCAAGGGCAACGATCCCTTCCCCGGCGAGGAAAACCGCACCGTGGCCGAAGTGCTGCTCACGCCCACGGCCATCTATGTGGAAGTGATCAAGTCCCTGCTGCGCGATCTGCCCATCAAGGGCATGGCCCACATCACGGGCGGCGGCTTCTACGACAACATTCCCAGGGTGCTGCCCGCCCAGGTCGAGGCTGACATCACCTTCGGCTCTTGGGACGTGCCCCCGGTCTTCCACTGGCTGAAGACCACAGGCAACCTCTCCTGGGCCGAAATGTGCCAGATCTTCAACACGGGCATCGGCTACATCCTGGTCATTCCCCAGGAACGCGTGGAAGAGACCATCAACCGCATCCAGGCCTTCAAGCTCAAGGCCTGGCAGATTGGCACCATTGCCAAGCGTGCTGCCGAGAACGCCGAGCAGATTGTCATCGACTTCGGCGAAAACGCCTAGAGTGGTTTTATGTCCAATGCTTACATGGGGCGTAGCTGAACGCATTGAAATCGCTATCAACTCCGATACTGATATGTAACTTAAACAGGTAAACCGCTCTAGTTTTTCTGTGTGCGGGCATACGCCCCCTGTACAGCCTTCGGGGCAGGGGCTGACCCCTGACCCCGGAAAGAGTGCACAGGGCCTGCCCTCCTTTTTCTGAGCGCCGCAAAAGCCGTTGTACGGCCAAAGGAGGATGATTCCATGCCGCGCCGCCATCTTGCAGCCTGCCTCCTGACACTGTTGTGCCTGGTCCTTCTCGCCACTGCCTGCCAGCGTCAGCCCAAAACCACGGCAGAAGTACCAAGGGCCTTAAGTGCCCGCTACTCCATTGCCGTCATGCCCTTTTCTCAGCCTACGGCAAGCTGTGATCTCATCATGGGCCATTTGCCGGAAAATCAGGGCTGCATTCCCGCAGAGCAGCTCCTGCTCCTGGACGAGCAGCTGCGCGACATTCTCCTGAGCAAGAAGAGCAGCCGCAATATCACCTTCGAGAAGGCCCTGCCGCCCTTCCTGCTGACCAGCACGAACTACCACGCCTCTTCCCAGCCCCAAGCCCTGGCCAACTGGGCTAAGCTTGCCAAAAAGACGGGCAAGGATTTCATCCTGGTGCCCCAGGTCCTGAACTGGCATGACCGCGAGGGCTCCAAGGCCGGCGTGACCAAGGCTGCCAGCGTGCATCTGGAGTTCTACCTCATCCGCACGGCCACAGGCACGGTGCACTCGCACACGGTCTTTGAAGAGCAGCAGCAGGGACTTGCCAGCAACCTTCTGAACGTGGGCGACTTTGTGAAGCGCAAGGGCGCCTGGGTCACGGCCCAGGATCTCGCAGCCGAAGGCATGCGGACCATGCTGAAGGACATAGGCCTGCTCTACCCCAACTAAAAGAGCAGACAGGGCACAGGCCTTTTTCTGAACATTTTCGATCACTTCGAGTTTCCGAAACTTTCAGAGGCGCACACCTCTGGAGCTTCGGAACTTTTTTTAAGGAGAAAGTATGCTTGTACTCCCTGCAGTTGATATCAAGGACGGCGCCTGCGTGCGCCTGCGTCAGGGCAAGGCTGAGGAAACCACAGTCTTTGCGGCCGACCCTGTTGCTGCGGCCAGAGCCTGGGAAGCGCAAGGAGCGCAGTACCTGCATGTCATTGATCTGGATGGTGCCTTTGACGGAGCCCCAGTCAACAGAGAGCTTATCCGCGACATCTGCTCCAGCCTGAACATCCCCGTGGAACTTGGCGGCGGCATACGCTCCATGGAAACGGCCAGAGCCTATCTGGAGGCCGGGGTTGCCCGCCTGCTCATCGGCACCATTGCCATAGAGAACCCTGAGCTCATGGCCCGTCTGTGCGAAGCCTTTCCCGGAAAAATCGGCGTTTCCCTGGATGCCGAAAAGGGCATTCTGAAGACCAAGGGCTGGACCGAGGACTCCGGCATCAGAGCTGTCGATGCCATCAGAAACCTCATTGACATGGGCACGGCCTTCATCGTGTACACGGACATCGAGCGCGACGGCATGCAGCAGGGCGTGAATCTTGCCGAAATGGAAACCATCTGCAAGGTCTCCTCTGTCCCTGTACTTGCCGCAGGCGGCGTCACCACGCTGGAGGACATCAAGAAGCTCTATCCCCTCACCCAGTATGGTCTGGAAGGTGCCATCAGCGGCAGAGCTCTCTACGAAAAGACCCTGGACCTGCAGGAAGCCAATACCTGGATTGCCGCCCAAAAGGCATAAGGTCGGCAAGACTGCACGAAAAGCACAACAGCACAAGTCGTTCCAGACCAATTCGAAAAGAGTGACTTGCAAGGGGAGACGGAGCTGCTGCTCCGTCTCCTCTTATCTTTGTTAGTGCCCCAAAGATGTTCTCTGACAGAGATTTTCACAAGGGAAACAAATAGGTTATTTCCACGCTGTCTCCTTGTTGTTCTGTGCAGGGGCATTTAGGAGTCAAAAGTCTAAAACCAAGTGCAACTCTTTGATATTATACAAAATTCATGACATTCATTTTTTGAGCTTGTAGTGCTTCACACCAAGCTGAAAAAGCCTTGTTCGTACCAGAGACAACCTTGGAAACGAATGGAACAGGAGCTAGTTCTCCAGGCTTCTCCTGCACAAAGCCGTTCAGGATTGCTGCACGACTTCGTTATGCTCCATGTCGCGACATGGAAACCCTCCCAGGCCGCGACATGAAAAGCATCCATTTTTTGCAGAAGATCAAGAGAAATGCTCCTCATGCCCTCAGTAGCCACCCTTACCAGACTGAGTGATGGATACGGTCCTCTACCCGAATTTGCTTCTGCTTGCAGATATGGGCATTGTCTGCGGCATAGCCTATGGCAAGGAAGCAGGTGAACTCATAGCCCTCGGGGGCATGCACAAGTCTTTTCACATGCTCTGCTTCATCGGCAATGGGAATGCGGAAGGCGCAGGTAAGCCCCTCGGCTGTGGCAGCCAGCAGAATGTTCTCCACTGCAGCCCAGGCAGAGGCAAAGTAGTTGAGGGAGCTCTGATTCTGCGGCTCGCACAGGGGGCAATCCTTCTGGCGGAAGAAGGGCAGCACAAGGCAGCCGCTCTCCACAAGCATACGCTGCTGCTTTGGGAGTGCGTCCACGAACATGGCGTGCTCATCCTTGTCCATGTCCGCAGCCGCTGCTTGGATATAGGGATCCTGTATGGCCCTAGTGTCTAATTTTAAAATTATGTCAGGATATCTAGACAATTAAATGTAGTAATTTCAACTAGATATAGGTAGGCGAATTTATCAATTTAGACACTAGTATTGTCCGCTACAGGCGAGACCAGACGGGCGATGTTTTCGCGCTCGCGCACGACCACAAACTCGAACTGGCGCAGATGATCATTGGTGGGCGCATGGAAGGCTGCACCAAGCACCTTCCGCAATGTTTCCTCGCTCACCTCCCTTCCCGAAAAATCGCGGATGGTACGCCTCTTCTCAAGCACGTTATAGAATTCCATGACACAAACCTCCCTGGTGATGATTGTGTTCCTGGGGGAGCAGCCGGGCAGGCATGGCCCTCATTGCCTTTGCTTCCAGCATACACTATTTTTTGTCCAAGACTTGCAAAATCGGCACAAAAACTTGTCCAGGATTTGCATTTGCATCAGATGTGGAGGTTTACATGACAGAACAGGCTGCAGAGACAGGGGGACAGGGCCCGCCCATAGAGGAGCATCCCGTAGTACCCTACGAGCTCCCGGATCTGGACAACCACTCTTTCTTCTTTGTGGATGCGGCCCTTCCTCCTACCCTGGAGGCCATCCTGCACAGACACGATGCCTGGGAACTGCTCTGTGTGACGAGAGGCGTCGGCAGACGGACTGCAGGAGATACCACGCAGGACTTTGCGACAGGAGAGGTGGCGCTCATTCCTCCCATGATGATCCACCGCTGGAGGTTTTCTCCTGGCTTGTGCGATCAGCAGGGCATGGTTCACTACCTCATGGTGGCCTTCAGGCACAGCCTTGTGGAGCAGTGCATGGCAGTTTTTCCCGAGCTGCGCAACAGGCTTGCCTCCGTCACCTTTCCGGAGCATGCCCTGCATTTTGCAGGTGACTCGGCCCGCACCTTGCGCACATATTTGCAGGCCATGCGCGATCAAAACGAGCTTGAGCGCCTCTCCACCATGCTGCTTTTGCTTGCGGATGTGTTCACGGCCTCGGATCGCAGCCTGGCCGGAAGGACTGTGCGCATGGAAAAGAACGTGCAGCGTATGCAGACGGTCTATACCTACGTCATGCGCCACTTCGCCCACAAGATACGCCTTGAAGACGTCGCCAGGGAAACAGGAATGAACCGTTCAGCCTTCTGCTCCTGGTTTCGACGCTGTCGCGGGCAAACCTTTTCGCAGTATCTGACAGAGTATCGTCTGCAGACGGCCCGAGATCTTCTGCAAAACACCGACAGACAGGTCTCGGACATCTGCCTTGCCACAGGCTTCAGTGACCTGCCGCATTTTGTTCGTGTCTTTGGAAAAAATTTTGGCATGCCCCCTGCCCGTTACCGCAAGAGTCTGGCAGAAAAAAAAGCGTAAACAAGCAGTCTCAAAGACTGTCCGGCAGACAGGAGTGCAGGCAGCTCGGAAGATTGTCCGTCCGATTCTCTGTCAGATTCTTCGTCAGACAAGCCCGTAAACGCATCCGGAGATACTCCATAAGATGCATGACAAAAGAGGGCATGCTGCATGGAGCACATCCTCTTCGGAAAAGAACGTCCGGCACAAGACTTCTTTCTACACTTTGTCCGAATTTGACCAGAGGATTTGGCCTGAGGACGTGCACGGGTCTCCTCAGGACTGTGCTCCCTGAACCAGCCTGGAAGAATAGTGCACGTGCACAAGCTTCCAGCCGGATTCGGCACTGCGAACCCAGACCTGGCTCTCCCGTCCCATCGTATGCCTGAGGGCACCATCGGCGCGGGCCGTGGCTACAAAATCCCAGTCAAATTCGACAATGGCCGCATTCGCATAGATGTGGACCACGGGCGTGTTCACAATTCTGAGCGTGCGGCTGGAAAAGCGGGCAGCCATGGTTTTTTCGTAGAAATTGCTTCTGATGGCTTCCCAGCCAAGCTCATGGCCCAGAGGATGGATCATGGTGACTTCGGGTGTTGTGGCCCAGACTGCTTCTGCCAGCGCAGGATTGTCGGCTCCCTCAATGGAGAGTCTGTACTGCTCAAGGCAGTGCAGGATGGTCTTGTGCTCAGAGCCTGTCGTGTAGCTGTGCATGACTGATTCCTCATTTGATATGCAGTACTTGTGGGGGGCCAGACGCAAGCCTTGTCCTTGGTCTCGGCAATCCTTTATAGTTCGACATCGAATAAAAAGTCAACTCGAAATGGAGCAGAACTCTCTGCACAGAACACGCCAATCCTGCTGCTCCTGTTGTGCCAGCCTGTCCCATCATGCGTGGAGTTCTCTCTGCCCACTTCAGGGGGCAAGACAAAGGAGTCTTTCTCGGAGCCAAAAGAGTGTCTGGCACAGGAGTTTCCGATACCGGAGTAAGGGAGGCTTCCGGGAAAAAAAGACGCAAAAAAGCCCCGGAGCTGAACAGGAGCTCAACGGGGCTTTTTCAAAAAAATCTTGGCAACGACCTACTTTCCCACA
>CALVHF010000068.1 GCA_944327295.1 uncultured Desulfovibrio sp. | reverse complement strand
TCAGTAGGAGATGGAGCCACAACTGCCATTATAGAGCAGTATATCAGAGGTCAAATGCGGCCGAATTGACATTCGGCACCGCTATCCATCCCCACGCTCACGCGTGGGGAATTCCGCGGTTTTTGTTAAAAACACCACCGGACCCCCTCCTGCCCAAACCATGCTTTTTCAGCAATTCCTGCAGCAACCTGACCTTGCCGGATGTGGCGTGAAGAGTGGAGTAACAGAAGCCAACCGGGATGGGAATCCCGGGCGTCAGGTGTCACATTCTTCAGTTGCCTAATTGCCTTCAATCAAGTCTCTAAGAAATGACAAAAAAATAATTTCAACATGTTATAAAAGCATGTTCTCTTGCCGGGACCGTCAATTTGAGACGTTGCAGGGGCTGGAAATGCAGCCAGTATCCACCAGTGCGCCAACGAAAGACCCTCTTTGAGAGCCCTCTCCATGCCCCTCTCTGATCAGTTGTTGCAGCTTGCGAAAGCCCCCTGATCGCCAGAGCGAATATGGTTCTCCTTTTGGCCCAACTGTTGGGCTTGAGCTCCATGGTGACGTGGGGCACAGCAGGGCCCCTGTCTAGAGCGCTCTTTGTCTGCCCTTGCAAGTTGTGCAAAAACGGCTATGCTGACCATGTACCTGCCCCTGTACGTACCCGCACCTGAAGTCCTGTCTTGCGAAAGCCCCGCTACAGTGAGGGCAGGCATCACGAGCTGCATCATGTCCACACCCACGCTCTCCTCTTCCCGCGCCTCTGCCGCGTCAAGCCGCGACGAACGCTACTGGCGGGCCCACCTCTAATTTCTCCCCAAAAAGCGCTGTTTCCTGAACGGATCCTGTGCAACACTCTCTTGCGCCCTGTCTGCAGCGGCCTGCACACAATTCTTCGGGAATACCCGTCACACAGACAGACAACCAGCCCCGTGCCCGGACACAAGAAGAGGGAACAGACAGCAAGACGTCCTGCTCCTGTGCTCTTCGCTGCACCCCATGCCTTCACAAGCGTGCCGTCCTGCAGACGGACTTTTGTCCGTCCTTTCCAGCTGGCCGTATGGAGTGCCCTGCTGCACGGGCCTGTCCTTGCAACCAAGACAGCCTTTTTGAGGAAAATTCATGAACAACGACAGACAGATTCAACAGGTCGGACAGGGCCTGACCGCAAAGACACATATCTCCCTGCAGCCCACAACCTGGGTGCACTGGTTCTACCTTCTCTGTGCCATTGTCCTGGAAGTGGCCGCAAGCACGGTCATGGTGCTCTCCCATCAGTGGACCTTTGCCCATGCCCGCACCCTGGGCCTGGGCCTCATGTGGCTTGGCATAGCTCTCTCCTACATAAGCCTTGCCCGCTCCACCACCGGCCTGCCCGTGGGTGTGGCCTTTGCCTTCTGGGAGGGCCTGGGCCTTGTGCTGGTCACGCTCTCGGGCTTTCTCATCCTGGGAGAGGAACTCTCCTGGCAGCGCTGCCTGGGCCTTGCCTGCGTGCTCTGTGGCGCCATGCTCGTCAACAGAGGCACAAGCCACGGCGAGCCGCACTCCAGCGCACAAACCGATACACAAAAGCCCCAGGATTCCACCGCCGATGCCGCTTCTGCCACAGAGTGCGCTGCAGACAGCATGAGGAGGGCCTCATGAGTTTCCTGCTCGCCTTTGCTCTCATTGTGGCTGCTGCCGCCCTGGACATTGCCGCCAACGTGCTTCTGGGAGCCAGTGACGGCTTCAGGAAGAAGCGTCCGGGCCTCATTGCCCTGCTGCTGGTGGGCCTGGCCTTCTTCTGCCTCTCTCTGGCTGTGGACGTGTTGCCTCTGACCATAGCCTATGCGTCCTGGGGCGCCATAGGCATTCTTGGCACCTCGCTGGCAGGCTGGTTCCTCTTTGGCCAGCGCCTAAAACCCTGCGCTTGGGCCGGCATGGTCCTGCTTCTGGGCGGCATCATCTTCCTGCGTCTGAGCGCCTGATCGTTTCTGGACGCCTGAACACACAAGCACAAGGGGGCTGCAGATCTTCCCTTCCCGGGAGAGATGCAGCCCCCTTGAGCAGTTTACGAAAGCTGTTGTTGTGCCTGTTGCGATGTTCTGTCGAGACCTTTGTCCCGTCAGGCCTTCAATCAGGCCTGCCAGCAGAGCACTCTGTGGCCTGTGGCCGCATCCACGCGCTCTGCAGGCAGACTCTGGCTGCAGAGCTCCGTGGCCTCGAGGCAGCGCGGATGAAAGGGACAGCCGGACGGCAGGGAGCCCAAGGGCGGCACACTGCCCTGTATGGCCGGCAGCCTCGCCATGCCAGGGGCCCCATGGGCCGGATCGCAGGCCATGAGCCCTTTTGTGTAGGGGTGCCTTGGGTGCCCAAGCACATCCTCCACCCTGCCGCATTCCACAAGGTGGCCTGCATACATGACGCCCACCGTGTCGGCCATGCCTGCCACCACGCCAAGATCATGGGTGATGAGCAGGATGGACATGCCCCTCTTCCTGCGCTCGGCCTCCAGGATGGCCAGGATCTGGCCTTGTATGGTGGCATCCAGGGCCGTGGTTGGTTCGTCCGCAAGGAGGATTTCGGGCTCGCAGCTCAGGGCCATGGCAATCATGACCCTCTGGCGCATGCCGCCGGAGAGCTCATGGGGATAGAGCTCAAAGCGCTCTTCGGGAGAGGGGATGCCCACCTGGCCAAAGAGATCCACAATGCGGGCCCTGGCCTCCCTCCGTGTGCACCTTGTGTGCGTGTACAAGGGCTCTGCGGCCTGCAGGCCGACTTTCAGCACGGGATTGAGGGCCGTCATGGGTTCCTGAAAGATCATGGCCAGGGCATTGCCGCGCACGGTCTGCCAGTCCCACTCGGACAGGGTACACAGATCCCGTCCCCTGAAGAACACGGATCCGTGCACCGTGCTGCCCGCAGGCTGCAGCCCCATGCAGGCCCTGGCCGTGAGGCTCTTGCCGCAGCCGGACTCGCCCACCAGGCAGGTCACGCTGCCCTGGGGCAAATCCAGGTTCAGGCGCTGCACGGCCGGCAGGGGGCGGTTGTCCTCGTCGCGAAACAGGACACTCAGGTTCTGCATTCGTAATGCTGGCATGTCAGTTATCTGGCAACCTGTATGGCTCGGTAGCGCACATAGGCTTCGCGCATCATGATGTAGGGATCCACAGCCGCATCGCGCAGGGCCGTGTAGGTGGGCAGCACGCTGTCCAGGTCGTTGAAGAAGAAGCCCACTTCAATGCCGGAGATGGCGTACCAGGGCGCATTCCAGGCATAACCCACGGCAAAGCCGGGATAAAGGAAGTAGTCGCCCGCCCAGCCGAAGGTCTCGCGCACGGAGCTCGGGCCAATGAAGGGCCAGACCAGATAGCAGCCGTGGGGGATGCCCCAGCGGCCCAGGGTCTGACCGAAGTCCTCGCCCTCGGGGTGCACGGGCACAACAGGCTTCTTGTCCCTGGTCACGTCGATGAAACCGCCAAAGCCGCCGGCCGTGTTGCCAATGAAGCGCGCAAATTCAACCCCTGCCTCCAGGAAGCGGAACTGCAGAAGGTTGTTGACAAAGCGCATGGGGAAGAGAAGGTTGTGCCAGAAGTTGCTCAGGCCTTCCCTGATCTCGTGCGGCGTGATGGTTTCCCAGGCCGTGTAGGCGGGCTTGGCTATGTACATGAAGAAGATGTCGTTGAAGCCGAACCAGAAGCGGTTCCAGGGCTCCAGGGGGTCGGCAATGCTGGCCACGGGCTCGCTGTCGTAGTCGTCCAGCTCGTCGGCAATCTGCATGTCCACAGGCTTCTTTTCCACCACCGTGATGCCTGTGGCTGGCAGGGCCTTGTCCGCATCCTGTCCGTAGATACTGGACAGGGGCCCCTTGTGGGGGGGCGGCGGTGCCACCACGGGCCGTGCGGTCACGGCGCCGCTGCCCGTGCCCTCGGCGCGGGCGCTGTCCGTGGCCAGGGCCCACACAAGGAGTACCGCGAGGCTCATGCAGACCGCCATGTGCAGCGTTCTGCCGACAATTGATCCGTTCATTGCTGATCTCCCTTGTCTTCTATATGTAACGGCATCCATGAAGAAGCTGCTCACGGATGTGCTGCCTGTTGACCTAGTCGTCATGCCCCGCCTCCAGCCGGCGAGCCCGTTCCTGCACCCTGGCTATGAGCCCGTCCGGGGACGAGGAGGCCAGCAGTTCGCGAAACTGGACGCGGTAGTTCTCCACAAGACTCACGCCCTCGATGAAGACGTCATAGACCACCCAGGTGTCGCCCGCCGGCGTCATGCGATAGGCTATGGGCATGACGGTACCGTCCTGCATGCTCACTTCGGTGAGCACCTCCACCCTGGTTCCGGCCCTGTTGCGGCGCTCGCCCACGTAGCGCACCCTTTCCCCGTTGTAGCCGTCTATGCGGTTCAGATAGGTGGAAAAAAGCAGGTTGGCAAAGGCCGTGGAAAAGTCCTCGCGCTGTCTTTGGTCAAAGCGCTGCCAGTCGTGTCCCAGCGTGTGCGCCGAAAAGGCCATGAAATCGAAGATGTGGTAGACCTCATCCTCGATTTGCCGGCGCACCACGGGCTTGGTGGCCGGATTGACGTAATTGGGATTCTTGATGAGGGACAAGACCCGGCTGATGGACGTATGAAGCAGGGCACGTGCCTCGGACGGATCCGGCTGCCCGGGCACGCCCGCCTGCGTTGCCTGTGCAGGCTCGGCTTTGGATGCAGCATGGGCCTGCGTCACGAGTTCCGGTCCTGTCCAAAGGAGCAGTCCTGCAAGGACAAGCCCGGGAAAGACCGCGCAAAGACACAGCCGCCCCAAACCGATCCGAAAACCGGTCCCCCAAACAGTCTCAAAACCGGTCCGGGCACAGATCCCGCACTCCGGTTCCTGCTGAAAACGACGGGCAGACATAGGTGCCTCCTCAAAGGAACGCCCGATCCCTGTGGCTACTTGACCCCGCCAAAGGCGTACTTGCCTATGAGGGAGCCCAGATCCAGGGCAGGCTCCGTATCCACAATGGTGTCCCCGGCTTCCAGGAGTTCCTCCGATCCGCCAGGCGCCACGTCAATAAACTTGTCACCAATAAGGCCTGCCGTGCGCACCGAGGCTATGGTGTCGTCCGGCAGCTCCATGTCCCTTTCAAAGCGCAGCGTCACCAAGGCCGTGGTCTGGGTCTGGGTGTGCACAAGGTCTATGGCTGCCACCTTGCCCACGGGCACGCCGGCCATTTCAATGTCTGCACCCACGCGCAGGCCCGAGACATTGGTAAAGCTGGCCTTGAGCTCAAAGCCCTTGTCGTTGAAAACTTCCATCTTGCCCAGCTTGATGGTCATGTAGGCCACACAGAGCAGGCCGATGAGCACAAAGACGCCGACTGCGGCGTAACGGTTGGTATTCATGGGGGAAATCCTTGCAAAGCTCCTGCACAGGAGGCAGGGACCTTAAAGACAAAGGGAACCTTGATGAATCGAAACGGATTGAGGAGAGAGGACGCGGGACAAAAGATCCCGTCTGTTCAGCTGGCAAGCCAGGCATCCACCCTGGCCCGCACGGCAGGGTCCATAGCCGCATGCCCCGCCTCGGCCTCGTCCGAGGCACTCTCGGCGGATCGGTTCAGAAACTGCACAAGATAGGGATCCGTGCTCTCCTTCAGGGCGTTTGGCGTGCCGCAGAAGACGGAGCGCCCTTCCCTGATGACCAGCACCTGATCGGCTATGGTCCACAGACTTGCCAGGTCATGGCTCACCACCACGATGGTCATGTCGGGAAAATGCCGGTTCATGGCCAGGAGCAGCTCGTCCATGCGTGCGGCTGTGATGGGATCGAGGCCTGAGGTTGGCTCGTCGCACAGCAAAATCTTGGGCTCTGCCACAATGGCTCGGGCAAGGCCTGCTCTCTTGCGCATGCCGCCCGAGAGCTCGTTCGGGTAGTAGTCCGCAAACTCTTCCAGGCCCACCATGCGCAGCACCCGCAAGGCCTCGTTGCGGAGCTCCTGCCGCGAGAGGGAGAGGTGCTCCGAGAGGGGCAGCACCACGTTCTGGGCCAGGGTCAGGGCGCCCAAGAGGGCGCCATCCTGGAAGAGCACGCCCATGTTGCGTCTGAGCCTGCGGTATTCCCTGGCTTTCAGGCGGGTGATGTCTTGGCCGCCCACTATGAGCTCGCCTGCCATGGGCGTGGACAGACCTATGATCTGCCGCAGCAGGGTGGACTTGCCGCAGCCCGATCCGCCAAGGATGACGGACACGGCGCCGGCAGGCAGAAGCCCTGTGACGTCCTCGAGGACCACATGGTCTCCATAGCCTGCCTTCAGGTTCTTGATTTGTATGTCCCAGCTTGTGGTCATGGTTCCTCCGCGTGACACCCTAGAGGAAGAGGCTTGTGAGCACATAGTCCGCGGCCAGGATGAGCACGCAGGCTATGACCACGGCGCTTGTGGTGGCATTGCCCACGGCCTCCGGGCCTACGCTGTCGCGCCGCTTGTCGGCAAAGTAGCCCTGATGGCAGCACACCGTGGTGACTAGCAGTCCGAAGACCACGGCCTTCAGGAAGCCGCAGCCCACGTCCGTCATGGTCACAGAGCTCGAGATGCGGTAGAAGTAGGCGCCCTGGTTCATGTCCAGCAGGGCCACGCCGGTCAGGTAGCCGCCTACGATGCCCACCACATCAAAGACGGCCGTGAGCAGGGGAAAGGAAATCACCGAGGCTACGAGCCTTGGCGAGACCAGATAGGAGACGGAATTGATGTCCATGACATCCAGGGCATCTATCTGATCGCTGATGCGCATGACGCCGATTTCCGCCGTCATGCTGGAGCCGGCCCGGCCTGTGAGCATGATGGCCGTGAGCACGGGGCCAAGCTCGCGAATGAGGGACAGGGAGACCACGGAGCCAAGAAAGCCCACGGATCCGAACTTGATGAGCGTATAGTAGCCCTGCAGGCCCAGCACCATGCCACAGAACAGGGAGATGAGCACAATGAGAAAGAGCGACTGCGAGCCAATGACATGAATCTGACGCAGCGTGCGCTGCACGATGCGACTCGAAGCCACGGTCTGCTGCACGCCCTGGCAGAAGAAAATGGCCACAGAGCCCATGAAGATGAGGGCATCCCAGACCGGTCTGCCCAAGGCTGCAAAAAAGTGTGTCATGCCGTGTTCTGCCGCAGGATGCGGCCCTCCTTCCGTCTGTGCTGTTCGTGCCTGTCCACGCCAACTCCGCTAGTTCTTCTTGCGCGAGATCCGCATGGGCTCGCCAAGGCCTGCCTTCTTCACGCTCTGCAGAAAGCGTGCGCAGTCCTCGTCCGTGCCCTTGAAGGTGTACTGCAAGGCCCAGGAGGAGCCAAGGCGCCTGATGCTCACGCGAAAGCCCTTGGACTCGTAGCGGGCCTGCTCGCTGCGGGCATCGCTCTGGGAGCGCACCGTGGCCATGCGATACACAAAGGTATAAGGCTCGTCGGCACGGACCTGCTTTTCGGGCTGAGCCTGCGCTCGTGCCTGGGATTGCGCCTGTACCTGGGCTGGCTGGCCTGGCGTTGTGAAGGTGGGGAAGCCTGGCACTGTTCCGGGCACAAAGTCCTGCTGCGCCCCGGGCTGTGCCGGCTGGCCTTCGGCCGCGGCCCCTTCCGCCCCGGCTGCGGGCTGGGCTGCGCCCTCCTGTCCCGGCTGAGCCTGGCCTGTCTGACCGGGTTGTCCGGGCGTACCCGGCTGGCCCGACTGGGCTGGCTGGCCCTTGTCCCCTGCCGCCTGCTGCCAGAGAGCGGCAATCTTCTGCAGGTGTTCCTCGGGGTTCTGGCCCCTGCCAATCATGAAGCCCATGTAGAAGCACCAGCCAAGAACAAGGACAATGCCCACGGCAACAAGGCTCGCTGCTGCCGGACTTAAGGTCACATGAAGTTTCTTGCCGCCGGCCCCCGTCTGGGTCTGCTGTACAATGTTCTGCATGTCCATGGGCACCTCCTCGACTTCTCCCTGGCTGTATTCAGCCCTGCTGCAGACTTACATGCGCTCCGGCGCACTCACGCCCAGAAGATCCAGACCATTGTTCAGGACCTTGGCAACGGCACGCAAGAGCGCCAGACGTGCCTGTGTGCCCTTCTGATCGTCCGCGGACAGGATGGTGTACTTGCTGTAGTAGCTGTGCAGCATCTGGGCGAGCTCCGTCAGATAGTGGCTCACATGGTGGACGGCCAGGTTTCTGGCGGCCATGGCAATCATGTCCGGGAACTGCTCCATCTTGCGCAGAAGCTGCAGATCCTCGGGCTTGTCCAGAGAGTCCAGGTCCTTTGGATCGGAGAGCACGGGCAGGGTGTAGCCCTGCTCTGCGGCCCTGCGCAGCACGGCGCAGATGCGGGCATGGGCGTACTGCACGTAGTAGACCGGGTTGTCCATGCTGCGTTCCTTCACGGCTTCGAGGTCAAAGTCCACGGCCGTGTCCATCTTGCGGGACAGGAACATGAAGCGGGCCGCGTCCACGCCCACTTCCTTGACCACGTCGGCCAGAGTCTCGAAGGTGCCGGCCCTGGTGGACATGCTCACGGGCTCGCCCTTCACAAGCAGGTTCACAAGCTGGATGAGCAGCACGTCAAAGGAGGACTGCTCCTTGCCCATGGCCGCAATGGCGGCGCGCATGCGCGGAACGTAGCCATGGTGGTCTGCGCCCCACACGTCCACAAGGTAGTCGTAGCCCCTGGAGAACTTGTCGTAGTGGTAAGCAATGTCCGAGGCGAAGTAGGTCAGGGAGCCGTCGTGCTTGCGCAGCACGCGGTCCTTGTCGTCGCCAAGGCGGCTTGTGGCAAACCACAGGGCGCCGTCCTGCTCGTAGAGGTATCCAGCCTTGTCCAGAGCCTCAAAGGCAGCCGCCACCTTGCCTTCGTCCACCAGGGTCTTTTCGGAGAACCAGTTCTGATGCTCCACGCGGAAGTTGGCCAAATCGGCGCGGATGCCTTCCAGGATCACGTCCTTGGCGTACTCGTAGCAGCGCTGCTCGCCGTCCTTGTCGTCAGCCTCGGCCAGAGAGGGATCCTGCAGCAGCATTTCCTTCGCTATGTCGGTAATGTACTCGCCCTTGTACCAGTCCGTGGGCTCCTCCATGGGTCTGTTCACAAGGCCGCACAGACGGTACCACACCGAATGGCCAAGCAGGCGCATCTGGCGGCCAGCGTCATTGATGTAGTATTCCGTGGATACGTTGAAGCCGGCCCTGCGCAAAATCCTGGTCAGGCTGTCGCCAGCTGCGGCGCCGCGGCCGTGGCCCACATGCAAGGGCCCCGTGGGGTTGGCAGAAACGTATTCCACCAGGGTGGACTTGCCTGCCCCTGTGTCGGAATTGCCGTACCTGCTCCCCATCTGCTCCACATCGCAGAGCACCTTGCGCCAGAATTGAGGGGCAAAGGTGATGTTGCAAAAACCCGGGCCTGCGATCTCCACGGACACGATGTCCGCACAGGAAGATTTGATAAAGTCTGCGAGTTCCTGGGCCACGTTTCTCGGGGCGGTGCCCAGGGGTTTTGCGAGCAGCATGGCGACATTGGTGGCAAGGTCGCCGTGCTTCGGATCCCTCGAAGGTTCAATGACAGCCTTGGCAGGCCATTCCAGGCCCTTTTGGGCCAGAAATTCGCCAACAAGGCCTTGAACAGTAGTATATGCTTGCATGGGTGCTCCTCAAGACAAAGAATCTGAAATTCTGGATGATCGGAAAAATTCCTCATGCCGCCGGGCTGCCGCTGAAGGCTCGTTCGAGCCCTGCATGAGGCCTTCAAAAGCGGACAAAAGCCCCCTCGAAAACTCCAAGGGGGCATGACTTGAAAAAACTCTAGGCGCAGGCTTCCACACCGGCCAAGTCGCTCACTATGCCTGTCTGCACATCGCTCGTGTCGACCACGCCATCAAGGCAGCGGGTGACCATCTTGCTCAGGACGGCCTTCGGGCCCACTTCCACAAAGTCCCTGAAGCCCGCCTGCCCCTGGGCCTGCATGAGCTCTATCCAGCGTACGGGTGAGGTCATCTGCTTCAGCATGGCCTCGCGCACACTCTCGCCGTCCTCAAGGACGTCGGCCGTCACATTGCTGTAAAAGGGCACCTTCGGCCTGTTCCAGACCACCCGAGCCATGTGCCGGCCAAGCTCCTCGTTGGCCCTGGCCATCAGGGGACTGTGGAAGGCGCCGCTCACGGCCAGGGGCAGAGCCCGGCCCTTGGCTTCCTTCACAAGCTCGCGGGCGCAGTCGACAGCGTCCTTCTCGCCGCTTATTACGTACTGGCCGGGTGTGTTGTAGTTGGCGACAAGCAGAACCTGTCCCGTTTCCTGGCAGGCCTTGGCAACCAGCTCCTGCACCTTGTCCAGGGGCAGCTTGAGAACGGCTGCCATGGAGCCGCGTCCATCTGGATCGCAGTCGGCCATGAGGGCGCCGCGCAGGGACACAAGGCGCAGGCAAGTCTCCACGTCCAGCACGCCGCTCACGGCCAGGGCGCTGTATTCGCCAAGGCTGTGGCCTGCGCAGGCCAGGGGCCGCACCTTGCGCGAGAGGGCCTGCCACAGGGTCAGGTTGACCACGGTCAGGGCCGGCTGCAGGGCCCTGGTATCGCTCATGGCCTTCTCGTCGCCTTCCCAGTAGATTTCCCGCAGGGGCAGTCCGCTGACGGCCTCGGCCTTTTTCCAAAGTTCCATGGCCGCAGAATCGGCATCGGCCACATCACGACCCATGCCGGCCACCTGGGCACCCTGTCCGGGGAAGAGCAAAGACGCTGCACGCATGACCACTGGCTCCTTTACACGCCGCCTGGCTGGCGGCAACTTAAGGTTTGAACAAAATGCAGAAATGAAATGTCGGGACTGAAAGCGTATTAGTCTCTTTTGATACGATATCTTTGCCCTACTGGCAAGAGCGTTGTCACGGGCTTTCCATGGTCCTGCTGGCATCCTGTGCCCTGGCTTGAGTCCCTGGAGCGCCTGGCCCCGGACATTGACAAGGGGCCTGCAAACAGTTCTAACTGCGGCAGCTTTTTCCCGCACACCCTGACAACAGGAAGGCGTCCATGTCCCCTACCCCTGCACTGCTTGTCGCAGAGCTTGAAAAGAGCGGCTGTTCCTGTCCTTCTGCAGCCCTTGAGCCCCTGTGCACCTATCTCTCCATGCTCATGCGCTGGAACCGCAAGATGAATCTTGTGGGCGCGCACACCTGGCAGGAGGCTGCAAGCGATCTTGTTGCCGACTGCCTGCGCCTGGCCGACTTTCTCGACACCCTGCCCCTGCCGGAAGATCCCTTGTGCTGGGACCCCGGTGCAGGCGCAGGACTTCCCGGCATCCCTTTGCGCACGGTCTGGACCAGGGGCAGCTACCACATGATAGAGGTGCGCAGCAAAAGGGCGCTCTTCCTGGCCCAGGTGCTGGGCACCCTGTCGCTTCCGCGGACCCATGTGCACAATCAGAACGTGCAGTCCTTCTGGGGCTCCGCCCTGGCCGATCTGGTTGTGAGCCGCGCCTTTCTGCCCTGGGAAGAGGTGATCGCCCTCCTGGCGGATCATGTGGCGGACGGCGGCCACATTGTCTTCATGAGCCGCATGGTGCCCGAGGCTGCCGATCTGGCAAAAGTGCATGCAGGCTTTGAGCTCGCTGCCTCCACATCCTATGAGGGCCCTTCCGGCACGCGCACCCTCTGGGCCGTGCGCAAGGATCAGGCCCGGGCTTCTGCCTGATGTTCCAGGTTGCTGCTTCCCTGCCGTCAGCCCCTGTCTGAATCCAGTCCGTCCCGGCCTTGCCTTTCCGCCGGGCTGCCCGGCCTGTCTGTCATTTGGCAGCCTTGCCGAAAACGGCTATGCTACCGCCGCTTCCCTTCCGGCCCACGGCCTCGACCAGGCCATCCCCCCCCGACCCTTTTCGTGCTCCTCGACTCACACATGCAGACGCGCACTCCCCCACTTCTGGATCCGGCAACCCCTGTGCCGCAAAAGACCGACCTTGCGCCCATCCTTGGCGGGGTCTTCTGGATCTCCATTACCATCTTTCTGGCCTTCGGCCTGCGCATGCTGGAATGGCCGCGCTGGGAGGATCCCGAATTTCGTCTGGGCTCGGAGTGGCTCCTGGCCACCCACGATGCCTACCACTGGGTTGCCGGCGCCGAAGGCTTCAGCTTCGGGGCAGGCCACCCCATGGCCGAACTCCTGCGCCTCATCGCCTCC
>CALVHF010000067.1 GCA_944327295.1 uncultured Desulfovibrio sp. | reverse complement strand
CCTTGATGAAAGCCATAGTCCCCCCAAAGCAGTATGGTTCTCAGTAGAACCATATTTTCTATAGCATTTACGGCAATAGGAGTAAAGTAATTGCTTGAAAAAATTATAATTTCGTTGACACAATAACCGTATGGTTCTACTTTTACCCAACTCTTAGGCTATACCAGGAAGTAAATCAAAAATGAAGCTAACAGTTCTCAATAAGCAGTTCTTTGATGCATTTTTGACTCAAAGCTGACAAACGCTCCCATTCCTTCCGGGCGCCTTTCCCAAAAAAGAAGAGCTTTTCAATTTGTTGAAGAAAAAAGTGGCTTCACAGAGTCGGTGGCACGCTCCTTGCTATTTATTCAGCAAGAGCACACGAGACCAAGATGCAGGTCAGATTCCGTATGCAGTCTGGTCACGGTTCTTCACAGGAATGCAAGACATTCCCCCAAGTCTGTCACGAATATATCTGTACACATCTGTTTCACCTTCAAAATATGCATTAGGAGCTCTTCACATGAAAGTTGGCGTCCCTACCGAAATCAAAGTCCAGGAATTCCGCGTTGGCATCACTCCTGCCGGTGTTCATGCCCTCAAGGAAGCCGGCCATGAAGTGTATGTCCAGAAAGGCGCCGGCCTCGGCAGCATGATCACCGACGCAGAATACATCGAAGCCGGTGCAACCATGGTCGAGACCGCAGCCGAAGTCTGGGCCTGCGACATGGTTGTGAAGGTGAAAGAGCCCCTGGCTGCCGAATACGAACTGTTCCACGAAGGCCTCATTCTCTACACCTATCTGCACCTGGCCGCCGAACCGGCCCTGACCAAGGCCCTGCTTGAAAAGAAGGTCGTGGGCATTGCCTACGAGACCGTGCAGCTTGCCAATGGCGCCCTGCCCCTGCTCGCTCCCATGTCCGAAGTGGCCGGCCGCATGTCCGTTCAGGTCGGTGCCGAAATGCTGACCAAGCATGCCGGCGGCATGGGTCTGCTCATGGGCGGCACGGCCGGCGTGGAGCCTGCCCACGTCGTCATCCTCGGTGCCGGCACCGTGGGTCTGTCCGCTGCCAAGGTGGCCATGGGCATGGGAGCCCGCGTCACCATGCTGGACAGCAACATCAACCGCCTGCGCTACATTGACGACGTCTACGGCCAAAAGATTCAGACCGTCTACTCCAATGCCTACAACATCGCTGCCTGCGTGAAACAGGCCGATCTGCTCGTCGGATCCGTCCTCATCCCCGGCGCCAAGACCCCCAAGCTCGTGACCGAGGCCATGGTCAAGACCATGAAGAAGGGTGCGGCCATTGTTGACGTGGCCATCGACCAGGGCGGCTGCGTGGAAACCACGGCCCGCCACGGTGCCACCTACCACGACAATCCCACCTTCATGGAATTCGACGTGGTCCACTACTCCGTCGGCAACATGCCCGGCGCCGTTGCCCGCACTTCCACCTTTGCGCTCACCAATGCCACCATGCCCTACATGGTCGCCCTGGCCAGCAAGGGCTGGAAGCCTGCCTGCCAGGCCGACAAGGCCCTCGCCCTGGGCATCAACACCTGCGACGGCAAGGTCTTCTTCAAGGGCGTGGCCGACGCCCTGGGCTATGAACTGCATGAACTGAGCGAAATCCTCTAGTCTTTTTCTCAAGTTCTGTGTACGCTTTTCCCGAAGGGGACAAGAAGTCCGTCTGTCCTCCT
The DNA here is from genome assembly GCA_944327295.1 of uncultured Desulfovibrio sp. GTDB lineage: Bacteria > Desulfobacterota > Desulfovibrionia > Desulfovibrionales > Desulfovibrionaceae > Desulfovibrio. Next base: position 10,455 of record CALVHF010000067.1, on the reverse strand, counting down.
TTGGGAAAGCCTCCGGCCCGCCCGGATCCCTTGCATCGTTTTTCCGAACCCCCTTTCCGAACTTCCCAGTACAGCGCAAAGCTCAGGAGACTGTCATGACCGACGTGAAACAGCTTGTTGATCTTGATAAGAAGCATGTGTGGCATCATCTGACCCAGCACAAGGTCTTCGAAAACTCCGACCCTGTCATCTTCGTGGAAGGCAAGGGTCCCCGTCTGACCGACATCAACGGCAAGCAGTATCTTGATGCCGTTTCCGGTGGCGTGTGGACCGTGAACGTTGGCTACGGCTGCACCGAAATCGTGGACGCCATGGCCGAGCAGCTGAAGAAATTCAACTACTTCTCCAACGCCAACGGCAACATCCCCACCATCCTCTTCTCCGACAAGCTCATCTCCAAGATGCCCGGCATGAACCGCGTGTATCTGTCGAACTCCGGTTCCGAAGCCAACGAGAAAGCCTACAAGATCGTCCGTCAGATAAGCCAGCTCAAGCATGGCGGCAAGAAGAACAAAATCCTCTTCAGGTATCGCGACTACCACGGCACGACCATCACCTGCCTCTCCTCCTGCGGCCAGTTCGAGCGCAAGAACCAGTACGGCCCCTTCACCCCGGGCTTCGTGGAATTCCCCGACTGCTCCGCCTACCGCCACGGCCTCGACAACAATCCCGATGCCGGCCTCATCTTTGCCAAGCAGCTTGAGGATGTCATCCTGAAGGAAGATCCGGATACCGTGGGCGGCGTCATCATCGAGCCCATCACCGCCGGCGGCGGCGTCATCGTTCCTCCGGACGGCTACCTCGAAGCCGTGGGTGAAATCTGCAAGAAGTACGGCATCCTGCTCATCATCGACGAAGTGGTGTGCGGTGTGGGCCGCACGGGCAAGTGGTTCGGCTATCAGCACTGGAACGTAAAGCCCGATATCGTCACCATGGCCAAGGGCGTTGCTTCCGGCTATGCCCCCATCTCGTGCACGGTGACCACGGAAGAAGTGTTCCAGGACTTCATCAACGATCCTTCCGACCGCGACGGCTACTTCCGCGACATTTCCACCTTCGGCGGCTGCACGGCCGGTCCCACCGCAGGGCTCGCCAACATCAAGTATATTGAAGACCACAATCTGCTCGAAAACGTGCAGACCGTGGGTGCCTATCTCATGGACGGCCTCAATGCCCTGAAGGACAAGTACGCCGTCATCGGCGATGTGCGCGGCAAGGGCCTGTTCTGCGGCTTCGAGCTTGTGAACGACCGCGAGACCCGCGAACCCGCTCCCGAAAGCAAGGCCGCGGCCCTGTGCGGCGCCTGCATGAAGCAGGGCGTCATTATCGGCCGTACAGCCCGCTGCTTCCGCGACCTCAACAACACCATCTGCCTCGCTCCTGCCCTCAACTCCACCAAGGGCGACATGGATGAGCTGCTGAAGGCCATAGACAACGGCCTGGCCACCCTCTAACGCACGAAGAAAGCGGCACAAACCGCGACAGACATGCTCCGGAACTCCGGCCAGTGGGCGCCCTTCCCCGGGTTCACGGGCCGGAGTTCCTCAGGGAAGAGCCCATGGCTGTTCCCACTGGCACGTGGCTCCTGGCCCCAAAAGGTCAGGTTTGTCCTGAACCCCCAACCCAAGCCTTACTGTCCTTCACTCCCGCATGCCCTCCCGGCATGCACCCCAAGGCTTGCCTCCCCCTGGTTTCGTATTGCAAAGTGCAGAAAACCCTCTTTTCTGTCCAACACAATGTCCTGGCCACGGCCTGTCCCAAGGCACTTCCCCAGCCTTTGGGTCATCCCCTGGCCAGGGCCGAAAAGGAGTCACCCCCATGTCCTTTGTCCACAATACAGTCAAACGCATTGTCCACGGTTTCGGTTCCATCCAGGATGCTGCCAGGGAAGCCAAGCTTCTGGGCGGTTCCCGTGCACTTGTTGTCACTGATCCTGGCCTTGCCCAGGTTGGTGTCCAGGCTCCCCTTGAAGAAGCCCTGAAGAGCGGCGGCCTTGCCTGTCAACTCTATGCCGAGGCTGAACTTGAACCCAGCGTCGACTCCATTGCGCACTGTGCCGAGGCGGCAAAGGATTTCAAGGCCGACATCATCTTCGGCATCGGCGGCGGCAGCGCCCTGGACACCACCAAGGCAGCCGCAGTCCTGCTCACCAATGAAGGAAGCATTGACCAGTACTTCGGCATGGGCAAGGTGAAGAATCCCCTGCCGCCCATGGTTCTCGTGCCGACCACGTCCGGTACAGGCTCGGAAATGACCTCCATCTCCGTCCTGGCTGACACGAAGAACGGTGGCAAATGGGGCGTGGTTTCCGACTACATGTATGCCGATACCGTCATTCTGGACCCCGATCTGACCATCGGCCTGCCGCCCCGCGTGACCGCCATGACCGGTATCGACGCCTTTGTGCACGCCATGGAATCCTTCTGCGGCAAGGCAGACACCCCCATCACCAACGGCCTGAACATACAGGCCATGAAGCTCATTTCACGCTCCCTGCGCCGCGCCTACATGAACGGCGCCGACCGCGAGGCCCGTGCAGACATGCTCTATGCCTCGGCCATAGCCGGCATGGGCTTCTCCAACACCCAGAACGGCATCATTCACGCCGTGGGCACGGCCGTCCCGCGTGAATACCATCTGCCCCACGGCCTCGCCATTGCCTGCCTTGCCCCCATGTGCATGACCTTCAACTACATGGCCCGTCCGGAAAAATACGCCGAGGTGGCCTTGATCCTTGGCGAAAAATACGACAGCGACACTCTGGCCCTGGCCAGCCGTGCCGCCAGCCGCATGTCCGCCCTGCTGAAGGACATCGACATTGCCGAAGGTCTGCAGCCCTACGGCGTGACCCGCGAGGATCTTGCCCTCATCGCCGAACGCGCAGCCGGAAATGCCCGTCTCATCGGCAACAACCCGCGTCCTGCCAACGCCAGAATGATTCAGGCCATGCTGGAAGCCTCCTACAGGTAGCAAGGCCCCGCGACAGGCTGGCTCCTTCCTGTCACCACTGCCTTTTTTCCTGTGCCAGTCTTTCCCGTGGCCAGACAGGGGGGGGCCAGCTTCCTTAAGAACTCAAGGAATTGGCCCCCTTCTTGCTGAACAGGCCACAAGAGCATGGCAGAACGACGCAAGCCTCCTGCCTTCCTGGTCCACCGGCTGTTCGAAGAGATACAAGACTTCGTCTTTTTTTCATTCTTGGACAAATTTTCACTTGGCAAAACAGAATAATTTCGTCTAGAATGCATTCAGGGGTCAGCTCCCAATCCGCTTCCATCCCCCTCAAAAACCAGGAGCTTCCCACCATCCCCCCACATCTGTACCATGCCGCTCGCCACATTTTTCTGCGCACTGCGGCTCGTACATCCGCCCCTTCCGGCCTGTACAAGGGTCGGCTCCTCCAGTACCTCGCACAAAACAATAAAAAGCAGCCCGCTTTTTTTCATAGAGAGATCAGCCAGAGCCATAGCAAGGACGAGTTTGCCAAAGTATAACCCTCAAGGAGCAAAAACGTGCCCACAGACTCTCAAACACGTGCCAAGATCGTTGTGAATAATCTCACAAAACGTTTTGGCGATCTGACCGTTTTGGACGGCATCAACTTTACCATCAAAGAAGGAGAGCTCCTGGCCATTGTCGGGCCCACAGGCTGTGGCAAGACCACTTTCCTGAACTGCATCTCCAAGCTGATGCCCGCCACCGAAGGGGATATTCTCATAGACGGCGAAGAAGCAAACCCAAAGAAGCACAATATCTCCTACGTCTTTCAGGAACCAACCTGTCTGCCCTGGCGCACCGTGCGCGAAAACGTGGCCTACGGAATGGAAATCAAGGGCGTGCCCAGGGAGGAGCGCATAGAACGCGCCGACAGAATCATGGAGCTTGTGGGGCTCAAGTCCTGTGCCGATCTCTATCCAAACCAGGTCTCGGCCAGCATGATGCAGCGCATAGCCGTGTCCCGTGCCTTTGCCGTGAATCCCGACCTGCTCCTCATGGACGAACCCTACGGCCAGCTCGACGTCAAGCTGCGCTTCTATCTTGAGGACGAGCTTGTCAAAATCTGGCAAAAGCTCAATGCAACCGTGCTCTTTGTGACCCACAACGTGGAAGAGGCTGTGTACATAGCCGAACGTGTGCTCATCCTGAGCAACAAGCCCACCCATATCAAGGCTGAAATACCCATCAACCTTCCGCGCCCGCGAGACACCATTTCTCCGGAGTTCGTCGAACTGCGCAAACAGGTAACCGAACTGATCCGCTGGTGGTAAGCCACGTTCCCCCTGCCTTCAAGAGGATGTGTACCATGGCCTACAAAGAAGTTGTCGTTAAAAAACCCCTTTTGCTCATCATTCTCCCCTATGCGAGTCTGATACTGTTCTTCGGTCTCTGGCAGGCTGTCGTGCAGTTCGGCATCATTCCCAACACCCTGCTGGCCTCGCCCTCCCAGGTGCTGACCACCTTCATTGACAAGCTGACCAATGCCAATCCGGACGGTGCCACCATGGGCGCCCATGCCTGGACCTCCATCCAGGAGGCCTTCCTTGGCTATCTGCTCTCCCTTGTCATCGGCATTCCCCTGGGACTGGCCATGGGCTGGTTCAACATCGCCGAAGGTCTCTTCCGTCCCATCTTCGAACTCATCCGTCCCATACCTCCCATAGCCTGGATCCCACTGACCGTCTTCTGGTTCGGCATCGGTCTGGCCGGCAAGGTCTTCATCATCTGGATTGCCGGCATCGTGCCCTGCGTCATCAACTCCTACGTGGGCGTGCGTATGACCAGTCCCGTCCTCATACAGATGGCCAGAACCTACGGGGCCAGCAGCTGGCAGATCTTCACCCAGCTCTGCATCCCCTCGGCCCTGCCCATGGTCTTCGGAGCCCTGCAGCTCGCCCTGGCCTACTGCTGGACCAACCTTGTGGCCGCCGAACTGCTGGCTGCCGACTCCGGCCTCGGCTTCCTCATCACCATGGGCGGACGCCTCGGCAGACCGGACATCATCGTGCTCGGCATGATCTGCGTGGGCATTTCCGGTGCCATCATAGGCTTTGTCATTGACCAGGTTGAAAAGAAGCTGCTTGCTGGCATCAGGAGGTAAGAAATGGCCGGTAATTCCATAGCCAACGAGACCGTCAACCAGTCGCGCAACCGCGAGCCGTTCAGTCTCCGCCGTTTTCTAACCAACAAGTATTTCCTCTACTGCGTTTCCATCTGCCTGTTCCTCTCCCTGTGGGACTACGTGGCCCGCGAAAAGATCTTCCGCGACTCCCTGGCACGGCCTCTGGAGGTGTGGGATCAGCTCGTGCTCCTCACCCAGATAAAGTTTGCTGGCACCCATCTGTGGGGCCACATCTGGGCCAGTCTGCAGCGCGTGCTCATAGGTTTTGTCCTGGCCAGCATCGTGGCCATCCCCTTAGGGCTCTTCATGGCACTGAACAGGTACGTCAATGCCATCGTGAAACCGCTCTTCGACCTTTTCAAGCCCATGCCCCCCATTGCCTGGGTGTCCATTGCCATCCTGTGGTTCGGCATAGGCGAAACCTCCAAGGTCTTCATTATCATTATCGGCACCTTTGTTCCCTGTCTGCTCAATGCCTACAATGGCGTGCGCCTGGTGGATCCGGATCTCTATGACGTCATCCGCGTCCTCGGGGGCAGCCGCAGGGACGAAATCATTCATGTCTGCTTCCCTGCCTCCTTCCCCGCCATCTTTGCAGGTCTGCAGATTTCCCTGAGCTCCGCCTGGACCTGCGTGCTCGCCGCAGAACTCATGAACTCCCGTGACGGCATGGGCTTCCTCATCAAGCGCGGCATGGACACCCATCAGCCGACGCTGGTTCTTGGCGGCATGATACTCATTGCCGCAGCAGCCTACGGCACGTCCCTGATCGTTTCGCTCGCGGAACGCAGGCTCTGTCCCTGGCAGCGTACCATAGACAATCTGTAGAGGTCTCCCATGAGCGACATGAAACTGAAACTGCGCTGCGAGAATGTCAGCAAGACCTTTATCCAGAAGGGCAATCAGGAAGTTCCTGTCATCAGGGACATCACCCTCAGTGTATACGAAAACGAGTTTCTGGTGATCCTGGGCCCTGGCCAGAGCGGCAAGTCCACCCTGCTGAAAATCTTTGCCGGCCTGGAACAGCCGGACACGGGCACCATCACCCTGGACGGCAAACCAGTGGAAGGACCGGGCCCCGATCGCGGCCTTGTCTTCCAGAGCTACATGCTCTTTGCCTGGAAAACCGTACGCGACAACGTGGAACTCGGCCTCAAGCTGCGCGGCGTTCCTGCGGAAGAGCGCCGCAAAACTGCCCAGCACTACATAGACCTTGTGGGGCTCACAGGCTTTGAAAGACACTATCCCCACCAGCTGTCCGGCGGCATGAAGCAGCGTGTTGGCATTGCCAGAGCCTATGCCAACACCCCCAGCATCATGCTCCTGGACGAACCCTTCGGCCAGCTGGACGCGCAGACCCGCATGTTCATGCAGAAGGAAACGGCCCGCATCTGGGAACAGGAACGCCGCACCGTCATCTTCGTGACCAATAACATCGACGAGGCCCTGTTCCTGGGCGACCGCATCGTGCTCATGGAAGGCAAGCTGCCCGGCACCATCAAGACCGAGTACGTGCTGGACCTGCCAAGGCCCCGCGAGCACACAGGCATGGATTTCCTGCGCCTGCGCAAGGAAATCACCGACAATACGGAACTTGTTCTTTAGTGTCTAAATTGATAAATTCACTTACCTATATCTAGTTGAAATTACTACATTTAATTGTCTAGATATCATGACATAATTTAAAAATTAGACACTAGACAGGCCTGCCCCTCAGGGGCTGCCCCATGTCCCCGCATCTCAAGGAGCAAACGCATGGATCCTGTTCTGGCTGCCCTTATCTTCGGTTTCCTGGGCATCTGCATCGTCTGGACGCTGACCAGAAATCTGGCCCGGCGCTGGCAGGAGCAGGCCTGCAGGACGGACAAAGAGGCACCTTGCTCCGGGGATCGCCCCCGGGACATGAGTCCCGAAGAGGTCAGGGAAGCCACCAGTGTCGTCTACAGAAGGATCACCCTGCTGCGTCTGACAAGCCTTGTGCTCTGCCTTGCGGCTGCGATCCTCCTCCTTGCCAGGCTCTCCACGATCCTGGCCCTGCTCCTCGCTGGGGTGGCCTGCGTTCTGCAGTATGTTTCCTTTCATCTGCGTACAAGACATCTTGCAGCCTGCAGGCTGGTCCCAAAGGACAGACACAGCTCCGCAGCCTGAACAAAAAAGTCCTTCCCGACCTGCTCTCTCTTTTATTGAGCAAACAATGCACACCAAGAGTGCCCAAGAGGATTGTCCTTTTGCACCCATTACTCCCAGTGGAGGTATGTATGCGTTTCAAGAGTCTCATGATGGTTCTTCTGCTCGCAGTGTTCAGCCTGACCCTGGCTTGCGGACCTGCCAGCGCCGCTAAACTGACCAAGCTGCCCACGGCCTGGATGGACGAACACGAAACCTTCCTCATCTGGTATGCCAAGGAAAAGGGCTGGGACAAGCAGGAAGGTCTGGATATCGATATTCAGTATTTCAGCTCCGGCATGGACATCCTCAATGCCCTGCCGTCCGGCTCCTGGGTGTTTGCCGGCATGGGCGGCGTGCCTGCCATGATGGGCAACCTGCGCTACGGCACCTCCGTCATTGCCATCGGCAACGACGAATCCATGACCAATGCCGTGCTCGTGCGTGCCGACAGCCCCATTGCCAAGGTGAAGGGCTACAACAAGGACTATCCCGAAGTGCTGGGCAGCCCCGAGACCGTAAAGGGCAAGACCTTCCTGACCACCACCGTGTCCTCTGCCCACTATGCCCTGAGCTCCTGGCTCAAGGTGCTGGGCCTCAAGGACAGCGACATCACCATCAAGAACATGGACCAGGCCCAGGCTCTGGCTGCCTTTGACAACAACATCGGCGACGGTGTGGCCCTGTGGGCGCCCCACATGTATGCCGGCGAAGCCAAGGGCTGGAAGATCGTTTCCGACCTGAAGAAGTGCAAGGTGGGCAACCCCATCGTCCTCATCGCCGACACCAAGTATGCCGAAGCCAACCCCGAAATCACGGCCAAGTTCCTGCGAGTGTACCTGCGCGCCGTGAACGTACTGCAGACAGAACCCCTGGAGAACCTGGTCAGCGACTACCAGCGCTTCTTCCTGGAATGGGCCGGCAAGAACTACACAAAGCAGCTCTCCCTTGTGGACATGAAGACCCACCCTGTCTTCAATCTTGAGCAACAGCTTGCCCTGTTTGACAACTCAAAGGGCATGAGCACGGCCCAGTCCTGGCAGGCCGCCATTGCCACCTTCTTCGCCAGCGTGGGCAGCATCACCCAGGACGAGCTGAAGAAGGTCGGAGACGGCTCCTATGCCACCGGCAAGTACCTGAAGCTCATCAGTGCTCCCATTCCCGGCTCCAAGTAGCCTGAACCATCCACGTTGACGCAAGGCGCGGGGCATGGCCTCTTCAGGCTCTGCCCCGCTTTTTTCTGCTCCCACTTTTCGCTCCTCCCTCTTCCGACCTTCACTCCCAACACTTCATCCCCTGTCCATATTGCAAGGAGATTCTTCATGCGCCTCAAACTCTGGCTGCGGTCTTCATGTGCCGCATTCCTCTGCGCTGCCTCCCTTTGCGCCTTCTTCCTCGCGGCTCCGGCTGCCGATGCTGCCCCCCTGCAGAAGGTGGCCACTGCCTGGATGGGCGCCCAGGAAACCTTCCCCATCTGGTACGCCAAGGATCAGGGCTGGGACAAGGAAGCAGGCCTTGATCTGAGCCTGCTCTACTTCAACTCCGGCATGGACTCCCTCAACACCTTGCCTGCCGGAAGCTGGGTCTATGCCGGCGTGGGCGCCCTTCCCGCCGTCATAGGGGCCCTGCGCTACGACATATCCGTCATCGCCCTGTGCAATGACGAAGCTGCAGCCAATGCCGTGCTGGTCCGCCCGGACAGCCCCATTGCCAAGGTGCGGGGACACAACAAAGACTATCCCAATGTCTGTGGCAGTCCCCAAACCGTGAAGGGCGCAACCATTCTCACCACAACAGTCTCCTCTTCCCACTATGCCCTGGACAAGTGGCTCCATGCCCTGGGCCTCACCGAAAAGGATGTGACCATCAAGAACATGGATCAGGCGGCTGCCCTGGCTGCCTTCGAATACGGTCTGGGCGATGCCGTGGTCCTGTGGGCTCCCCTGACCTATGTGGGCACCAGCAGGGGCTGGGTTGTGGCAGCCACGCCCAGGGAAACGGGCAATCCCCTACCTCTTCTCCTGGTCGCAAACAAAAGCTATGCCGAAAGGAATCCCGAAATCACGGCCAGGTTCGTGGAGCTCTACCTGCGCGGCATAGAGTACATGCAGACAACACCCATGGAGGAGCTTCTGCCTGTCTATCTGCGCTTCTACACCGAATGGGCCGGATCCGAATACACGCCAGAGCTCGCAAGGCGCGACATCAATGCCCACACCATCTACTCCCTGGACGAACAGCTCAGCCTCTTTGACATCACGAACGGCCCGAGCAAGATCCAGCAGTGGCTCAGCACCGTGGCCGAATTCTTCTTCGACACAGGCCGCATCAATCGTGCGGAACTCTCCAGGGTGCACAGTTCGGCCTATGTAACAGACACATTCCTGCAAAAGGCCAGGGAAGAAAGAGCAAAGTAGCTCCTGTCTGCCGCGCATCACGACCTTTCTCAAGAGTGCACGGGCACAAAGGCTGGAACAAACCGGCACACTTTCCTGCGGACAGAAAAGACCTTCCGTTTTTTCTGTCCGCCTTTCTTTTGCCAGGCACTGATGCGGCCTCGAAGCTGCCAGACTCCCTTCCCGTACAGTCGCACCGTCGTGGAACAGCTCTGCATTCCTGCTTTCGCGTTTTTCCCCGTATCCTTGTTTTTCGAGCACACAGGCATTCTCTCAAAAACTCGGAATAGCTCGAAAAATTTTTATACAGATCAGACATTTCAATACGTTACAATATTTTCATGCTTCTGCATATACATATTTTTTTCTCCGTTTTTTAAAGAGAATGCAGGGCTATTTTCTTTCGGAAACAGGGTTTACAAGACAGAAAATTCTCCCCTTTTTTTTCTCTCCTCTTGCAATAAATCACATTCTCTGGCAACATGTATGAGCCTCATTTCCATTTCTTGAAAAATGCAGAGTTGGGGATGTGGCGCTGTCTAGTGTCTTGACAAGATGCTAATGGCTTGTCATACATGCCGTTTGTCTGCAAAAAACCGCTCGATTCCCTTTTTTGCGGACTGTGTACTCTATCCTGTTGGGAGGGATTTGATGAAACGTGCCCTTTTCAGTGTTGCCGCCCTTGCACTGAGCCTGCTCATGGCTGCTCCGCTTCAGGCTGCAGACACCATTAAAATCGGTGTTGCCGGCGCCCATTCCGGCGACCTGGCCTCGTAC
>CALVHF010000066.1 GCA_944327295.1 uncultured Desulfovibrio sp. | reverse complement strand
GTTTCGCTCTCGGAGAATTGCTAAAAACGGGGGAGCGTCCCCGTGAAACCTCGCACGTAAGTGCGAGGTAGTTCATTTTTATTGTCGTATACTGCTACTAATTGAAAATCATGGTATTTTCTGGCTTATGTGGCAGGGTGGAGTTTTGTAATTAGACACTAGGAGTTGAAAAGACGTTTTTCCGGAAGCAATGAGGAGACCCATGCCATGCTGCTCAAATCCCCTCTGATGGTGCTGCTTGCAGGCCTTGTTTGGGCCGTGGCAAGCCTTGCCTGTGTGTCCGACGCCCGCGCCGTGCCGGACCCTGTGGATCTGTATGTCGAAGCCCTGCTGGATGCTGATGTGGAGAGCCTGGATCGTCTTCTGGCGCCCAACTTCATCTTCATAGGATCCAACGGACATGTGCAGGACAAGGAGCATTTTCTGCAGACCATTGCGCAGAAGAAGCTCGTTGTGCACAAGGCCTCCTTCAAGAATCTGCGCGAGTCTTCGGCAGGGCCCGTGCGCCTTGTGACCGGCAACGGCGTGTTTACGGCCGTCTCTGATGTTCCCCTGCCTTCGGGCCTCATGCGGGTCAGTCTGGTTTCGGACTGCACGGGCAAGCGCGAGCGCATCGTGCTTGTCCAGCTGACCCCGGTCATTCCCACGGCCCAGTGCGAGGATGGCAACTGCCTGATACGCTGACAGGGCATTGTACCGTCACCACAACAAGATTGATCACGACAAAAGAGCCCCCGATCCGCATGGGATCGGGGGCTCTTGTTATATGCTGCGGGTGTTCGGGTCTAGAGCTCGGGAGGCAGCTCGTCGAGTTCCTTCTGAGAGAAGACCGGGCCGTCCAGGCAGACGTACTTGCCGCCAATGCCGCAGCGGCCGCAGATGCCGATACCGCACTTCATGCGCTTTTCCAGAGTGGTGTAGACGTTTTCGTGCGGGAATTTCAGTTCATCCAGTGCCTGCAGCGTGAACTTGATCATGATGGGCGGACCGCAGAGCACGGCAATGCAGTTGTCCGGACTCGGATTGAGTTCACGCAGGACATTGGGGATAAGACCCACCTTGTGCGGCCATCCTTCGGCTTCCCTGTCAATGGTCAGGGTGCAGTCGAGATCGGGGCGCTCAATCCAGTTCTGCAGCTCATAGCTGTAGGCCATATCCTGAGGGGAACGACCGCCGTAGAGCAGGCTGATGGTTCCGTAGTCCTCCTTGTGTTCAAGGACATGGAGCATGATGGTGCGGATGGGGGCCATGCCGATGCCGCCGCCGATGAAGAAGATGTTCTTGCCCTTCCACAGCTCGTAGGGGAAGGGACGTCCGAGCGGAGCACGGACACCCACCTTGTCGCCCTTGCAGAGATTGTGGATGGCCTGGGTCACTTCGCCAGTCAGCATGACGGAGAACTGCAGGTAGTCCTTCATGGACGGCGGGGAGTTGATGACGAAGGTGGATTCGCCGGCGCCGAAGACGGAGAGCTGTCCGACCTGGCCGGGTTCGTAGGTGAAGTTCCTGGCCAGTTCCGGATCATCGAGGGTCACGCGTATGGTCTTGATGTTGGGCGTTTCCTGTATGACTTCCAGAACAGTGGCTTCCATGGGCCTGTATGGATTTCCGGCAGTGATGGGGCGGGCCACAACAGGGGTAAGCTTGCTGCCATCACTCTTGGGAGTCAGTGCTATCTTGGGTTTCACAGCTGCCTTGGCCTCCTTGATGTCAGATTGCGGCTCTTGTGCAGGAGCATTGTTCTGAGCAGCTACGGGTGCATCAGCGCCTTCGGGCGCAGGCTCCTTGGCTTCCTGTTCTGCTGGAGCAGTTTCGGTAGCAGCCTCTGTCTCCTTGACGGCAGGAGCTTCGGCTTCCTCGCGGACCTGTGGTGCAGGAGCCTCTTCCTTGACGGCAGGGGCCTCGGCCTCTTTACGGACCTGTGGAGCAGGAGCTTCCTCCTTGACGGCAGGAGCCTCGGCCTCTTTACGGACCTGTGGAGCAGGAGCTTCCTCCTTGACGGCAGGAGCCCCGGCCTCTTCCCTGACCACGGGGGCCGCAGCGGCTGCAGCTTCCGGAACCTGCTGCGCCTCAGCCTGGGCAGCGCTTGCGACTGCAGCTTCCTCGTTCAGGGGAGCAGCTGCAACCTTCTTTTTCGGCGCAGCTGCCTTGGACGATGCAGAGCCCGTGCTCCTGGTGGTCTTTTGGGTTGCCGTGCTCGTCTTGGGCTTGGCACCAGTTGTCTTCTTGGTCGTTGTCTTGGTGCGTTTTGTTGCCATGGTTTACTCCTTTTCACCCAGGGCAATGGCATCAAGCACAATCTGTCTGATGTCGATGCGGGCGGGGCAGTTGCTGATGCAGCGGCCGCAGCCCATGCAGGAGAAGGCTCCCCAGTTTTCAGGGTAGGTGGCAAACTTGTGGGTCACGCGCTGGCGCATGCGCTCGGCCTTGGCAGCACGGGGATTGTGGCCGCTGGCTTCTCTGGTGAAGAGGGAGCTCATGCAGTTGTCCCAGCTGCGGATGCGGCGTCCGGGCTTGCCCATGCCGCTGCCTTCGTCGGTGATGTTGAAGCAGTAGCAGCTCGGACAGAAGTAGGTACAGGCACCGCAGGAAAGGCAGCGCTCGGTTTCCTTTTTCCAGAAGTCCGTGTCCGTGAAGCGTGCCAGCACGCGGTCCGGAGCAAAGGAGAGATCAGGCTTCTTGCTGAGAGTGGCCCAAGCAGCCTTGCGGGTCTCCATGACTTCCTTTTCCCTGTCCTGGCCGTCTGCCAGAGGGCTCGCTTCCAGAACAGCCTTGCCCTTTTCGCTCACTGCCTGCAGGACATAGCCGTCGCCAAGCTCGGTCATGAGGATGTCCGAGCCCTCGGGGGAGGAAGGCCCCCCGCCAACCCAGTGGCAGAAACATGTATTGCAGCCGGAGTTGCAGGTCAGGGTGACCACGGTCAGGCTGTTGCGTCTGGCCGCGTAATAGGGATCCTTGTAGAGGCCGTTCAGGAAGGGACGGTCCAGGGTGGCATAGCCCCTGGCGTCACAGGCTCTGCAGCCGAAGACCACGGTGGGCGTGGCTTCGGGAGTGTCGTCGAGGTGCAGCAGGAACTTGTCCGGCTCCTCGGGATTCCTGGTCTTTTCATAGGTGACCAGGGTCTCGCTCGGCGGCAGCACGGCTTCCTTGGCAGGAACCGTGGGCTTGTCCAGGGTGAAGTCCATGCCTTCCTTCCAGGGGGCAAAGACCACGGACGGCTTGACCGCCTGCTTGACCACAGGCACAAGCACCCGGTTCTCCTTGGCGAAAAAGGCGAGGAGAGCCGGGAGATCAGAGGATTTTGCGAATCTGTAGGTGCTCATCTCACAGCTCCCTTTGCTTGATATTCGTCTCTTCAACCTTGTAGCACAACAGGGGCGGTGTCGCTGTGCTGTCCATGCCGCTCTTGTAGTCGAAGAGCTGTCCTATGATGCGGACCAGCTGCTGGCGCAGGGCCAGAATCGGGATGCCCACAGGACAGGCACGCTGGCATTCGCCGCACAGTGTGCAGCGACCGGCCAGATGCATGGCATGGATGTACTGGAAGTAGATCTTTTCGCGGACATTCCATTCCTGGGAAATGAAATGGGGCTCGCGTGTTTCGGCAATGCAGTAGTCCTTGCAGACGCACAGGGGACAGGCGTTGCGGCAGGCGTAGCAGCGCAGGCAGCGATCCATCTCGCCCTTCCAGAAGGAAAAGCGCTGTTCCAGGGTCATGGCATCCAGCATGGCCAGTTCCGGAGGCGTCGAGGGCGTACCGGTGATTTCCGGAGCCGTTCCGAAGATGTCGTCTGCATCCTTGGCCAGAGGCATGGAGCAGTTGTAGCACTTGCCCTGGGCGTAATCGGTGATGCAGAAGCGGTGCGGCGTGCCGTCTGCGGTGATGGTGACACCGGCCTCGTCGTACTCGACCTTGTCGATCTTCGAATAGCGGCCCAGTTCCCTGTCGATGCGGGCCATGTCAAAGGTCCCTTCGCAGGGCAGGGCGAAGAGAACGATGTTATCCTTGTCAATGAGCTTTTCCTGCAGCATTTCCACAATGGAGCGGGAATCGCAGCCTTTGACCACAACACCGATCTTTTTCACCTTGTCCAGGGGCACGGCCTTGCCGATCATTTCGTTCACATAGGTCGCAGGGTTGTTGACGTTGAACGGACCCCAGACCAAGCGGTCCACGTCTTCTTCTGTGCGCATGAACAGAGGCACCGTGTGGGCAGCGTCGTAGCCCTGCTGCCAGCCGATGACCACGTCAAGATCCTTGATCTTGCTCTTGATGCAGGCCTTGAGCTCGTCCAGGGGGGCCTTCTGGCCGGTCCCCAGGGGACGCAGAGGCTTGAGGGCCATGTCGGCCATTTCCAGCAGCGGTTCGGCATCTTCCAGGCGCGGAGCAGGTCCGAGCTCGTGAATGCGCTGGGTAAAGCTGGTTACAACCTGCTGCCAGCGCTGTCCTTCGGAGGCAGAGACCCAGGTGTATTCAAAGCGCCTATCGTCAATGCCCAGGATGGGCAGGAACTGCTTGAGCACTTCCAGACGCCGTCTGGCGTAGAAGTTGCCTGCGGAGTAGTGGCAGTCATTGGGGTGACAGCCGGAAATGAGCACGCCGTCAGCACCGTTGAGCAGGGCTCTCAGCACAAAGAGGGGGTCTATGCGTCCGGAACAGGGGACGCGGATGATACGCAGATCCGTAGGCTGAGTGGCACGGGCCACACCTGCCGTATCTGCGCCGCCGTAGGAGCACCAGTTGCACAGGAATGCAACGATCCTGAGCTCTTTGCCTTCTAATACTGGCATAGTAAGTTCACCTCCGCAAGAATCTCATTGTCTGTGGCATGGGAGAGCTGAATGGCACCCTGCGGGCAGGTAGAGGTACATATGCCGCAGCCCTGGCAGACTGTGTCAATGACCTTGGCCTTGAGCTGGCCACGGAAGGTTTCTTCCTTGATGGCACCGAAGGGGCAGCAGCGGATACACTTGCCGCATGCAACGCAGCGAGCGGGGTTGACATGAGCAATCTGTGGATCGTTTTCGAGCTTGTCACGGCTGAACAGGGCCAGCACCTTGGCAGCGGCTGCAGAGCCCTGGGCCACGGAACTGGGGATGTCCTTGGTACCCTGGCACACACCGGCCAGAAACACGCCGGCTGTATTGGTTTCCACAGGACGCAGCTTGGGATGGCCTTCCAGGAAGAAGCCGTACTGGTCGTAGGAAATGCGCAGCTTTTCGGCCAGATGGGAGGCTCCGTGACTGGCTTCGATGCCCACGGCAAGAACAACCAGGTCACAGGTGACCTCGATGCGCTGGCCGAGCAGCGTGTCGACGCCGCAGACCACATACTGGCCATTGCCGTCGGGGTAGATCTTGGAGACACGGCCGCGGATGTATTCCGTGCCGTATTCCTCGATGGCCCTGCGGGTGAACTCGTCATAGAGCTTGCCCACTGCGCGGATGTCCATATAGAAGACGTAGGACTGGGAATCCGGGATGTGATCCTTGGTCAGGACGGCCTGCTTGGCCGTGTACATGCAGCAGAAGCCCGAGCACAGGGGGCGTCCGATGGACTTGTCCCTGGAGCCCACGCACTGGATGAAGACGACCTTCTTGGGTTCCTTGCCGTCGGAAGGACGGACAATGTGACCGCCGGTCGGGCCCGAGGCATTGAGCAGACGCTCGTACTGCAGGGAGGTGATGACGTCGGGGTACTTGCCGCCGCCGTATTCCTGGTACACGGTCCAGTCCATGAGATCATAGCCTGTGGCGGCGATGACGCTGCCGACCTTGACGGTGATGATCTCGTCCTTCATCGTGTAGTCAATGGCCTTGGTGGGGCAGACCTTGGCACAGATGCCGCATTTGCCCGTCGTGAGCTTGCGGCAGTACTGCGGATTGATGGAGGCACGCTTGGGAATGGCCTGGGGGAAGGGAATGTTGATGGCCGTGGTAAGTCCCATGTTCTCGTTGAAGCGATCCGGCACCTTCTTGCTCGGGCATTTTTCCGTGCAGGTTCCGCAGCCTGTGCACTTGCTCCAGTCCACATAGGTGGCCTTTCTGCGGATCTTCACATCGAAATTGCCCACATAGCCCGTAATATCGTCCACTTCGGAACAGGCATAGAGGGTGATGTTGGGGTGCTGGGCCACGTCCACCATCTTGGGGCCAAGAATGCAGGCGGAGCAGTCCACGGTGGGGAAGGTCTTGTCCAGCTTGGCCATCTTGCCGCCAATGGTCGGTTCCTTTTCCACCAGGATGACGGGAATGCCGCCGTCGGCGCAGTCCAGGGCGGCCTGAATGCCGGCGACACCGCCGCCGATGACCAGGACGCTCTTGGTGATGTCGAAGCGCTGGGCGTACAGGGGCCTGTTGTTGCGCAGCTTGGCAACAGCCATGCCGATGAGTTCACAGGCCTTGTTGGTATTGGCGACCATATCCTTGCCGATCCACGAGACGTGTTCGCGGATATTCGCCATTTCAAACATGTAGCGGTTGAGACCTGCACGTTCCACGGTACGGCGGAAGGTCGGCTCGTGCATGCGCGGCGAACAGGAGGCAACGACGACACCGGTCAGGTTGTAGTCGTGAATGGCCTGTTCTATGGCAGCCTGACCGGGCTCTGCACAGGTGTACATGAGGTCGGTAGCGTAGACCACGTCAGGCAGGGCAAGTGCACTTTCGGCCGCAGCCTTGCAGTCGACCGTGCCCGCGATATTGCTGCCGCAATGACAGACAAAGACACCAATTCTCATGCCTTGCCTCCTTGAGCTTCCCTGACGGCTGTATTCAAGGCCTTGATTTTATCCACAACCTTGTCCGGACGAGCGATGAGCTTGTCGAGACCGAGTTCCTTCTCGTCACAGCCAAAGGCAAGGCCCATCAACTGGGTATAGTACAGAACAGGCATGTCGAAGCGGGTCTTGGCCTGTCTGCCGGCCTGCTTCTGTCTCAAATCCAGGTTCATCTGACACAGGGGACAGCAGACGGCAATGCAGTCGGCTTCCATTCTGGTGGCCAGCTCAAGGATGCGCCCGGAATTGACGGAAGAGAGCGGGCGGTGGGGAATGCCGGAGGCAGCGCCGCAGCATTCGGTCTTCAGGGGGAAGTCCAGAATGTCTGTGGCACCGCAGGCAGCCAGCAGGCTTTCCATGAGGGTGGGATTTTCGGGATCGCCGAAGTTCATCAGATCGGCCGGACGGCTCATGAGACAGCCGTAATAAGGCGCAATCCGCAGACCGGCGAGGCTCATCTTCACATGAGCAGCGATTTGGCCGGTATTGTACATTCTGCCTATCATTTGCATGACCGAGGTCGCTTCGGGCAGATCCTCCTTGGAAGGCTCGTCCAGAAGCTCGTCCACGCGCTTGCGGAACTCGGGGTTTTTCATGCGCTCCTTGGCATGGAGGAGGTTGGAGAGACAGCTCGGACAGGGGGTCATCACCACGTCGGCACCCTGTTTGGAAGCCTGCATGAGGTTGCGGGTGCACAGGGCGGCAGAAAGCTCGGAGCTGATGGCATGGGCAGGGGTGGAGCCGCAGCAGTTCCAGTCCGTGATTTCGCTGGAAACGAGCCCCAGTTCACGACAGACCGCTGCGCTGGAAAGCTCGTAGTCCAGAGAAGAGCCTTTGGCAGAACAGCCGGGGTAGTAGCCAATATTCATGGACGCACTCCTTCGCGCTTGGCACGTTCCTGATAGCGTTTGAAGATGCGTCCGACTGCCTTGGCGCCACCATCAGGAATGACATGGGGCTTGAAGCCGAGCTTGCCCTTGCTCAGGGCAGAGGGAGCCAGATCCACATCCGTTGTCAGACGCAGGGAACGAAGCATGTACAGGACCATGGTGCCGATTTCGAAGCTGCGGCCAAAGGCCTGTACGGTGTTGAGGAAGGACATCCAGAATTTGTCCATGCGCGGTACCGCGACAATATTCTCGCGGCGGGCCATATGACGCAGTGTTTCCATGACGCTGGCAACATCAATATTGTTGGGGCAGCGCAGGGAACAGGTGGAACAGGACAGGCACATCCAGATGGATTTGGAGTGCAGGACCTGATCTTTGAGGCCGAGCTGCACTGCACGCATGACCTGATTGGCCTGCATGTCATAAGTGAAGGCAGCCGGGCAGCCAGCTGTGCAGTTTCCACACTGATAGCAGTTGGAAACATTTTGCCCGCTTTCAGCCTCAACCTCCTTGATGAAGGAGACATCCCGGCCGCGGACAATGTTAAGGGGGCTATCTTGCATAGGGACTCCTCAGAGAAACCCGTTGGCGATCACGGAAGACTATTCCGATGAGAACATGTTTCTCACATGCCGTGCTTCTTTATACAGGAGCGGTACAAGTAGGAAAGTCTGTAGAAGCAGGGGAACAACTATCCATTGTTGCCGTGATCCCGCAGAGTGCATCACCAGACAACACCCCTCAACAGGGAGGGGTTTGACGGCAGCCTGTGAAGAAGAGGACATTGTGTTACATACTACCTGTTTCTGGCAAAAAAGGCTAGTGGTCCATACTTTTCCGCCGACTTGTTTGAAATGTTTAAGTTATTGTAAATGCATGATTTTTCAGATAAAGGACTTGAAAAAGCGGACACCTGCCGCAGGGCTTTCCAAGAGGCGTTCCTGTGCCAAATGGTCCATATGCTTGCCAATACGGCGATCGGGGAGGCTTTTGCCGAAGAACAGGGAATTTTTTTTGTGACAATAGTGACTTCGTGTCTGCAGGCTGCAGCAGGGTGCGGACAGGACAGTCCTCCTGCAGGAACAGGCGGCAGGACTTTTGTTTTTTTGAGGCCGGAAGTAGAGCTTTTCCGACAGGGTGCGGGCTGCGGAACGCTCCTTTTTCAGTTGCTTTCCCGACGCACCTTCGGCACGATTGTCCCCGGATCCTGTTCCGGATCCGGATACTCAGTACAACCTTCAACATTCGGCCTGGTTGCCAGCCTGGTCACTGGAGCAACGGGGAAGCTTCATGCCCAATCACGACTATCTCATCCTGCACGGGATCAATCTGAACATGTTCGGCCGCCGTGACGCACGAATTTACGGCACGGCCACCCTGGAGGACATCAACAGCGCGCTTCTCAATGTGGCCGGCCAGATGGGCGTCCGTCTGGACTTCTTCCAGAGCAATCTGGAAGGGGCCATGGTGGAACGCATACACAGAGCCCTTGATGACGGCACACGGGGGGTGGTCATCAATGCCGGAGCTTGGACGCATTACAGCTACGGCCTGCTGGATGCCCTCAACATCCTGTCCGTGCCCGTGGTGGAGGTCCACATGTCCCACGTGGGCGCCAGAGAGGAATTCCGGCGTCATTCCGTCATCGCTCCAGCCTGCTGCGGGTCTATTGCCGGCTTCGGCGTGAACAGCTACCTGCTGGGACTCATGGCCCTTGATCAGGTGGTGCAGGAGCGCGCACAGAGGCAGCGCCAGGCTGAGGAGGCCTGCACAGGGCCCCTGCCGGGCATGATTCCCGATCCCTTTGCGGGCTAGAAAACAAAAAGGCCGGACCAGAGAAGGATCTGGTCCGGCAGAAACTCAGGCAAGGGGGTCGTCAGGCAGGTTTAGGCAAACTTGCGTCTGGCGGCGGCAAAGCCGTCAAGGGAGTGGCGGATGACCGATTCGTCCACGCAGAAGGCCAGCCTGAAGTAGCCCGGGCAGCCGAAGCCCGAACCGGGCACGCCCAGCACGCGTTCCTTGGCCAGCACCTCGATGAAGGCCTTGTCGTCCTGACCGGGTGCCTTGGGGAAGAAGTAGAAGCTGCCACGGGGCATGTTGAATTCGTAGCCGGCCTCGCGGAGCACATCGGCCATGGCATTGCGACGCTTCGTGTAGATGTCCACGTCGACACTGGCACCAAGGGCTGCAGCCATGATGTGCTGGCCGATGATGGGCGCGTTGACATAGCCCAGGATGCGGTTGGTGATGGTCAGGGCCGCCATGAGTTCCGCCCTGTTCTCGAGCCTGGGGGAGAGTACGGCATAGCCTATGCGTTCACCAGGCAGGGAGAGGTTCTTGGAGAAGGAGCTTACGCAGATGGCATAGGGGTAGAGCGGCAGGACAGAGGGAACCTTGGCACCATCGTAGGCCAGGAAGCGGTAGGGTTCGTCGGAGATGAGCCAGACGGGATGGTTGTACTCCTGTGTCTTGCGTTCCAGCAGGGCCACAAGTTCCTGCAGTTCTTCCTTTGTATAGATGGCGCCCGTGGGATTGTGCGGAGAGTTGATGAGAACGGCTCTGGTTTTCTCGGTCATGCGCGCTTCCAGGGCCTGCACATCGGGTGCAAAGGTCTCGGCCTTGCTCGGCACCGTGGCCAGGGTGCCGCCGTGGTTGGCCACATAGAACCCGTATTCCACAAAGTAGGGAGCAAAGGTCAGGACTTCTTCGCCGGGATTGATGATGGCCTTGAGGACGGCATTGAGGGCACTTGCGGCACCGGCGCTGAGCAGCACGTCATTGGCGGAGAGAGCCACACCCTGATCGGCGGACAGCCAGCGGGCCAGGGCTTCCCGGGCCCAGGGAGCACCGGCATTGGGCGTGTAGCCAAAGGCAAAGGGTTGATCGCAGATGGCGGCAAAGGCCCTGAGCCCGTCAACCACTTCCCTGGGAGCAGGCAGGTCGGGATTGCCCAGGGAGAAGTCATAGACGTTTTCGGGACCGTACTGTTTCTTGAGTTCTATTCCGGCCTCGAACATGCGGCGAATCATGGAAGAGTTGGCCACATAACCTTGGACTGTCTGTGAGAGCAGTTGCATAATGTTTTGTCGTTTCCGCGCATAAAAACCGGCATGCGGGGGAGAAAGCGCGGCCTCCATGATATTCTCCCAAAAGTGTGGCAGGAGCCGTAGCTGGCACTGACAAAGGGGACATGGGCGCATCAGGACAGCGAAAACGGATCAAGAAGAGGCTCCGGTACAGGGAGACTCGGCGACCTAGATGTGCAGTCTGACAGAGGTCTGCAGGACCGGCACACGGGTCATTTGTTCGGGTCCGGGCTGCGGGGCGCATTGTCGGCATGTCCTGCAAGGGGTACGCATCACTGGGTGGCTTGTTCGTAGAGTCTCAGCTAACAGTATGCAATGAGAGAGGAAAAGCCTGTTCCCGGTTCTGTGCATGATCTGTTCGGGATCTGTTCAGGATGCGGGAGTGATGACGCAGATCATATATATGCTCACTAAACTTTTGCAGGCAGAACTGCAAGATCTGCCGCCAGAATGTCAGACATCCCTTGCCGTCAGAGCTGGGACGGCGCGTCTGCCGTTCCCTGCAGGACGCGCAGGTTAAAGGGCTGGGCAGGACCTGACTGCTTCTTGCCCGACTGCAGAGTCAGGTTTGCTGTATTTTTGCAACTCGTGATCGGGAAAAGGACAGAAAACAGAATCTGGAAGACTGCGACCAGCCGGAAGATGTAAGAGCAGAGTAGCTCTCTGCAGAATGAAGGGGGTACAGACCGCACAAAGGACAGGAGGAGACGAGAGTAGATGCATTCTTCCAGTCTTTCGGGTAGGCGCAGTGTTGGAAAAGGTCGGACACAGCCGGGAACCGCAATTTTGTAACAAAGATGTTGAAAAAAATTTTGCAAAAAATGTGGCTTTTGCAGAGCAGAGATGTTGTAGTGTGCCCCTTGTCAACGGCATACCTTTGCGCTATCGTACCCCAAAAAAGTTTCCTATTGTAAGGAGGTTCCCCATGGTCCGTCTTTGTTGCCGCATCCTGAGCTGCGTGCTTCTCAGTATGATGTGTCTTGCAGGTTGCAGCTGGAAAGATGCACCGGTCCAGGAGGGCATGCACATAGAGGTCAATTTCTCGGATGTGCATCGTTGTTCGCGCATTTCTCCGGAAATTCTTGTGTACAATCCGCCCAGAGGAACAGCCTACTATGATGTGCGCGTCTCTGTTGTGGGAACATCTCCTGAGCGCTATCTCGGCGGGGGACGCTGGGGCTACGGCGGTCTGAACGCCGATGGTGCCGATGTCATTCCCGAGGGCGGTCTGCTCAATACCTATCGTGCCCCCTGCGCCTCGGGCGGCATGAGCAGCGATCGCACGTTCAGGTTCACGGTCTATGCCATGAGCAGGGAATCGGCCACGCCCTTAGCCATCAGCGATTTTACCCTGACTCTTGACTAAGGGACAGCCAGCGCCTGCTGTCCGTGTTGTCCTGCCTCCTGGGGCAAATGACATGGAGACAGTGCGGCAGAGTTGTATGGATCGTAACTACTCAGCTCTATTTTATCATGCAATTCTAGGCTATTAGCGCGAGCATTCAGAAAGGAATATTTTGAGCTGATTTTTATAACTACCTGTAATTACAAATCTTTTATATTATATGCACCGTGATTGCCTATGCGCTCATATGTAAGGGCAACAATTTAAGTTGCTGAAATTATAAGACATTCGCATGTTTTTCGATGCTGAGTAGTTACT
>CALVHF010000065.1 GCA_944327295.1 uncultured Desulfovibrio sp. | reverse complement strand
GGGAGCCCGTCCCCCTCTTTCACTCGCGCTTTCGGCCGGAGTACAAGATAGAGTGGCCCAAGGCCTCGCGCATCAACGGCATAACCCCGAGGACCGTGGCCAAAGCGCCCTTTCTCAACGACTTTCGCGAGGAGCTGGGCCGGCTCTTCATACGCTGCGACTGCCTTGTCTGCTTCAACGCGGAGTTCGACTTCTCCTTCCTGCGCCGCCAGTTCCTCTTCAAGGCCCGCCTCATGACCGTGGACCTCATGCGCGACTGGACAGCATACATGACCGGCGCCGAAGTGCGGGACGGCACCGAGTTCCGCATGCCCTTCCTCACCCAGAAGGAGCTCTTCACCCACTTCAACTGGCCTGTCTCCTCCCAGTCGCTGATCACGGACTGCCTGGGTTTAAGGCACTGCTTTTTGCAGCTCATACGCACGGGCTGCATCCACATCCGCCGCCCCCTGCAGGAGCGCCGCTTCTCGCGCATCAGCGAGATGCAGCTGCTCGAAGTGCAGGAAGCCTTTGCCAAAAAGGCCGCAGGTCTCGGGATCGGTCCCTATCTCAGGATGGACCCGAGAGACAACGATCTGCTCGTGCGTCTGGGCGTGGAAGATCCGGATCACGTTCTCTATGCCGGTGATCCGCCAGCCATCAGCCTGCGGGTGCCTGCCACAGGCTCGGCACCAGAGGTGCGCGAGCGCGTGGCCCAGGCGCTGGAAGCGGAGTCCGGCCTGCCCGAGGGCCTGGTGCTCCTGGCCACCGATGCCCTGCGCGAGACGGACACCCTGAAGGATCGCTCGCAAAAGCGCAGGGAACAGCTTGTCTCTGGCAGCACAAGGGAACAGACGGAGGCTTCGAAGAAAGACGTCCCGCAGAAGGACGCCTCACAGAAGGACGCCTCACAGAAGGACGCCTCGGCGGATGCTTCACAGGACAGCCCGAGAGACAACACCCCGAGGAACACCCTGACGAACGCCACGACAGAAAGGCTGACAGCAGGACAACAGGGCGCTCAGGCAGGCAGTCAGCCGGACGGACAGAACACGCCTTCTGCCTGACAGCCCGCCAGGCAGCACGTCCGGCACCTTTTGCAGGCTTGAGAGCTGCCACCCTGCAGGCAGAAGGTGTCCTGTCAGGCTGGTCAGGCTGGCAGGAAACGGGATCGCGTGCCCCCCCAAAAACCTGTTCCAAAAGACCTGTGCCCTTGTGCACAAGTTCGGGCTTTTCAGGAAAAGCCTTTTGCAAAAAGCGAAATTTCAGAGAATCCACCTTCCTGCTTAGCTCAAAATCTACGCTTCTCTCAAAAAAAAGTAACACAAATGCCATTTTTTTCTGTTTTACTTGTTTCTCAAATATTTCACTTGTGAAAGAAACCGTGCTGTTTTATAAAGTGGACAGCAACTTTTTTGGAGGCAGGACGTGGTACACAGCAATTTTTCCTTGCACAACGAACAGAACAAACAAGACGCAGAAAACCAGTGCTCCTGCCAGCCGTCCTATCAGAGTCCCTGCCCCAATTCCTGCCACTGCTCGCACAGAAAGCCGTTCTCGCTCTGGGAATCCGTCCTCTTGCCCGTGCTTGTGTCCGCACTCGTCCTTGTGCTCGCACTCCTCTGGCTTCCGGACTCCGGTGACGCCCTCAGAGCCCGCATAGCACTGCCCCAGCTTGTGGCCGACTACCCCGTCCTTGTCAGTGCAGCCCTCTTTCTTCTGCTCGTGGCGGCGGTCTGCCTCTGGCTGCGCCACATGCAGGTCTGGCTGGCACGCCGCCGCAAGACGCGCCTCATGCACTTCATGGATCCGGTGACAGGCCTGCCTTCCCTGAACATGTTCTGCCACGAGGTGGAGGAGCTCAGAAACAAGCATGCCGACCATTGCTACGTGCTTGTGTACCTGGACATAGCAGCCTTTCGCCAGGTCAACAATCACATGGGCTTTCAGGCAGGCAACCACCTGCTGCGCACCCTGGCACGGCAGATCAGCCGCTGGAAGCTGGCCGGAGAGCCCTGCGCCAGGCTCTCGGGCGGCCATTTCGTGATGCTCATGGATTTCACTGTCTGGAGCGGCGCCTCCAGGCGCCTGCGCATCCTGGAACGGGAATTTGCCGAGCTGTGCCGCAACAAAAAGCTTGATCCGGCCGTGCACCTTGTGGCCGGCCTCTATCTCATCCGCTCCCAGGACACACCCCTCCACCGCTGCCTGGACAGAGCCAATTATGCCCGCCAGTATGCCCTCAGGAGCAGGGGCCGCAGCTTCCGCTTCTTCTCGAGCCGCATGGACAGCGAGCTGCGCCGCGAGGAAAACCTCTGCAGCCGCCTGGACAGCGCCATCAAGTACAACGAGCTTGTGCCCTATTTCCAGCCCAAGGTGAACATGCAGGACGGCTCCATCGTGGGCAGCGAGGCCCTGGTGCGCTGGCTGCATCCGCGTGAGGGCCTCATCTCTCCCGGCGAGTTCATTCCCCTCTTCGAGGGCAACGGCTGCATTGACAAGGTCGACTTCTGTATTTACGAACATGTTTGCCGCAGCCTGCGCGAGTGGCTGGACAAGGGCCTGGAGACGCCCCCGGTCTCCTGCAACTTTTCGGGCATCTCCTTCATGCAGAGCGATTTTGTGGACCGCATCGTGAAGATAGCCGACCGCTACGCCGTCCCCCACAAGCTTTTGCAGCTCGAGCTCACGGAAACGACCTTTGTCAGCACGCCGGCCACACTGAACACCCGCATGCTGGAGCTCAACGGCCTTGGCTTTTCCATTGCCGTGGACGACTTTGGCTCTGGCTACGCTTCCCTTGGCCAGCTGCAGCATGTGCGGCCGCAGGTGCTCAAGCTCGACCACAGCTTCATCCATTATGGCCTCAAGACCGAGCAGGCTCATGCCGTGCTCTCCAGCGTGGTTGCCCTGGCCCACAGCATTGGCACGGACATTGTCTGCGAGGGCGTGGAGACACAGCAGCAGAGGCAGGCCCTCACGGGCATTGGCTGCCGCATAGGGCAGGGCTTTCTCTACGCAAGGCCCATGCCTGCCGCAGACTACGAAGCCCTGCTTGGCGCAGGAACCCCTCTGCCTGCCAGCGCCTGAAGCGCCTGCCACCGGAGCCGCCTCCCTTGTTCGCGTACCGCAAAAAGACCCTCCCTTCAGCTTCCGACAGACCAGTCCTGCGTGCCCGTCCCCGGCCGCAGAACCTGCTGGACTGCAGAGAGTCCGGCTCGCATCCGGGCCAGGAAAGAGTGCGATCCCTGGCCGGTACGAAGCTTCCTTCTTGGACGCGAGCCCGTTGCCGGACCTCTGGTTCTGCCGGAGTCAGGGACATCGTTCTTATCCTGACACTGGTCCTGGCACTGGTCCCGGGCGTTCTTGCTTCTTCCCAGACCATGGCGCAGGCACAGTCCTCTGCCGTGGCACAGGGGACTGTGTCGGAACCACAGGGCCCTGCACAGGGACAGGAAGGCCGTTCAGGTCAGCCCGGGGGCAAAAACCAGGAAAGACAGGAACTCCGGAACAGAACGGAGAGAACGGAACGTCCAAGGCTTGCGGTGCGCTGTCCCTTCTTCGAGTCCTCGGCCAGCATGCACCGCACCGTCCGGGACGAGTATGTGGGCTACACCATAGACTACATGCGCGAAGTGGCCCAGCTGGCCGGTCTGGATCTGCACTTTGTGCCGGCAGACAGCGAACTGGACGCCCAGCGGCTTTTGACCGAGGGCAGGGTGGACATCTATCCTGGCCTTTGTCCCTCTCCAGAGCGGCGTGCCACCTACCTCTTTTCCCGGCTCTCCACAGGCTGCATGACAGGCACCATCCTGGTGCGCGAGAACGACACGCGCTTTGCCTACGAGGACTGGGCCACCCTGGGCAGGGTCAGAGTCGGCGTGGAGGCCTTCAACCCGCATATCAAGCTCTTCCAGGACAAGTGCACAAGCCAGAACATCAAGCCTGAGTGTGTGCAGTACAACGGTGTACCGGCCCTCATCCAGGCCCTGGAAGCAGGGGAAGTGGACGCCATTGTGGTGAACGAGTTCTGGTCTCCTCAGGGAACCCGCTGCATTGCCAAGTTTGCACCGCATCCGGTCTACATGGCCACCCTGGCCTCGCGACCGGACCTCATGGCACGCATCAACGAGGCCCTGGAGCAGATCGCCATTCATCAGCCGCGCTTTGCCAGTACCCTGTACGCAAAGTACTTCCAGTCGTCCATCGACGAAAAACCGCTCTTCACGAGAGAGGAACGGGCCTTCCTGGCCACAAAGCCGCGCCTGCGGGTGGCCTACGAGACAGGTCGCCAGCCCCTCCTCTCCAGGGATCCGGAAACCGGGCGCATGGTTGGCACAGTGGCGGACATCTACCGCCAGATTGAGGCCTTTTCAGGCCTTGCGTTCGAGTTTGTCTGCCTGCAGGAGACCGAGGCTCTCAAGGAGATGGCCCAGGGCCGTGTGGACCTGCTTGCCTTTGTGCTCAAGGATCCCCACCACATGGACAAGGCAGGCCTTGTGACGTCCCAGCCTTTCCTGGAGACGCCCATGGTGCTCGTCACCCGCAGAAATGGCGATCTCATCCACCGCCTGGGCCTGCGTCAGGGCTATGCCGCCTCCAGTGTCTTTGCCGACCGCCACAAGGCCCAGTCCGTCTATTTCGAGTCCGTGGAAGCGTGTACAAGGGCCCTGCTTGCAGGCCACATCGACGCCTTCTACACCAACCTCCCCAATGCCTTTGAGCTGCAGCGATCCAATCCGGGGCTGAAGGTCACGCCCCTCAACGACGATCTTGTTTCCTTGAGCTGCGCAGCACCCGAGACGCTGGATCCGCGCATCCTCTCCATCATCAACCGCTGCATACAGCACATCTCCCCAGGCCAGCTGGACAGCATGCTCCTGAACATGCCGCCTCCGCCGGGCCCGTAACCGTGCGCCTCTTTGTCTGGCACAACCTGGGGCTGGTGCTTGCGGGCAGCTTTTCCGTCATGGCCGCCATCGTGCTGCTTGTGTGGTACACCATGCACGTGCGCGCACAGAGCTTCCGGCGCATACAGGAACTGCTCTTTGTGGATCCGGTCTCGGGCCTTGGAAACATGAACATGTTCTACCGCGAGGCCCTGGCCCTTGTGCAGAACAATCCGCAAGGGCAGCACGTCCTGGTCTGCCTGGACATCGTGCACTTCAGGCATGTGAACTATCAGTTTGGCTATCAGACCGGCAATGAGGTCCTTGCAGCCATGGGCCGCAGACTCAGGGCCTGGACTGGTGCCGGCGAATGCTGTGCCAGGCTCTCGGGCGGACACTTTGCCTGCTGCCTGACTGCCAGGGACTGGCACGAGCTGAAGGGGCGTCTGCAGGCTCTTGGCGAGGACTTCGAGCGCTCCTGCAGGGAACGGAAATTCGACAGCTCGGTGCGTCTTGTGGCAGGCATAGCCCTTGTGCAGAACCTGAAGATGCCGCTCTACCGCTGGCTCGATCAGGCAAACTACGCCCGCCGCGAGGCCCTGCGCAAGCCGGGGCGCAGCTTCCTTGTCTACAACAGCCGCATGCAGCGCGAACAGCAGCGCAGGAAGGTTCTGGAGGAACGCCTGGAACTCGCCGTGCAGCACAGGGAATTTGTGCCCTACTTCCAGCCCAAGGTGAACATGCTGGACGGCAGCCTGGTGGGCAGCGAGGCCCTGGCCCGCTGGCAGCATCCTGGCGAGGGCCTCATCGGACCTGCGCACTTCATTCCGGTCTTCGAGGCCAGCGGCACCATAGACAAGGTCGACTTTTGCATCTACGAAGGCGTGTGCCGCTGTCTGCAGGAATGGATGCAGCAGGGCCTGCAGGTCCTGCCCGTGTCCTGCAACTTCTCGGCCATCTCCTTCAGGCGGGCCAATTTTGTCCAGCGCATTGTGGAGACAGCCGACCGGTACGGCATTCCCCGCAATCTGCTGGAACTGGAGCTCACCGAAAGCGCCTTCACGAACAACGCGCAGGTGCTGGCCTCCAGAATGCGCGAGCTGGCAGCCCTGGGCTTTGCCATCTCGGTGGACGATTTTGGCTGCGGGTATTCTTCCCTGGGGCAGCTGCAGCATCTGCGGCCCCAGGCCCTGAAGCTGGATCGCAGCTTCATCAGCAATGGCCTCTCCACCCAGCAGGCACGACTCATCCTCTCGACCGTCATCAGTCTGGCCAGGGGACTGGACATGGGGCTTGTCTGCGAGGGCGTGGAGACCAGGGAACAGAGAGAGGCCCTCATTGCCATGGGCTGTCAGGTGGGGCAGGGCTTCTATTATGCAGGGCCCATGCCTGCCGAAGACTTTGCACGCATTCTGGAGAAGGGCTCCCTGAAGTAGGAGGAAGGCCCGGAGAAACGTCTCCAGACGCCTGGAAGGACTCCTGTCTCTCTGAGGGACTCGGGAG
Organism: uncultured Desulfovibrio sp.; assembly: GCA_944327295.1. Classification (GTDB taxonomy): domain Bacteria; phylum Desulfobacterota; class Desulfovibrionia; order Desulfovibrionales; family Desulfovibrionaceae; genus Desulfovibrio. The sequence goes on along the minus strand of CALVHF010000065.1, from coordinate 6,163 downwards.
CCAGTCAGGGCCTGCCCAAAAGGGAGCGCAGGGTGCAGGCTGCCCAAAAGGGAGCGCAGGAGCGTCTGTCCAGGTCCTGTCTGTTCCCGGACAGTGGTCCTGAACAACTGGAACAAGGCACACAAGGAGAACACCATGAAAACAACGAGGGAAAAGGGAACGCTGGAACAAATCGGGGATGCCGTACTGCTGACCATTCCGTCCGCTCTTCCTTCCGATCTTTTGGAAGAGCTGCAGATGGAAGCTGGCGCTCAGGTGCACCTGAGCGTGGACTGCGGGCGTCTGTTCGTCGAACCAGTTGTCGAACCAGCTGCCAGGAAGAGGTACAGCCTGCAGGAACTGCTGACCCAGTGTGATCCGTCGGCACCGAGTTCTTCCGAGGATGAAGTATGGGTCGGGGCAAAGGCAGCGGGCAGGGAGCTTGTCTGATGCGGCACACGCCCCTGCACATGAGAAAGGCTTCGCTGTGATGCCTTCTTGCAAGGCCCTGTTGTCATGCCCCTGGGCACTGGACGTGCGGGCAGGGCAGGCGGCAAGGCCGGCCGAACCATGGGAACATCGCCCCTTGTGTCAGGGAGTTTGTGCAATGCAGGCAAACCAGTTCAGAGAGCCGGGCGTTTTCCCCTGGAGCCCGGGAAGGGCATGGTCGTTCGCATGGGAAGCTGCACAGGCAGGAGCACCGCAGCTGCGCTTTTTTCTGGCGAGCGCGGTGCCCTGGAACAAAAAAAAGTCCGGCAGACAGGCCAGACTGTTCAGGCGGGACAGATTGTCCGAGCTCCATCCCTGTTTTTTCTACGCATAGTATATCTTATAGTATATCTATTAATAAAGCAACGGGGTCGTCGAGACTTGTGGGCAATTTTCCAACCACTTGAAAAAATTGATTCTTTTCAAAATTTGTGCAGTGAGGTGGTTCATGAGCTGATTTCAGGTACTTATAGGTGATTCTGTGGCTCTTTTTTGCCTTGTTTGTAAAAAAGAGCCATTTTCACGACACCCCGTTAATTTTCCCCTTCCAACTCATTGACATGTATTGGCTTTCTGAGCATACTCTTGCAGTGACCTTTCAGCTGAAGGGGGTTACGACTTACGAATCTTTTAATTGGAGTATTGTAGGCTTGCAGTGACCTTTCAGCTGAGAGGTGTTACGACTCTCACCGTGCAGGTGAAATACCCATCCAAACTTGCACAGACCTTTCAGCTGCACACCTCTCCCTGTCCTCCACCTGGCCTGAAGCCTGGAGGACAGGGAAGAGCGGAGTGGCTGCATCATTTGATGGGGCCAGCTGGCAGATCCTGGACAAGGCACAAGAACACAGGCAGGCTTGCCTGAAGCACAGGATTCTGCCCTTCTGATGCCTCTGCTGGCCCGGGGCATCGACTGTGCTCATTCCCTTGTCTCTGCCCCTGGAGGCGACATCATGAAGCACAACCTTGTGCGCATTGTGGACAGACCTGAGCTGATTGATCAGGCAGCACGGTGGTTCCACGAAAAATGGGGCATTTCCGAAGAAGCCTACAGAGAGAGCATGCGCGAGAGCCTGAGTCATCAGGGGCCGGTTCCGCAGTGGTATGTGCTGCTCCTCGAAGACGGGGACGGGGGCCGGGACATTGTGGCCGGAGCGGGCGTCATAGAAAACGACTTTCATGCGAGAAAGGACCTGCGTCCCAACCTCTGTGCCCTCTACGTGGAAGAAGCCTGGCGCAGAAAGGGCCTTGCCGGGCTGCTGCTTCACGCAGTCTGCCAGGACATGCATGAGTCCGGCATCGACACCCTCTACCTTGTCACCGAGCACACCGGCCTGTACGAAAGGTATGGCTGGCAGTTTCTGTGCATGGTCCAGGAAGAAGCCTGGGAAGAAAGCTGTGCAGACGGTCGGGAGGAAGCCAGGGAAGAGGCAGCGGGAGAGGAAATCTGTCAGTCTCCCGGGCTCCTGCGTCTGTACAGGCACAGCTTCTGACCGCATCTGCAGGAGTCCGACAGTGTCTGACAGAGTCTGGCAGCATCCGTCAGAGAGCTGCAAACGCCGGAGCAATCAGGGAAGAGAACTCCGCATGCACGCCCAAACCTCATGCCAGCACACGGGAGTGCCCCAAGATGAAACGAAAACCTCTTCCAGTTTGCGCAGGATTCGCCTTTCCTGTATAGAGTCCTTGCGTCACAGACTCCTGTGACCGGTCTTTTGTCCACACGTTTTGTGCGGACAAGGAGACTGTACCATGACTGTCAGGAGCAGACATGTTCTTTGGAAAGACGGATCGCATCAGCCCGTCGCAAATCATCATCCTGGGCTATCTCGGGCTCATTCTCTGCGGCACGGGCCTGCTCATGCTGCCCTGGACCACCAGGGACGGTCTTGGAGCCGGCTTCGGGGATGCTCTCTTCACGGCCACCTCGGCCATCACGGTGACCGGTCTCGTGGTCCACGACACGGTGCAGTACTGGACCCTCTTCGGGCAGGCCATCATCCTGCTGCTCATACAGGTGGGCGGGCTCGGCGTCATGACCATGGCCCTGGCCGTGGCCGTGCTCACAGGCCAGAAGATTGGCTTTCGCTTCCGCTGGGTCATGCAGGAGTCCATCTCTGCCCCGCAGCTGGCCGGCATTGTGCGCACCACAGGCTTCATCTGCAAGATTGTGCTCTGCGTGGAGCTTGCAGGGGCCTGTCTGCTGGCCCTGCGCTTTTGCCCCGAGATGGGCTTTGCCCAGGGCCTGTGGATGGCGCTCTTTCATGCCGTTTCGGCCTTCTGCAATGCGGGCTTTGATCTCATGGGAAAAGAGCAGGCCTATTCCTCTTTGACGGCTTACACGGGCGATCCCCTGGTGTGCCTGGTCATCGCAGGACTCATCATCACAGGCGGCATCGGCTTTCTGACCCTGGACGACATGCGCAGCAAGGGCCTCAAGTTTGGTTCGTATCACCTTCAGACGCGGCTTGTCCTGCTCACGACATTCCTGCTCATAGCCGGAGGCTTTCTCTTTTTCTACTGTCTGGAATTTTCCACGGATCGCTGGGCCCTGTCCGCCCCGGACACGGTTCTTGCCTCCTTCTTCCATGCCGTAAGCCCCAGAACAGCCGGCTTCAACAGCGTGGACCTCACGAATTTGAGCCCCTTGAGCCAGCTTGTCACCATCTTGCTCATGCTGGTGGGCGCAGCCCCGGGCTCCACGGGTGGCGGCTTCAAGGTCACCACGCTGGCCGTGCTCTTCATGGGCCTTGTGGCCATCTTCCTGCACAGGCGGGATGTGCGCGGCTTCAACCGCAGGGTGAGCGAGATGACCCTGCGCAGGGCAGCGGGCATCTTCATGTTCTTTGTGCTGCTCTACCTGACGGGCGGCATCCTCCTCTGCTGCCTGGACGATCTGCCCCTCATGGCGGCCTTCTTCGAGGCCGCCTCGGCCATTGCCACCGTCGGCCTGACCCTCGGCGTGACTCCTGAGCTCTCCGATGCCTCCAGAGCCGTGCTCATTCTGCTCATGTACTTTGGCAGGGTCGGCAGCCTCACCGTGGTCTTTGCCGTCTCCTCCAGCCTCAGACAGGACAGTTTCCGCTATCCTGCCGAGGAAGTGGCCGTGGGGTAGGGAGCCTGCTCCCAATGATCAGAGGGAACGCGCCCTGCATGGGGCTGCCTGCTTTGCACCTGCCGGCCATCCGACCGCAAGCGCCCCTCACGCTTCGGGAACACAAGCAAGGCGCCCCCTGGTGCCTGCACACCATTCCCCCCTTCACACACGTCTGCAAGAGGCTCTTTTTTTATGAAATCTATCCTGCTCATTGGCCTTGGACGCTTTGGACGCCGCATGGCGCAGAAGCTGCGTGAACTCAACCATGAGGTGCTGGCCATAGACAGCAACGAACAGCGGGTGAACGAGGCCCTGGACTTTGTGACCAGTGCCCAGATTGCCGATGCCACCAGTGAAGCCTTCATCCGCTCCCTGGGCGTGCGCGACTTTGATCTGTGCGTGGTGGCCATTGGCGACGACTTCCAGAGCTCGCTTGAGACAACGGCCCTGCTCAAGGAGCACGGGGCCCGCTTTGTCCTCTCCAGGGCCTCACGCGGCGTGCAGGCCAAGTTTCTGCTGCGCAACGGCGCAGACGATGTGGTCTACCCCGAGCGTCAGACCGCAGACTGGGCTGCCATGCGCTACAGCAGCGACCATATCTTCGACTACGTGAAGCTCTCCCCCGACTACTCCATCTACGAGATAGCCATTCCCGGAGAATGGCAGGGCCGGACCATCATGGAGCTCGCCGTGCGGCAGCGCTACCATGTGAACGTACTGGGCATCAAGCGCGGCGAGGAACTTGAGCCCATGCCCAGTCCCGAACACCGCTTTTGCGAAGACGAGCGGGTGCTGGTCCTTGGCAACGACAGGGACGTGCAAAAGCTTTTGCGCCAGAGCCTGTGAGAGAACTTCCCCAACTTCCCAAATTTCCAGGATGTTCCGGACGTACTGCCCAGGCACAGAAGCCTCCTGGGTGCAGGGCGCTTTGTGCTGCTCGCCCTGAGCAGAAGCGTGAGGCGTTGCGAGGCAGGCCCGTACAGTCAGAGCGTCCCGGACTGCAGCCTGGCGTCTCTGCGTCCGGCCTGTCCCCACTCGGCAGCAAGAGATGTGCCCCTCATCCAGAGGAACACTCCAAGAATCACAAAGCCCCTCATCGTGCCTGTGCTGTGCACGATGAGGGGCCTTGTGTATGGATTTGGGAGTCTTCAGGCCTTTTTGCGACTTGAGGACGATTTGCGGGTTCTGGTGGTCCGGGCAGAAGGTTCCTCTTCTGCAGCAGGGCTGTGCCGCTCGGAGGAGAGCACCTCGCCGCCCAGGACGTATTCCATGCCGTCATGGAGATCCTGGTACTCGGCAGGCTGCTCGTTCGAGCTCGCCTCGCCCCGTTCACCGGCCTTTCTGGCGCGACGTTCCTCGCTGGCTATGGCCCTGCGCAGGCCGGCATCGTCCATGACCAGGAGACGGCGCAGGCGCTCCATGCAGGTCTTGGGATTCTTGCGGGCCCTTGCGCCGATAAGATCCGTTCCGCCTGCCACAGGCTGGGCATCCATGATCCAGTCCGGGTTGAGGATGGCGTAGTTGACGAGCCTGGCCGGCTGGGGGAACTTGCTGCCAAAAATCTTGCCGGCCGTGTCGCGCCAGATGATGCCGCGGCAGCTCTTGTTGGCCGGGTCGGAGAAGAACTGCCTGAACACATCGCTGTTCTGCAAAAGCAGGGTGGAGATGCCGTTCAGGGTAAAGCGCTGCCCTGGAGGCAGGGCCATGGCAAAATGCCTGCGGATTTCCTCCTCTGCCACCTTCTTGTGCAGGTAGTGCAGGGTGACCATGGTGTGGGCAAAGGGATTGGTGCAGTGCTGCCAGTAGCGGAAGGGCACCACGGCCGGATAGACCACAGGCACAATGAGCTGCTGTATGCACAGATGCCACTTGCGACGCAGGGCTGCCTCGCGCAGGGCCCCCAGCACGGGCGCGGACGAGCGCGTGGCCTGAATGGCGGCAAAGTAGCCCGGAGCAAGGAAGTGGCCCCTGGAGTCCCGCAGGGAGACCAGGCGGGTGGGCAGGGTGCTCCAGGTGTAGAACTTCAGGAAACGGACCTTGCCTGGAGGTGTCGTATCCTCGCCCCAGCCAAAGGGGTTGACGTCGCAGATGTCACCCGTGATCTCTTCCTCGTCGTCCGGTACAGAGTCGTCCGGTACAGAGACCGAATCGAGCCCGGAGTCCAGCCCCTGTTCAAGGCCTGCGTCCGGGTCCGCACAGCTGACGGACAGATCCATGGCAGAGCGGTCCTCGCCAATCTCAAGGCGCTCCTCGACTGCGCGGAGAGCAGGGTCGTTGTCCGGTTCGGATGCGGAGGCATCCCCGAATTCGTCCCCGGTCTCGTCGTCGGATGCGTCTTCGGGTTCGTCTGCAAACACGTCCCGCGACTCGTCGTCAGACTCTTCTTCAGCGTCCTCTTCAGACTCGTCTTCCTGCATGTCTTCCGACACATCTTCGGATTCGGCGTCTGCAGCAGGGACGGCGTCTTCACAAGACTCGGCGCCACCGTCTGCAGGGGCTGCCAGGTCTTCGGAGACTTCTGCAGGAACTAAGCTGACCGCAGCGTCTGCATCCTCTGGCGCAGGAACAGCCTCGGCCTCATCTTCAGCCTGAGACTCC
>CALVHF010000064.1 GCA_944327295.1 uncultured Desulfovibrio sp. | reverse complement strand
CCCTTGTGCGCTCCGTGTGGCGCGAAGGAAGGCAGGTCTTCTGATGTCCGGCCGTCTCTTCTATGTCATGGGCCCCTCAGGGGCCGGCAAGGACTCCTTGCTGAAAGCCGTCAAGCCCCTGCTCTACGGTCTGCCCGTGGCCTTTGTCCGGCGCTACATCACTCGTTCCTCGGCACAGGGGGAATGGCACATCCCAGTGACCCGCACCCGCTTTGCCAGGATGGAAGAGGAAGGGGCCTTTGCCCTGACCTGGTTCAGCCACGGCTGCTCGTACGGCATTGCCAAAAGCATCGACTGTGCCCTGGCCCACGGCATCTTCCCTGTGGTCAACGGCTCCCGCGAGGCCCTGCCCAGAGCCCAGCACCACTACCCGGATCTTGTGCCCTTCCTCATCGACGTGGATCCGGCGATTCTGCGCAGCCGCCTCGAAGGACGGGGCCGGGAGTCCGGCGCGGACATAGAAGAGCGGCTGCAGCGGGCCTTCATGCCCCTGCCCCCGGTGCCAGGCATGCAGCCCTGCCTGCACATCGACAACTCAGGCTCCCTGGAAGAAGCAGCCAGCCACATGGCCCGCCTCATCCAGCACTTCATCTCCAGGGACACGGATTTGAACGAGCCGGCCCTGCCAGGGCGCATTGTGCCCGGCCGGGTCATCTAGGGGCACACAGCATCAGGCCCGAAGATTCAGGACTGCTCCAGGCACAAAAGCACAAGGGACAGGCAGAGAACAAAAAACGCGTTCTGCCTGTCCCTTTTTGCGATCGGTCTGCCTGTCCTGCGGCGCCCCTGTCTCTGGCCGTCACGGGTGAACGCCAGCCGCTCAGGCCTTCTTCCTGATCGTGCCACGGCCCCCGTCTGCTCCGTTTGCCCCGGCCGAGCCATCCGTTCTTTCCGCCCCGGCCGCTGCGTCTGCTCCGTCCACGGCCTCTCTGGCCAGACGCCGGCCGGACTCCAGATAGTGTTCGCGCAAGGTAAACTCGATGAGCTGCGTGTCCTTGCTCTTCACGGCATCGAGGATAATCTTGTGACGCTCGTAGAATTCGGCCGGAGTGAACAGCGTGTCCCAGGCCTTGTAATAGAGAAACTTGGAGATGTGCGAGCAGGCCTTGCGGGCCACGTCCACCATGAGGGTATTGTGACATTTGGCCATGAGGGCATCGTGGAAGGTTTCGTCTATGTCGCTCAGGGCAGAGAGCCCCCTGACCCGCTGGCTCTCGCGCTTCATCTGCGCAAGTATCTCCTCGAAGCCCGCAAAGTCGGCCTTGGTCACATGGGGCAGGGCCAGCACGATGCACACGCCTTCCAGGGTGCCGCCAAGAAAGTAGCTCTCCTCTATCTCCCTGGCCGTCATGGCCCGGATGTGCCGGCACTTCTGCGGCGAGCCCATGACCAGGCCTTCCTGCTGCAGGGTCATGAGGGCATCGCGCACAGGCCCCCTGCTGATGCCCAGGGTCTCGGCTATCTGGCTTTCCTTGATGGGATCTCCGGGACGCAGGGTCCCGTTGAGCAGGCAGTCCTTGATGTAGGCGCGGGCCTGTTCGCTGAAGGTTGTGCATTTTGCAGGACTCATAGACGCTCCAAACTGTGCCTCGCTCAAAAATCCGGAGGCAGCGGCCCCTTTGTGCAAAAATGAAACGGAAGAGTGACAGGGAAGTATTGTTCCGTTCCAAAAAAGTCAAGGACAGGTGCACAGGACAATACAAAAGCAGTTTGCTCATATATGATGTCCATCACTCAGCAAGCGGATGCTTCGGAGAGAAAATCATTTATATTTCTTTTTTTGACACATAATAGATAACAGTATCCTATATAAAATACTTATAATATATTTTTATCAAACAAATTGTGCCAACAACAAAAAAGCATCACTAAATGATAGTGATGCTTTTATTATTTTTCAAATTCTTGATATATGTGTCTTAATGCCGATGTTTGGCTCACTTATTCGCTTCAGGAACATACCCTTCTGCATAGCGTCGGTTCCAGCCGGTCAGGGCCGAGAACACGATGACGGCCAGCAGGGCCCAAGAATAGGGATTGTACAGGGCCGAGGCAATGGAGGGAGCCGGCAGATTCCAGGCCTGGGCTGCGCTCACCAGGGCGCCGTACCAGGCGGCCACGGCAATGTGCCAGGGCAGGATGAAGAAGATGGTGCACACGGCGCAGTCCATGAGATTGGCCCTGCGTGCTGGTGCCAGGCCAAAGCGCTCGCCCATGGGCCGCACCAGGCTGGGTCCCACCAGCAGTTCTGCCGGCGCGTTGGCCGAGATGGGAATGGAGGCCAGGACCGTGGAGCCGATGATGAAGAGCTCTGCCTGACGGACGGTGTGCACGAGCTTTTCATGGGCAAAATCGAGGATACGGACCATAACGCCGCAGTCCACCAGAATCTGGGTGACGGCCAGGATGAGGATGGCAAAGATGATGGCACCCACTACGCTCTCCACGCCGTTCTGGATGATGCCTGTGCTGGCTCCGGCCTTGGCCGGAATGGAGAAGATATCCGCAAGGTTGATGGTGCCAATGGCAATGCCCACTGCGGCAGCCGAGATGTTGCCGTAGATGAGGGCCTCAATGATGTGACGGCCGCGCAGGGCAGCCACCACGACCACCACCAAGGCGAGCAGCATGAAGATGCCTGAGGGATCCAGGGTGGCCTCCATATGCGGAGCCACGCGAATTTCCCCGCCGCCGCCAAAGATCAGGAAGATGACGCCCGCAATGGCAGCTGCCGTGAGGGAGAGCGGCGCCCTGCTGCGCACCACGTCCTTCATCTCTGCTCCTTGCGTATAGGCCGAGACAATGGTTGTGTCGGAGATGGGAGCCAGGTTGTCGCCAAAGGCTGCGCCCGAGAGGATGGCTGCGCCCAGAAGTGTCGGATCGGAGCCAAGGTACACGCCCGCAGGGTAGAGCACTGGCGTCAGGGCTATGCAGGTGCCTGTGCTTGTGCCTGTACCCAGAGAAAAAATCATGGCTGCCAGAAAGACCAGGAAGGTGAAGGCCGACTCCGAGGCACCGGTGGACATGCCCATCCACAACAGGCCCTGCACAAGGCCGCCCTCGGCCATGAGCTTGCCGAACACACCGGCAAAGAGCCAGGCAGTCACAATGACAATGCCATTCTTGTCCCCTATGCCGTTCATAGCAGACTCACAATAGCTCTTCTTGTCCCTGGCAAAGAAGATGCCGATGGTCAGGGCGAGCCAGGCGCAGGCCCAGAAGGGTTTGGTACCGCCCCGCTCGGCAATGGACAGGGCGATGAGGCCTATGATGAGGACGAACAGGGGCACAAGGCCGCCCCAGATACCGCCATACATCTGTATTGTTCTCTTGTCGTCCATGGCAGACTCCAGTTGCAGGGCACAGCAGGAACACGGCCGCATGATCTGTTGCCAAACCGGAAGCCCCTGGCTGGGGGGCCTGCAGGTGCAGGCTGTTTCTGCTGTACCATGCGTTTTTTGACGTTTCTTGAAGGCGCAGAGGATGTGTCGGAGCAGCCCACAGGATCGTTCCCCGAAGGCCTCAGGCTGTCTCGCGGGCGTTTTCCCGAGAGCGTGCCGAAGAGCTGTCCAGTCTTCCTTTTGCAGGGAGAAGCCTGCCTTGGGGCCTGCACGTTTTCTGGTTGTTTTCTGGCAGGCCCGGACTGCGGAACGGACACTCTGTGCCCTTTTTCTTGTGCGAGCGCTTCTGCGGACAAGGACCTTGTCCGCGAAGCGTTGTCCCGGAGGGGAAATTTCGTTCTGCTATTCCGGAAAAAGACGCTGTGTACTGGCAGAAAATCCCTGCAGCATAGGGGATTTTCTGCCAGCTCTCACGAAGGGAGGAGGGCTTCGAAGAGGATGTTTTTGAAAGGGATGCTTCGAAATGAATGGCTTTTTCACGGCTGCATGCTGCGCCGTTCAGGCCCTGGAGTCCTAGAAGTGGACGTCCTTGCGGAAGGTGTCCAGGTAGGCGTACAGGGCAGGAGAGCCGCCGGTGTGGAGGAAGAGGATGCTGCTGCCGGGCTTGAAGTGGTCCTTGCGCACCAGATCGATGAGGCCGGACATGGCCTTGCCAGAGTACACCGGATCGAGCAGGATGCTCTCGGTGCGGGCCAGCATGATGACGGCCTCGCACATGGCGTCCGTGGGCAGGGAGTAGCCGGGGCCCACGTAGTCGTCATAGGCTACAACGGCTTCTCTGGGGATGTCGATCTTTGCGCCAATGTAGTCGGCTGTCTGCTGGGCCAGGGTGTAGACGGCCTCTTCCTGCACGGGCTTCTTGCGGTTCACGCCAATGCCGGAGATGGGAATGTTCATGTTGCAGCCCAGCATGCCAAGCAGGAAACCGGCATGGGTGCCGGCGCTGCCGCTGGGAACGATGATGTGGTCAAAGTTCAGACCCATCTCGAACATCTGCTGCATGGTTTCCTGGCCGCACTGCACGTAGCCAAGGGCACCCACGGGGTTGGAGGCGCCGCCGGGCACGATGTAGGGCTTCTTGCCCTGGGCTGCCAGCTTGTCGGCCACCTTCTGCATTTCTTCGGCCATGTTGCTGCCGCCATCAACCACGGTGATGCTCTTCACGCCCAAAAGCTGATAGAGGAAGTTGTTGCCGGAAGCCTCGGGATTGTAGCTGTGGGCCACGCGCTGTTCCAGCACCAGATGGCAGTCCAGGCCTTCCTTGACGGCCCAGGCCAGGGTGAGGCGGGCGTGGTTGGACTGCACGGCGCCGCAGGTGATGATGGTGTCGCAGCCCTTGGCCAGGGCATCGGCAATGGAGAAGTCCAGCTTGCGGGTCTTGTTGCCACCGCCAGTTCCGGGCAGAAGATCGTCACGTTTCATGTAGATATTGACCTTGCCGCCGAGCGCCCTGGAAAAGCTTGGCAGAAATTCAATGGGAGTGGGTTCCTTCACGTAGCCACGACGAGGGAACTGAGCGAGATTCATTCTAAGCTCCTTGCACTGTCTGTGAGAGGGAAACATGAATTCGGCAGCAGGGACGTTCCCAGTGTTCGGGGAAGGGAACATATGTCCCAGGCCTGCCGGCACTGGCCCTGGTGGGCGCAACGGCTGCGTCCACCACAGGCAGGGACGAAAACAGGGAAAAGATCGGGCGGCCTTGCCAGCCATAAGGATCGGGTCGATGAAGCGGCTTGACGTGACAGAACCGGTTTGCTGCCCCTCTCAAGGCTCAGCGAAAACACTTCGCCGAGAAGGGTTCACCCTCTCTGCCACTGTCCATTGGCATGGGCAGCCCCACCCTGTCATTGCCTCCTCCATTTCTCGGAAAAGCCAGAGATAATCCCCCTGTTTTGGTTAAAAGTTAAATGTTAACATTTAACAGCTGTGAGCCCTTTGTACAGGATGGAATCATTTCCTGTCAACAGGCCGAGTCAAAAAAAAAGAAATTCTTTTCACAAGCTCATAAAAAACATATTGTTTTCAGTGAGATAGCGAGACAGGTATGACAGGAACAGCACAGGGCCGCACACCGTCTGGTGCACGACCCTGTGACTGTCTGTGGCCTGTGGCCAGGGATCAGGCCTTGCGACTGTTTCCGGAGGTATCAGGTCCCTCGTCCCAGACGTCAGGGGGAAGATCGTCGGGCGTCATGTCGTCTGGCGGCAGGTCATCAGGAGGCAGAGCTTCGGGCCAGCCGGCAAAGAAGTCGTCGCCAGGATCGTCGACCGGCTCCTGGGCACGACTCCCCTCCTCGCTGGCCTGCTGATCGAGCCAGGCCTCGTAGCCGGCATCATAACCGGCATCGACAAAGGGATCGCCGGGAGTTCCAGCATCGCGGACAGGAACGGGGCCACGGGAGCCTGAAACGTCTGCAGAGCCTGGCGTGCCGGGGGAAGCAGGGAACGCAGGCGCAGCGGCGAACAGGCCCTGCGGCCGGGCCCGGTACTGCCGGTCTGTCCCGGCATGCGCAGCATGGGCACTTTGTGCGGACCCTGTTCCGACTGCATCGAGACTGTTGGCCGTGAAGCGGCAATTGGGAAAGCCCGAGCAGCCCCAGAAGGGCCCTCTTGAGCCATTGCGCTGGACAAGGGCTTTGCCGCAGCGCGGGCACAGGGCCTGACCTGCAGCCTCGGACCGGGCAGGGGAACCCTGAGCCGAATGCCGGCCCCGGGCTCCGGTCCCCGACCCGGTCTGCAAATCGGCGAGGGTATTGACCGTAAAGCGGCAGTTGGGGAAGCCCGAGCAGCCCCAGAACGGGCCTCTGGCGCTTGTGCGCTGCACAAGGGGCTTGCCGCAGCGCGGACACAGGGCAGGCTCTGCTCCTTGCTCCTGATCCTGCAGCCCGGCAATTTTCGTCCTGGCCGACTGCCAGGCGGACTGCCAGGACGCCAGATTGTCCGGGGCGACTTCCTGAAAAGGGTCATCCCCATGCGCCGGGGCATGTGTCGGGCCCTGTGCTGCGTCTGTCCGGACTGCGGTCTCCGCCCCTGCCGCAGGAGCGGAGCCCTGGAACTGGGACAGATCATTGGCTGTGAAGCGGCAGGCAGGATACCCTGTGCAGCCCCAGAAGAGGCCTCTGGGCCCTTTTCGCTGCACAAGGGGCCTGCCGCAGCGCGGGCAGACGGCGTCGCCAGACGCTGGACGAGCAGACACTGCGCCGGTCTGGTCAGAAGAGGAATCTTGGAACTGGCCCTGCGCCGTGACCCGTCCGGAACGCTGGGCATTGTCCAGGCGGGGCTGACCGTTGACGTCGTCGCAGGCATAGCGGCATTGGGGAAAGCCCGTACAGCTCCAGAACCAGGTGCCCTTGCGGGTGCGCTTTCTGGCCAGCTCGCGTCCGCACACCGGGCAAACCGGGCCTGTGCCGCCTGCTCCCTGCGGATTCTGTCCGGCCGGATTTGATGGATCGGCAGGATCGGACGGGCTGGACGGATCGGATGATCCGCCCAGGCCGCCAGATGCCAAAGCCCCGGGCGTTGCTGAAGAAGCGGAGGCGCCCGACGGACTGGCCGGGCTGGAAGAACTGGCCGGACCGGACGCGGCAGACACCTGGGCAAAACCACCCTGCATGGCAAAGATCTCCTCGATGATTGTGGGCAGCGTGGCGGCATAGGCGGCCACGTAGTCTCCGGGGTTGAGGCGGCCTTCCTGGATAAGAGAGAGGGATCGCTCCATGTCGGCCGTCATGAGCGGATCGCGTATGGAGGCAGGACTGGCGTCCACAAGGCTGCGACCAAGGGGCGTGGAGCAGACGGCCTTGCCCTGCTTGGTCAGATAGCCCCTGGCAAAGAGCGTCTCTATGATCTGGGCCCTGGTGGCCACGGTGCCAAGGCCTTCGGTCTTCTTCAAGATGCTCTGATCATCGGCGCTCGCCCCTTTGAGGTAGCGCTGTATGTTTTCCATGGCATCCACCAGGGTGCCTTCGGTAAAGCGGGCAGGCGGTGTGGTCATGGCCTCGTCCACCCTGACCTCACCTGCCTGCACGGCCTCGCCCTTGTGCACCTCGGGCAGGATCACATCCTTGTTCTGCTCCTCGTCCTTTGTCCTGCGGGCTGCGCTGGCAGGGCCGGCATTCTTGTACGCCGTCCAGCCGGCACTCTCCTCAATGCGCCCGTTCGCCCGCCACAGCGTGCCCTCGCAGGCCACTTCGGCCCTGGTCTTGTGAAAGATGTGCGGGGGCAGAAACTGCCAGGCATAGCGCCGGCAGATGAGGGTATAGACCTTTGTTTCACGATCCGAGAGCCCCGAGGCTGCCACTGAGGTCGGGATGATGCCGTGGTGGGCGGAGACTTTTGAGGTATTCCAGGCAGCGGAGCGCCGTGTACAGTCGCAGGCCTGCACCATCTCGAAGAAGCCCTCGCAGCGGCTCACGGCCTCAAGGACTGCGGGGGCGTCCTTGAGCTGTTCCTCCGGCAGGTAGGGGCAGTCCGTGCGCGGATAGGAGATGAACTTGGCCTCGTACATGCGCTGGCAGGCGGCCAGGGTGTCCTTGGCGCCAAGACCAAAGCGGGCCGAGGCTTCCTTTTGCAAATCCGTGAGAGAGTACGGCAAAGGCGCTGCCTCCTGCACGCGCTTGTTCTCCACAAGCGTGACGGATCCTGGCTTGCCGCTCACAAGTGCTTGCAGGCGCAAAGCCTCGGCCTTGTCCGTGAGCCGCTTTTCGCTGTCAACGCCAGGCATGTCTTCGTTTAAGACAAGGACGGTCTGCAAAACGCCCTTTTCGGCCGCAAAGGGGCAGGAGAGCTTGTAGAAGGGCCTGGGCACAAAGTGTTCAATGGTCCGGTCGCGCTCGACAACAAGCGCCAGGGTGGGGGTCTGCACACGGCCCAAGGAGAGCACGGAGCTCGTGCCCTGGCTTCTGCCGTGCAGGGTCATGGCACGGGTCAGGTTCATGCCGGCCAGCCAGTCCAGCTGGGAGCGAGCCCGGGCTGCCTCGCGCAGGCCCGCAAACTCCTCGTTGTCGCGCATGCGGCCAAGCTCGCGCACAAGGCTTGTGGGATCCAGAGCCCTGGTCTGCAGGCGCAGCACCCGGCCCCGGTAGTGCACAAGTTCCAGCACCTCGTCCACCAGAAGCTGGCCTTCCCTGTCAAAGTCCGCTGCATTGACGGCTACAGGGCAGACCTCAAGCAGGGCCCGGATAACTTTCAGCTGTTCGGGGATGCCTCTGTCCGTGCGCTCAAGCAGCTGAAAGCGCTCGGGGATTATGGGCAGGGTCGCCCTGCTCCAGGTCTTGAAGCGGGCATCGTAGTATTCAGGCGGGGCCTGTTCCAGGAGATGGCCGGAGAGCCAGGTGATCAGGGCCTCGCCGCACTGTATGTAGCCCCCCTTGTTTTCGCTTCGGCCTGGCAGGGCATCGGCCAGGGCCCGGGCTATACTGTGCTTTTCGGCCAGATAGACAATGCGGCCGCCGCTGCCGGCAATGGCCTTCAGATCGGTCCTGGGCAGGTTGCGTGGCCTGGAAGCGGTTTTGCCTGAGCTTCTGGCAGACGTTTTGGCAGATGTTCTGGACGACGTTCTGGCTGCTGCCGAGGAAGCGGACGAGGCAGAACGGCTGCTCGAGCTTGCGGACTGGGACTTGGCTGCGCGTGGCACGTTGGTGGGGCTCCTCATTTTGGAAGGGGATTTGTTTTTTGAGTCTGTGATTCTCGCGAGGTCTGGAGTGTAGCCCGGAACACCGGGGCGGGCAAGCGGGCGAAGAAGGGCAGCACAAGGGAGTGTGGGCGGAACACAGAACAGCCCAGAAAGACAGCAAAACAAAGGACAGGATGCGTCTGTGTCACCTGTTTTTCACCCGTTCTCCCCAAAGAAGCGAGGCTTGATTCGGCACAAGGGAAGGGATAGTTCTCTGTGAGTCTGCGGGGCCTGTCTGGTCCCTGCTTTTTCCTGTGCACAACAAGGAGTGTCCTTCATTCTATGCTGTTCGTCCCTTCCTGCTTCAAGCCCTCCGGTTGCGGCCCTGTTTCCGGATCGTTTTCTGCCCCCGTTCCGGTCCTTTGCCGTGCTCTTGCGCTCGTTCTGACGATGGCCCTGGCGCCCCTGCCCGTCCTGGCACAGGACACGGCACAAAGCGCCGTTTCTTCGCAAGGCCAGGCAAGGGCTCAGGCCCAGCCCAAGCACCAATCCGGGGAACAGATCTTCCCTTGGACCTGCCGCATCCAGTCCCAGGGCACAGCTGAAGGCCCGCTCATGACCTTCAAGCCGGTCGTTCCGAACAAGGAACTGCAGGGCGAGTGGATTTCCTCCCTTGCGCCCGAGCGCCTTCTGGATATTCGCGAGAGCCACTTTGCCCTGCAGGGCACGGGCCGCAACCTCAAGGGAAGCATACAGGAGGAAGGCCCGCAGCTTGCCCTGACCCTGGAGGACGGCACCCAGTGCCGGGTGCACTGGCAGCTGCTCGGAGACGGTCGGCTTGCTCTCAACAGCGGCCAGGATCTGTTGCACCGCCGCGGGGAACCGGCCCTGCCCACGACCAGCGTGCGCACCTTTGGCAATGAGCAGTGCCGCTTCACGGTTACCCTGCCTGGCGTCCTGCCCATGGAAGAGACCGAGGACGGTGTGCGCATCTATTCCGTGGAGCGGGATGCGGCCATGCAGATCCTCTCGGGTGTCACTTCCAAGTCCGCCCACGACTTTGCAAAGGCCATTGCCACCCAGCTTGGCAGCACGGACTTCAAGCCTGTGGACAACGAGCAGAATGCCTACACCTTTACGGCCACTGTGCACAACATTCCCATCCTGCAGTACATCGTCAAGGAAGGAAAGCAGTATCTGCACATCTCCCTCATGGGCCAGTACAACAAGCTTGTCTCCTACCTCAAGTACGTGAAGATTGTGCCACAGAAGGACCAGTAAGAGAACAGCAGGCCGGAAGGCAATCAGGAAACATCCACGGGAGAATCCAAGCCATGACCGAATACGAGAAAATGCGGGCAGGCCTGCTCTACAAGTGCGGGGACAGGGAGATTGTGGCACGGCTCCTCAGGGCCGCAGCCCTGTGCAGCAGGCTGCGCACGAAAAACAGCGAGAGTCGCCGTGTGCTTGAGGACCTGCTTCCCAACCTTCCGACTTCGGCCCAAATCGATCCCCCCTTCTTCTGCGACCTTGGCTGCGGCATCCATGTGGGTGAAGGGGTGCACATTGCCGCCGGCTGCTGCATCCTGGATACGGGATCCGTCTTCATTGGTACAGGCACCCGCGTAGGTCCCGGCTCGCTGCTCTGCACACCCCACCATCCCCTGCAGGCCGACCTGCGCCGCACCAATGCCCAGTACGGCTTTGACATTCACATAGGGGCGCACTGTGTTCTGGGTGCCCGGGTCATTGTCTGCCCTGGGGTGCGCATTGGCGAGGGGAGCATTGTAGCGGCAGGCAGTGTGGTCACAAAGGATGTGCCGGCCCATGTCCTTGCTGCAGGGATTCCAGCCACTGTGATCCGCTCCATTGCACAGGGAGAATCCGAGCTCGCAGAAGCTGTGCCTGACCCCGACTATGACTCTGCTCCCGGCCCTGACGAAGAGCGCACGCAGAGCCTGTACGCACGGCTTTTGCAGGCAGCCCAGGACGAGAACCAGGCGCTGCTCAAAGCCCTCTGGCAGGACCTTGTGCCCAACCGGGGTGAGGGGGCCGAAATCTGCCTGCCCTTTTACTGTCTTGTCGGCAGCAACATCCATCTTGGTGCCCGCAGCTTCATCAACTACAATGCCACCATCCTGGACAGTGCGCCCATATCTATCGGAGACCACACCCTCATTGGTCCCCACTGCCTCATCACCACCCTGGAGGCCGGGAATCTGTCCGCTGCGTCCAGGAGTCTGCCGCAAGGGTGCGAGGCAGCAGCCGTGCACATTGGTGCGGACTGCTGGCTTGGCGGCGGGGTGACGGTCTGCGCAGGCGTCCACATAGGCGATCGCAGCGTTGTGGCTGCAGGCAGCGTGGTCACGCACGATCTGCCGTCAGACTGTCTGGCAGCAGGCAATCCGGCCACCATCAAGCGCCGTTTGCAGCCAGCAAACGAGAGGAACAGTAGACACAAGCCTGCAGCACAGGGAACCCCGGGGAGCAGGACAGAATTTGAAAAGATGCTCTCGCAGCAGCTCTACGATTTTTCGGACGCCGAGATTTGCCGCAGTCTGGCTCATGCCCGCACCCTGTGCGCCCGCCTGCAGACTGTTGAGCCGCGCTCCAGGACCTGTCGGGCTCTGCTTGAAGAGCTCATACCAAATCTTCCCGACACGGCCGTCATCAACCCGCCCTTTCACTGCGACCACGGCTGCAACATCCATTTGGGCGAGCATGTCTTCTTCAATACCGACTGCACCGTCCTGGATGCAGGCCTTGTGACCATTGGCAGCTTCACGCTTTTTGGTCCGCGATGCCAGATCTACACCCCGCAGCATCCCCTGGACTATCGGGCCCGCCGGCAGAGCGAAGAGTATGCCTATCCAGTGACCATAGGAAAAAACTGCTGGTTCGGGGCAGGCGTCATTGTCTGCCCTGGCGTCACCATTGGCGACAACTGCGTGGTTGCCGCAGGCAGCGTGGTTGTGCACTCCCTGCCGGACAATGTGCTGGCAGCCGGCAATCCGGCCACCATCAGGCGCGTGCTGGACTGAGGGCTGGCTTGCCTCAAGCCTGTCCACGCTTCACAGACCTCACAGACGTTTTTGCAGGCCTTGCGCATGAGCTGCATTTTCTGAAGGCCTGACGTTCACCCTGACTTCACTCTGACGGCTTCTTCCCGCCAGGCAGAGACAGCCTTGCGTCTCTCGGCAAGGCGCTGCCGGGCCTCGCTCGTGCACAGGCCAAAGAACTCGGCAAGGTCCAGCCCAAGACTTTTGGGACAGGACCTTCGGAAGAGGACCTTCGGAAGTTTGGAAAGACCTTGTTTTGTCCAGGGATTTTTGCCATAAGAGGTACAAAGGGAATGGGAGTGGAACGCAACGGTTGATTCAACTGGAGACAACCCGCCATTGTACTCATCTCGAATGCACGGTTTGAGGACACAGTATCAATCCTTAGGATACACTCTCAAGGGAAGTACCATGCTGATCGAATTTCGATTGAAGCTCCCCCGTTTCACAACGGGGGATTCTCTCCCAGAACAAGAAAATGGCTTTCTGCAGAACCTTTCGGCCAG
>CALVHF010000063.1 GCA_944327295.1 uncultured Desulfovibrio sp. | reverse complement strand
CTGGCCGAAAGGTTCTGCAGAAAGCCATTTTCTTGTTCTGGGAGAGAATCCCCCGTTGTGAAACGGGGGAGCTTCAAAAAACTAGCCTTCCATCTTCCTGCCGCGCTCATTGGCCGCAAGCACGGCTTCGGCCAGCTTTCCAGACAGGCCGTCGGCAGCCATGCGGTTCACGCCGGCGATGGTCAGTCCTGCCGGAGAACAGACATTGTCCCTGAGGGCCACAAGATGGGTGGAGGCATTGCCTGCGGCAAGGGCCGCGCAGCCTTCAAACAGGGCCTCGACCATGCGTCTGGCTTCGCCATGCTGGAAGCCCAGGGTCACTCCGGCCATGACCATGCCTTCCATCAGATCGAAGACATAGGCAGGACCTGCTCCTATCAGTGCCGAGAAGGCGGTGAACTGACTCTCCGGCATTTCCAGGCACAGACCGAGATCCGAGAAGATTTCCACAAGTTCGGCCTTTTCCCTAGCGCCCGTCTTCTTGTCGCAGCACAGGGCAAAGACACCCTTGCCCACCATGGCCGGCGTATTGGGCATGCAGCGGGCAATGGGGCAGCGGGCCTTGCAGGCAGCACGTAGTGTCTTCAGGCTCACGCCTGCAGCTATGGACACAAGCACCCGGCCCTTGAGCAGATCCGCATCCAGGGAGGCAATGACGGCCTCCACCTGATAGGGCTTGACGGCCAGGATAAGGTACTTGCTCGCGGCAAGGACCTCATTGGCAGTGTCCTTTGCCTCCACTCCAAGCTCCAGAAGCGGCTCCATGCGGGACATGGTTCTTGTAAAGCCGCTCAGTGCGTACTTGCCCGTCCTGGCCAGTCCGGCCAAAATGGCCCCACCCATATTGCCGCAGCCTATGCAGCCTACGGCCACCTTGTTTTCTGCCATGGATTGTTCTCCCCCAAAAAAAAGGCCATGCCCTCGCATGAAGAGGAAGGCATGGCCCGCTATCGGTTGCTCAAATGACTAGTTGTTCCTGATTGCCTGCAGGCTAGGCAGTCCCTTGACTATCTGCAGGGCCATGCGCAGCTGATTGTCCTGGGCCAGCTGCTCCTTCATCTGCTGATCCTCGCTCTTCTTGGCCTGGGTACCCTCACCGGATTCCTTGTTCTCGAGATGACGGTTCAGATCGGCTTCACGCAGCAGGAAACGGGACTCGTTGTCCTTCTTGGCCGGCATTTCAAAGGGAATCTCTATGTCCGGCACAACGCCTTCTGCCTGGATGGACCTGTTGTCCGGCGTGTAGTAGAGGGCCACGGTGAGCTTGAGACCGGAGCCATCCGCAAGGGGAATGATGTTCTGCACGGAGCCCTTGCCAAAGGAGCGCTCGCCCACAATGACGGCCCGGTGGTGATCCTTGAGGGCGCCGGCCACGATTTCGGACGCAGAGGCAGAGCCCGCATTGATGAGCACCACCATGGGCGCCTTCACGTCGGTGGGCTGGCTCTCTGCCGCATAGACCCGTTCGGTCACGTCGCTGCGGCCCTTGATGGACACAATAGTGCCGCTCTTGAGGAAGAGATCGGAGACGCTCACGGCCTGGCTGAGCAGGCCACCCGGATTGTTGCGCAGATCAAGGACAATGCCGCGCAGGCCGCCATGGGCTTTTGCTTCCTTGTTCGCGTCTTCCAGGGCCGACAGAAGCTCGTCCGTAGTCTTTTCCGAGAAGCGGGTCACGCGGATCCAGTAGTAGCCGTCCTCGAACTTCTTGCTCTTCACACTGACAATGGGAATGGCGCCGCGCACAAGGCTCAGCGTCACGGGTTCCCTGCCATTGGTATGCAGGATGGACAGTTCCACCTTGGTGTTCTTGGGGCCGCGAATGCGGGAGACCACGTCCTGCAGGCTCATTTCCTGCGTGGACTGCCCGTCAATGGTCAGGATGATGTCCCCTGTCTTCATGCCTGCCTTGAAGGCCGGGGTATCCTCGATGGGCGTTACCACCGTGACCTGGCCATTCTCCATGGAGATTTCCACGCCAATGCCAAAGAACTCTCCAGAGGTTGTTTCCTGCATTTCCTTGTATTCCTCGGCATTGAGGAAGGAGGAATGGGGATCAAGGCCCTGCAGCATGCCCTTGATGGCGCCATTGACAAGCTCAGCCTGGCCTATGTCCTCGACATAGGAACGCTCGACAATGTCAAGTATTTGCCCGAAACGGCGCAGAGCATCAAACTTACTCAGTGGTTGCTTTTTCTCGGCAGGAGCCTGTTTCTCCTGGGCCGGTGCCGCAGTCACGGGACCAGCCATGCTGCATCCGCACCCGGCTATTAACAACAGGGTCAGGGCATACCCTGCAAGATTGTGGCGCATGGAACGTTCCTCCAGAATAGGATGGGGGCAATGTGCCTCTTTTCCCCGGAAAAGGCAATGACACCCGCAAGAAAAGAAAAAAGGAGTGCCTTCAGAAACTTCCTGAAAACACTCCTTAAGATGTATAAGCTCAAGCCGGAAGGATCAGGCCCTGCAATGCGGGACTTCCTCCATTCCGTCCATGCGCAAGACTAGTCGATCTTGACGAAGGTGGAACCCTTGGCGCCACAGACAGGACAGGCACCGTCGAAGGGACCTTCATGGGTGTAGCCGCAGACAGGGCAGATGTAGTAGTCGCCGGTGAAGGTGCTGGCGCCTTCAATGGCTTTCTTGTACAGATTGGCATGCACTTCTTCCACCTTGTTGGCGAAATCAAAGTACCTGGCCACCTTGTCATTGCCTTCGGCCTGGGCTTCCTTGATCATTTCAGGATACATCTTGGTGAATTCGTAGGTTTCGCCTTCAAGGGCATCCTTCAGGTTGGCAGCGGTGTCACCGATCTTGCCGGCATTGCGCAGATGGGCATGGGCATGAATGGTTTCGGCGGCAGCAGCGGCACGGAACAGCTTGGCGATCTGGGCCTTGCCTTCCTTGTCGGCAACGGCAGCGTAGGCGAGGTATTTGCGGTTGGCCTGGGATTCGCCGGCAAAGGCAGCCATCAGATTTTCCTGGGTCTTGCTCATGGTAAAAACTCCTTCGAGAATTGAGTGCAGATTGAAAAGGGAAACATGTGCTGTTCCCTTATTGATAATGAATACTATTTAATCACTTTCCCCCTGCTTGTAAAGGGGGAAGGAGACACTTTTTTGCATATTTTTTTGCTTGCAGGATCTGTTCCTGCAACCACCTGTTCTTCCCTGTCAAATTTGTCATGAGTACCACGAGCTACAATGTTCCCGATCTGGCCTCTGGTCAGTGCCACGAGACCTCCCTTCTCATCAAGCGCAGCCGCTTTCTTACCCACATAGCCCGGGCCGAAAGCATGGACGAAGCCAGGACCTTTGTGGAGGCCATGCGCCAGCGCCACAGTGATGCCACACACAACTGCTGGGCCTTTGTGGCAGGTCCGCCCGGATCCACGGCACGCATAGGCGCCAGTGACGACGGCGAGCCCCACGGCACGGCCGGCAGGCCCATGCTTACCGTCCTTCTGCACGCGGATGTGGGCGAGCTGTGCTGCGTGGTGACACGCTGGTTTGGAGGCATCAAGCTTGGGACAGGAGGCCTTGTGCGGGCCTATCAGGATTGCGTTGCCCAGTGTCTGGAAACGCTGCCCGTCTGCCCGAAGGTCGCCTTCGTGCAGCTCATGTGCGAGATTGCCTATGCGGACAACGACAGGGTGCGCCGCCTGCTGCCGCAGCACGGCGCACGGGTCGTGGAGGACAGCTATACAAGCAGCATCACCATGACCATTGAACTGCCCGAGCCCAACAAGGAGGCCTTCTGCGCAGCCCTGACCGATCTCACCAACGGCACGGCCGAAATCCTGGCGCTCTGAAGTCCCGGGCGATTCCTGGACACAAGTCTCTTCGGCCCACTTGCCCGGGCGCGAGGTGCAGTGTACATTTTGCCACACATTCCCGGCAGGCGCTGTCCGGAATGTTTGTCTCCCCCCCTTGATTTTTCCCTTCGAGATTTTCTTTCGAGAGCTTCCTTCGAGGTTTGCAATGCGTTTTCTCAGGAACTGTTCCCTTCTTGCCCTTTTTTCTGCGCTCTGCCTTCTTGCCGGCTGTCAGACTTCCGGTCCCGAAAAGACACTCGGTGACACGGCCAAGGCCCTGACCGACAAGGACAGCGGTGCCTTTCTGGCCCAGTTCGACATGGATGCCTTTGCCAGCCATGAGCTTGTCAATCTCAAGCAGGACAACAGCCTCCTCAACTTCACAAGCAATCTTGGTTCCCTGCTGGGCATAGGCTCGGAAATGGATGCCTGGCTCAATTCGGCCATGGATCTGAAGCAGCAGTACACAAGGACCTTCACCCGCACCGTGGGTTCCGGGGAACTGGTCAATCAGTGCACCCGCTCCATGACGCCGGACTGCCCCTGGGATCCGCAGGCCCTCAAGAAGGCCGAAGTCAAACAGATCAACGAGCAGTGCGCCGTGGCCCGCGTGACTACCCAAGCCAACATGACAAGCTGGATTGCCCTGCGCAAGGTGGGCGAAGACTGGCGCATTGTCGGCAAGGCCGTCCTTGAGGAGACGGCCGTCCGCTTTGCCACGGACGAAAAGCCCCTGCTGGACCAGAAGTCGCAGCCAAAGCCGAGCCAGGAACCTGCCGGAGAGTCTGGCGCCCAGTCCATCTAGCGCCTCCCGCGCAGGACATGCATCCTGCATCAGGCATCAGACAAAGCAAGGCCGCCCTTCCCTGTTCGACAGGGAAGGGCGGCCTTCATTGTCTTTCAGCCGGCCCCGCCTCAGGCGCTGGAAAGTGTGCACAAGGCGGGACGGCCGTTTTTTTCAGTCTGGTCTAGCGTTCAAAATAGGTATAGCCGCGCAGGCCGTCTTCAAAGATCTGGAGGAAGGCAAAGCGCTGGCTCGGGGTAATACGGCCCTCTCGCACGGCACGCTCGGCCATGCTGCGCAGGGATTCCATGACCCGGCGCGGCTCGTATTCCACATAGGAGAGCACGTCGGCCACGCTGTCGCCTTCCTGCTCGCGCACAAATTCGTAGGAGCCGTCGTCTTCCACCCTGATGGAGACCACGTTGTTGTCACCGAGCAGGTTGTGCAGATCGCCCAGGGTTTCCTGATAGGCACCGACCAGGAAGACGCCCAGATAGTATTCCTCGCCGCTCTTGAGCGGATGGAGTTCCAGGGTCCTCTTGTTGCCCTGCTGATCAATAAAGTGGTTGATCTGGCCGTCGGAATCGCAGGTGATGTCGGAAATCACGCCCCTGCGGGTGGGGCATTCCTGCAGACGGTGCACGGGCATGATGGGGAAGAGCTGGTCTATGGCCCAGGAGTCCGGCAGGGATTGGAAGATGCTGAAGTTGCCGTAGTAGATGTCAGCCAGGTTGGCATCTATGTCGTGCAGGTCCCTGGGAATGGTCTTGAGCTGTTCCTTTTCCTCGGCAATGCGCATGAGGATGGTCCAGAAGTAGCGCTCGGAGAGGCAGCGCTGGCGCAGATTGACGGCACCGGTGGAGAAGAGCTGCCGCATTTCGCCGCGGTAGTAGATGGCATCGTTGTAGCATTCCTGCAGGCTGCGGGGCGTGATGCTGGCCAGAACCTCGCGCAGGTTCTTCACGGGCTCGGGCGTGTCCTCGGGCAGTTCCTCGGGCAGCTGCTTGGGCTCAATGGTGCTCACATCCAGAATGTTGAAGAGCAGCAGGGAGTAGTAGGCCACGGTGGCGCGGCCGGATTCCGTGACAATGTGCGGATGGGGCACATCCACTTCGTCCAGCGTGGCCATGATGGCCTCGACGATGTCGGCGCTGTACTCGTCCAGGGTGTAGTTGCGGGAGGAGACGTAGTTGGTGTGCGAGCCGTCGTAGTCCACGGCCAGGCCGCCGCCCAGGTCCAGATAGCCCATGGGCGCGCCTTCCTGCACAAGCCCGGCATAGAAGCGGGCGCCTTCCATGACACCAAGACGAATGTCACGGATGTTGGAGACCTGGGAGCCCAGATGGTAGTGCAGCAGGCGCAGGCAGTCCAGCATGCCCCGTTCCTTGAGTTCGTCAATAATGACGACCACTTCATCGGGAGAGAGGCCGAAGACGGATCGCTCGCCGCCGGATTCGGCCCAGTGGCCGCTGGCTCTGGTGGAGAGCTTGCAGCGCACGCCGAGCTTGGGACGCATGTCCAGCACCCGGGCGCGTTCCAGAATGGTGTCCAGCTCGCCGGGCATTTCGATGACAAAGAAGACATTGAGGCCCAGGCGCTGTGCCTGCAGACCAAGGTCTATGAACTCGCCATCCTTGTAGCCGTTGCAGATAAGGCAGGCTTCCCTGTCCGTCATGTGGGCCACGGCAGCAATGAGCTCGCCCTTGGAGCCCACTTCCAGGCCGTGATGGTAGCGAGAGCCGAAATCGGCAATCTCTTCTATGACCTGCTGCTGCTGATTGACCTTGATGGGAAAGACACCACGGTAGCTGCCCTTGTAGCCCAGGGTTTTGATGGCCTTGCGGAAGGACTCATGGAGGCTTCTGATCTGCGAATCCAGGATGTTTTCCACACGCAGAAGGCAGGGCATGTCGTAGCCGCGCTCCTTGATGCCATCGATGATCTCGGGAATGGGTACTCTGGGTCCCTGCGGGCCATTGGGACAGATGACAACCTCGCCTTTCTCGGACACATCAAAGTATCCGGCTCCCCAGGAATGAATGCCGTACAGTTCGGCAGAATCCTCAACGCGCCAGGGCTGTAACGTACTACGGAATGGGTTCAACGACTTCTCTCTCCCCTATACGAGGCAAAATCAGTTTCTTTCAGAGCCCTTATGCTGAAAGGGCCGCCAAGGGACACCAAGAAAGCACAAAAACGTGTCCAGCCATGGTTGTCACAACCATCGGCGACACGTCCTTTGACAAGAACTGCCCTATAACCGGTCTCAAGGATGCTTCTGCCAGAAAAATCCAAGAGAAAGAGGCAGTTTCTACACTGCAGACTACTTGCCCAATCAAAAAGGAAAAGTCAAGGATCCCGGCACCGAGTACATTTGTAAATAAAGATATCCTTATATCAGTATTTATACATATATTAACTATTCCCGGTGAGTAGACACTCCAGATCTATGGTCGTTGAGGGGCATCACGCAACCGACACCTATTTGCCACAACAGCCTGCAGAACAAAAGTGGACCACGCTTGCGCCTGAGAGGCAGGACAGGGAGGGCAAAACCGGCTAGCACTTCCCTGACTCCATTTACTGGCTCTGGGGCAGAAGGCCAAGCCTTGCGCCCCGTTCTCGCAAGAGCTCGCCATAGGCGTCCTTGAGATCCTCGGGCAGGAAGCTTTTCTGCACAAGGGCGAACAGAACAGGCAGGCGTGCAGTCAGAGCGTCACAGGCTGCCTGAAATTGCCTGTCGTTGAGCCCGATGTTTTTGGCAAAGAGCGCAAAGTCTTCGCGTTTCAGCCTGCTCTTCTTGCCATTGAGGGCAGGGCCAGTTCCTCAGAATCGTCCTTTTCGGAAATCACCAGACGGGTGGAAAGAAGGTCATAGGCAGGGGCAAGGCGTCTTGTGTGCCCTTCATACAAGAAGGAAAAATTTTTCAGATGTATGTCCGCATTGCCAGTGAGAAAGAAAAAAAGACTCCGCTTGAGCAGTTCCACAAGATCCAGGCCAGGAGTATCAGAGAACTTGCGTATGGTCTTTGCAATGAACTCCATTGAGCTCTTGTACTTGCGTTTGGTCGAGTGTTCCGTTGCCTGACAGAAGTCTTCCATATGACGCAGGGATTTTTTCAGTCCTTTTTTCCCAGAAGCAAGTCTGTTCATGCGAAGCGTAATAAATCGCAAGGTTCAAGTCTTCAGAAAGCCATTTTAAATTCATGGTTACCTCAGAAAAATACAAGAAAATCATTTAGATAGCCAAATCTCGTTCTTCCCACACATATGCCAGAAGCCCCCCTTTTTTTCATATCACGCCATGTGGGCCTGATGTCGCGCAACAGTGCGCGCAGCAAGTCGGTTCTGACAGCTGTCCTGTACGCAGTCTTACGCATTTTCAGCCCTCGTGCCGCTCCTTTGCCTTTAAGGAGAGCCCCCTGAGCCAGGCATTCCGCTCTCTTGTTCTCACCCTTCCCAAATCCGGCCTTTTGCTTTTCCGTGCCGTCTGTGCAATACTTTTCGGCCAGTGGCAGCGCGCACAAAGGGACGCTGTCGCTCTTGTCCCTGACTTCCTCACAGTATGGGGAAGCTCACCGTCATCATGCAGGAGAACAATATGGAACTGCTCCCTATCCGGAGAGCTATTCTCAGCGTCACGGACAAAACCGGGCTTGTTGACTTTGCCACGTTTCTGTCCAGCAACGGTGTTGAGCTTGTCTCTACAGGTGGTACCCAGAAGGTCCTGGAAGAGGCGGGCCTGCCTGTTCATTCCGTGAGCTCCGTGACCGGGTTCCCGGAAATTCTCAACGGTCGCGTCAAGACACTGCATCCCAAGATCCATGCCGGCATCCTTGCCAACAAGGACGTGCCCGCCCACCTGCAGGTTCTGGAGGAAATGCAGATCCGTCCCTTCGACCTCGTCTGCGTCAACCTCTACAATTTTGCCGGAGCCATTGCGCGGCATCTGTCCCTGGAAGAGGCCGTGGAGGAAATCGACATCGGCGGCCCCTGCCTCATCAGGGCTGCAGCCAAGAACTTCCATTCCGTCCTGGTCGTGCCCGGCACCGAGTGGTACGCCCCGGCCAAGGAAGACCTCATGGCCAACAACATGTGCGCCTCTCTGCTCTTCAGGCAACGCATGGCCTCCCGCGCCTTTGATGCCACCTCCCGCTACGACGCGCTCATCACCTCGTACATCCGTCCCTAACGAGGAGGCCTCCCATTTCTCGTCTTGAAGGAAATCTTCAGGGACTCAGGCCCAGCCAGCTCAAGTCCCTGGAGCGTCTCGGCACACGCAAGTTCCCGGCACAGGAGATCTATACCCTGGATCAGGCCCGGGAACTTGCGCTTCTTTCCCGCTCCCTGGAACGCCAGATAGGCCTGCTCCTGGATCGCAAGGGCCGGGTGAGCCTTGTCCTTGTCGGCAAGTCCGACAGCATCTACATCCCCGAGCTTGCCAGATCACGCACAAGTACCACCAGACTGCGCGGCCTGCGCCTTCTGCACACCCACTTGAACAAGGAGGGCTTAAGCGAGGAAGACCTGATGGACATGCTCTTTTTGCGCCTTGATGCCGTCATTGCCCTGACGGTCTCCCAGGCCGGCATGCCCATGCAGTGGCAGGCAGCCCATCTGTTGCCTCCAGACAGCCCTGCGCCCTACAGGGTGGAGCCCATGCAGCCATGGGATCAACCCCACTCCGATCTCACGGCCACGGCCCTGGCCCTGGAAGAAGAACTGGCCCGCGAAGCCTCTGCCGCAGACAAGGATTCGGGCCAGGCCAACCGCTGCATCCTGGTCTCCGTCTCTCAGGAACCCCGAATCGTGCAGGAACGCAACCTGGACGAGCTCGCGGAACTGGCCCGCACGGCAGATCTTACGGTCTGCGGCCGCATGGTCCAGCGCAGCACTGCTGTCAATCCCCGCAGCCTGCTCGGCAGGGGCAAGATGGCCGAACTGGAAGTCCTGGCCCTGACCGGCCGGGCCGACATGCTGGTCTTTGACGGCGAGCTTTCGCCCTCGCAGCTGCACAACCTGGCCGACATCACCGAACGCAAAGTGCTTGACCGCACCCAGCTCATTCTGGACATCTTTGCCCAGCACGCCGTGACCAAGGCCGGCAAGCTCCAGGTGGAACTGGCCCAGCTCAAGTACATGCTGCCCCGGCTCACGGGCAAGAACAGGGCCATGGACCGGCTCATGGGCGGCATAGGCGGCCGCGGTCCCGGTGAAACCAAACTTGAAATCGACCGGCGCCGCAGCAGGGAACGCATGGGCCGCCTGCGCAAGGAACTGGAGAATCTGCGCAGGCAGCGCTCCTATGTACGCTCCAACAGGGCCAGGAATGGCATTCCCCTGGCAGCGCTCGTGGGCTACACCAATGCCGGCAAGTCCACCCTGCTCAACACCCTGACACGATCCCACGTGCTGGCTCAGAACAAGCTTTTTGCCACCCTGGACACGACAACAAGGCGGCTGCGCTTTCCCGCAGAACGGGAAATTGTCCTGGCCGACACGGTGGGCTTTATCCGCAACCTGCCCCAGGAACTGATGGAAGCCTTTCAGGCGACCCTGGAGGAGCTGGCAAGCGCCGATCTGCTCATCCACGTGGCCGATGCCTCCCATCCCGATCTCTTCCAGCAGATTGCCTCGGTGGATAGCATCCTGGAGAAACTGGAGCTGGCTTCCGTGCCCCGCCTGCTCGTCCTGAACAAGTGGGATCTCGTCCCTGTGGCTGCCCAGGCAGAACTCGGCGACGCCCTGCCGGATGCCTACCACGTCTCTGCGGCCACAAGCCAGGGGCTGAAGGAATTCATGCAGGCCCTGGAAATGCGCATCCTGACCCTCAACAAGGTCCTTTTGCCCGAAGCCTCGGCCGACCACATCAATGCCTGATCAGGTTCCGATTTTTCTGAACGTTCCCGCCAAAGCCCCCTGACCATGATGCAGGGGGCTTTTCGTTTTCTCTCTTGTCCCGTTTCTCCTGGCTTGTTCCGTCTGTCTCTTCCTCAGGGAAGCCGTGCTCAGCCCTCCAGACAGTGGCAGCGCACCCGCCAGCCAGGAGCGAGCTCGGTCCAGTCCGGAGCCGTGCTTGTGCATATCTCCCTGGCCCTGGGACAGCGGGGATGAAAGGGACAGCCAGACGGCGGATTCAGGGGCGAGGGCAGCTCGCCCGAGAGCACCACCATGGCCTTTCCCCTGCCAGGCGTGCGCGAGGGCATGGCGCCGTAGAGCGCCTGCGTATAGGGATGGGCGGCACAATGGAGCCTGTCTGCGGCCAGCTCCTCCACAAGCTCTCCCAGGTACATGACGAGCACCCTGGAGCACATGAAGCCCACCACGGCCAGATTGTGGGAGATGAAGAGCTGGGCCTGGCCATACTCTTCCTGCAAATCGCGCATGACATTGAGCACCTGGGCCTGCACCGAGGCATCCAGGGCCGAGACCGGCTCATCGCAGACCACAATGTCGGGCCTGGTCACAAAGGCCCTGGCCAGGGCCACACGCTGGCGCTGACCGCCGGAAAATTCGTGGGGGTAGCGGCTTTCCATGCCTGCCAGGCCAACTCGTGCAAAGATGTCCCGCACCCGTTCCCTTATCTCGCTTCGCCCCATGGGACTGCGCTTCTTGTAGCCCCTGGTGCAAAGTCCCTCGGCCACCGAGATGCCCACAGTCATGCGCGGGTTCAGAGAAGAAAACGGATCCTGAAAGACCATCTGCAACCTGCCTATGACAGGCGATGAGGGTGCTGCCAGAGGAAGCGGAGCTCCTGCGAAAGAAATCGTTCCCGACGTGGGGGCAGCCAGACCGCAGACCATGCGGCCAAGGGTGGACTTGCCGCAGCCGGACTCGCCAACAAGCCCCACGCATTCGCCCCGATCCACGGTGAAGGACACATTGTTCACGGCCTTGAGTGGCAGCTCGCCGTGTGCCGTGCGCACAGGGAACACCCTCGTGACCCGGTCAAACTTCAGCAGGGGCTCTGCACCCGATGCATCTAATTCCTGCACGCTGCAGCTCCTGCCTTGTCGGGCATGCGATCGGACACCGTGCCTTGGGAAAAGGTGGCCATTTTCTCGTAGGCTGCCACGGCGCAGCGCAGCAGGGGGTAGGCTGCCGCACAGCCCGTGCCTTCGCCAAGATGCATGCCAAGGTGCAAAAGAGGCTCCGTGAGGCTGCCATCGCCAAGGGCATGGCCAAGTTTTTGCAAGCCCAGCACATGTCCCGGTTCTGTTGAAGCATGGGCCACAAAGCAGTAGGAGGCGGCTTCGGGGCAGAGCAGGACAGCTGCCACGTAGGCCGAAGAAGAAATGAAGCCGTCAATGAGCACGGGCACGCCTGCCGCGGCACCACCAAGAATGATGCCTGCCATGGTCACAATCTCGAAGCCGCCCAGGCAGGCCAGGGCGCGCACGGGATCCGGACCCTCGCCATTGGCCGCAAGCTGGCGGGCATTGACCACCAGGGCCCTGCGCACCACATCGGCCTTGTGCGCCAGCATGTCCTGGTCGATGCCTGTGCCCGGACCCACCACATGGGCCACGGACAAACCCAGAAGATGGGCATAGAGGGCCGTGGCAGCCGTGGTATTGGCTATGCCCATTTCGCCTGTGGCCAGACAGCGAGCTCCCTTGTCCACTGCCTCCAGGGCCAGGGCAATGCCGTTGCGCAGACCGGTGCAGCAGGTTTCAAGGCTCATGGCTGGGCCATGGGCAATATTGTCCGTGCCCTCCCCAAGACGCCTGTTGATGACCCGCTCATCGGCAAAGGGGCCGCCACAGCAGCCGGCATCCACAATGACGAGATCCATGCCGCTGGCCCAGGTCAGGGCATTGATGGCAGCACCTCCGGCCAGGAAGTTGGCCACCATCTGCCGCGTCACTTCCTGCGGATAGAGGGACACACTTTCGCTGCACACCCCGTGATCGCCTGCCACGGTAAAGAGCTTGGCCGGTGCCACATGGAAGGGATGGCGCATGCCTGCCAGACGGTGGGCAATGTCCTCCAGACGCCCGAGACTGCCCCTGGGCTTGGTCTGATCATTGATATGGGCCAGGGCCCTAGCCCTGGCCTCTTGGTCCAAAGGCGCTATGGCACATCCTGCAGGAAAGATTTGCCAGGGATCGGAAAAGGGTGCTGACATGGGGTTCTTCCTTCCAACTCTCAAAAAAGGGCCCTGACGGACAAGGCCCTGATACATTGACCGAGCCTAACTCTCCTGCGCATGCCCCATTCGTAAGAGTGGGGTAAGCAGGCGCCGTTCCGCCTGTTCCTGTTCCCATGGCTGATGAGCTGATGAAATTGCATACCCAAAAGCCTCTGAAACAACGGTGGCATCGATGGGGGCATACGGACACGCTCGTCCAGCGGGATATCATGTCCGCCTAT
>CALVHF010000062.1 GCA_944327295.1 uncultured Desulfovibrio sp. | reverse complement strand
CCCAGGGCAGGAAGAAGGGAGACGGTGTTCAGGCCGAAAGACAGGGCCGGGCAGCACGGGGAAGCGTGCTGCAAGTCCTACCACTTCTGGCTGGGGTACACGCCTCATGCCCTGGCCCCTGCCGGCCAGCCGCTGGCCGGTTCCAGGCCTTTTGGCGGAGGCTTCGCAGTCAATCTTGCAGTTTTTGCCGCAAAAGTTTAGTTGAGTGCCTCGGGTGCCGTCTCCCCGCAAGGCCTAGCGAGGGCCTGTCTGCCCCAAAAGGCCTGGCACGGCGTGCTGTTCGAGCCTGCCTGTCACGCATTCTTCACCTTTTCTTCACATCATCCGGGATACAGGCACAACCGTCTTTTTTCTTATATTTCCTGTGCACGGCCCCTCTGGGGCAGCCTACTGCCCAGGCAGCGCTCCGGCCTGTTCCGGTGTGCCCCTTTTTGTGCACAAGGGCAGGCTGCCCTGTCCGTTCACCCTAAGCCCGTCTGGGACGCAAAGGATCTCTCTTCGTGGATAGTATCTGGAATGCTGTTCTGCTCAGCATAGTTGAAGGCCTGACCGAATTTCTGCCCGTGTCGTCCACGGGCCATCTGATCATTACGGGCGATCTGCTCGACTTCACAGGCGAAAAGGCTTCGGTCTTCTCGGTGTTCATTCAGCTGGGCGCCATCCTGGCTGTGGTGGTGCTCTACTGGGAACGCTTCTGGGGACTGCTCAAGCCCAGGGCAGACAGGCCCTTTTCCGGGCTTCGGGGCATATGGCTCCTGATCCTCACCTGCATTCCTGCCTGCATCATGGGCCTTTTGCTGCACGACTTCATCAAGGCGCACCTCTTCACGCCGGCTACTGTGGCCGTGGCCCTCATAGTGGGCGCCATCATGATGATTGTGGTGGAGCGCAGGGATTTTCATCCCTCGAGCACGAGCCTCGACGAGCTCACGCCCAAGCTGGCCTTCGGCATAGGCTGCTTTCAGTGCCTGTCCCTGTGGCCCGGCTTCTCCCGCTCGGCCTCGACCATCATGGGCGGCATGATCCTGGGCGCCACCAGGCCTCTGGCTGCAGAATATTCCTTTGTGGCCGCAGTGCCCATCATGGTGGCTGCCACAGGCTATGACATGCTCAAGAGCATCCACCTTTTCACGGCAGGCGACATTCCCATGCTGGCCGTGGGCTTTGTGGGCTCCTTCATCGCCGCCATCATCGCCGTCAAGGCCTTCATTGCCCTGGTGGGCCATGTGTCCCTGGTGCCCTTTGCCATCTACCGCCTTATTCTGGCTCCCCTGGTCTTCTATTTCATGGTCTACTGATGCCCTGTTCCCCCACAGGGCCCTGCGTAACAGCAGGCACGACTGCTCGACTGCTCAATACAAAAAAAGGCTGCTTCCCTTCCCCCGACTCCCGGGGCCGAAGAGGGAAGCAGCCTTTTTTCAGGCCGTTTTGGCCGGCCGTCTGTCTTAGTCGATGTGGAAGAGGCGTCCTTCCTTTCTCGGAGCTGCAGCGGGCACATCGCCGTCCGCGTAGCCCAGGATGCAGTGGCCTATGCCCTCGTAGTCGCCCTCTATGCCCAGGCTGGCGAGCAGGGCCTTTCCTTCCTCGCCCTCGAACTCTTCCTTTGCCCTGTGGATCCAGCAGCTGCCAAGGCCCAGGGCATGGGCTGCGAGCATGAGGTTGCCCATGACAAGGCTGCCGTCATAGAGGGCCGTGGGGCGGCTCTTGTCGGCCAGCACAATAAGCACCACCGGCGCGCCGTAGAAGGGATCAAAGTCGTCCTTCCAGCCGCCTATGCGGCAGTTCAGGGCAGAGAGGCGGTCACGCAGGACCTTGTCCGTCACGGCAAGGATGATGGTGCCCTGGCTGCCCCGGCCGCTTGCGGCATAGAGGCCGGCCTCCATGACCGTGTTCACAAGGTCGGCCGGCACCATGTCGGGCTTGTAGCGGCGGATGCTGCGCCGCGTGGCCATGGCCTCAAGAACGGGATTTTTTTCGAGCTTTTCGAGCGTCATAGTTGTATCCTCCATAGTTGGGCATATTGGCAGAATTTTGGCAGAATTGGCAGACTGGACAATCGGGGAGGCCCCATGGCGGGCAGAGGCACAGGGAGAAGCGCTTGTCAGGCAGATTTTGTTCAAGCCGTCCTTACAAGCCTCCTTCGAGCCGTCCTTCGTAGGCCAGACGGGGATAGTTGTCCTCTTCCACGTGGATGATGCCGCGCTGCACAAAGCCCAGCTTGTGCAGGAGCGCC
Source organism: uncultured Desulfovibrio sp. (assembly GCA_944327295.1). Taxonomy (GTDB): domain Bacteria; phylum Desulfobacterota; class Desulfovibrionia; order Desulfovibrionales; family Desulfovibrionaceae; genus Desulfovibrio. The sequence goes on along the minus strand of CALVHF010000062.1, from coordinate 10,911 downwards.
TGCATGATTTTGTTGTCCGGGTGGGTATCTATCCTGAGGTACCCGCACTGCTCAAGGGCCCAGGCAAGGCAGAAGGATCCGATCCCCTTGTGCGAGCCGTCCGTGGCCAGCCTGTGCACAACACCGTACTCTTCGTCCGGGCTCCAGCTGCCCTCGTGGATGATGCGGTAGGCCGGCTCGATGTCGCGACCCTGGTCATAGAAGAAGGTGCCCACCACCTCCTCCTTGTCCACGCAGACGTGGCCCTTGCCGCAGGCTGTGTCCTGGCGGATGAGCGCCTCCGGCGGCCAGCCGGTCGGCCCCCACTGGTTCGGGTTGCCGTGGGCTGCCATGAAGCGTCGTGCCTCGGCGTAGATGGCAAGGACCCTTGGCAGGTCCTCTTCCCTGGTTTTGCGGATGTACATAAGGCTTTCCTCCGGGGGTGTGCGCAGACACGCAGGTCAGGGGCTGTTCCCCGACTGTGCCGAAAACAGTCTGTCCGTCAGGGTATGTCCTCCAGGCCCGCAAGACAAGAGGCCCGCAAGGCAGGAGATCCCGTGGGCGCGCTTCTTGTGCGTCAGCCGGCAGCTCGTGTCCGTCAGAGCCCGTCAGTGTCCGCCATGTCCGGGGGCCTCCGTGCCCATACTGCTCAGACCATGGCCAGAAAGAGAAAGACCGCGTGCAGGGCCGAGACCAGGCTCACGAACGCGCCGTCTACAGCCTTCGTCCGGGCCCCGGTCTTCCCCTGCCTTCCTGCCAGGGTGAGGGCAATGGCCTGATGGGGGCAGGCCTGCAGGCAGTCCCGGCACAGGACGCAGGAAAGTCCAGGAGCGCCCTGGCGCACCGTCTGCCCGGTCAGGGCGGCGTAGCGGCACACCCGCGTGCAGGTGCCGCACTGTGTGCAGGCCTTCCTGTCTATGGCAAGGCGCCAGGGTGAGAGCCGGCCTGCCAGGCAGGCCAGGAGGCCCAGGGGGCAGACAAGGGTGCAGTAGCCGGCCTGGCCGTAGCGGCGGGAGAGCAGGAGGGCTGCAGGGAGCAGGAGCAGCCCTAAGGCAACCCCCAGCCCCAGGACCAGGGGCAGCGGAGCGCCAAGAGCCTTGAGCAGCAGGGCGCAGAGGACGGTGAGGCCCAGCATGATCAGCCGGAAGAACAGGGGGTGCAGGGCCAGTGGATGGCGCTCCCGCAGGTGCTGCAGCCTGTGCCTGTGTGCCTTTTGGCTGTCTGCCGCGGCCGCGTCCCAGGAGCCAAGGTAGCAGAGGTGGCTGCACCAGGCAGGGCCTGCGAGCACGACGGTTGCCAGAAAGAGCAGGAGCATGAAGCCTGGCTCGCCCCGGTACAGAGCCCCGCCCACAATGACGCCAGGCACAGGAATGTGCAGGGAGCCTGTCAGCGAGAAGAGGGTGTATCCTGCGGCAGAGAGCAGAAACTGGCCGAAGAAGACCACGGAAAAGAGCCGCCAGACCAGGAGGCGCCGTGCATGGGCACGCTTCCGGTCGCTGAGCCAGCCGCAGACCAGGGCCGCCCACAGGGCGGCCAGCAGGACCTGCAGTGCTCCTGTGCCCGGCACAAGGCGCTCAAAGAGGAGCAGATGGGGTGCTCGGACAAGGACAGGGAGCAGGAGCAGCAGGGCCAGCCCGAAGGCGGCCAGCTGCCTGTGGCGAAGGGCGTATCGTTTGTTGAACCAGCCAGGGCCCGCACGCAGGACAAGCAGGGCGGCCAGCTGGTTCAGGCCTGCCACGGCGCACAATATGATCACCAGCCGCAGCCAGGGCTCGTCCATGAGCAGGCGGATCTGCAGGATCTGGCCGCAGGTTACAAACCATTCGGCAGACAGCCCCAGCAGCACAAGGACGGACACAGGCTGCATCCATGCGGACCTGGACAGGATGGCACAGCCCCAGAGGAGGGATGCGGCCGCAAGGCCCGTGTACCCGGCCCGGTAGCAGTGGGCGGCAAAGAGCACAAGGCACAGGTTCAGCAGGATGGGAACAGCACGGGCCGCACGCCCGGCCTGCGGTCCGGGGGCTGTCTGGCCATCGGAGGCATTCTGGGCACTGTTCCCTGCACCTGGCACAGGGGGCAGGGGATCGGAGGCATTGAGCTGGGGAGGCTGAGGCGGCTGGGACATGGACATGGGAGCCTTTTTTTCAAAAATGTTGCCTGAATGAAACATGGTGGTGCCCGCAGGCTGCGCCTGTCACGCGCCTTTCACGTCTGGCGGGCGCCGGCGGGCGTCTTTCGCGTCCGGCAGGCGGGCACTGCCGGGTCGCACAACGGGCAGACAGGGGAAGACGTGCGGACAAAAAGAGGGTATATCCTGTCCGTGAGGAAAGAAATGATCTCTGCCACAAGATACTGCACAGGAGCAATGGAGCTGCGAAGATGGACGAGAGGAAGACCAGTCGGACGGGCACTGTGTGCACTGTGAAGGCCAGGCGGGACAGCTGGGACAGACGGGCTGGAACGGTCGGGCAAGACAGGCAGGCCGGGAAGGGCTGGCGCGCCCTGCTGATGCTGCCGGTCTGTGCCCTGCTTTTTGGGGGCTGTGCGCCGGCCGGTCTGCACTCGTCCTCTGCCGGGCACTACGAGGGCAAGAGCCTTGAGGACGTGCGCAGGGAGCCAGGCTATCTGGGCGAGCGCACCGTGCTCGTGGAAGGGCTCGACAAGGAAGCGCAGGGGCAGGCCTACGAGCGGCTGTTTGCCCAGGGCTATTGCCCGGTGGGCACCCTGACCTGGTCCGGGCCAGGCATGGCCGGCGAGGCCGCAGAGGCTATGGAAGACGGGCTGAAGGCCCGGGCCCGCAAGGTGGGCGCGTCCCGTGTCCTGTGGCGTGCCCTGCCCCTGGAGCCCGAGGATCCGACCAGGCCCGGCGAGACGGCCACGGCCGAGCCGGGCCCTGAACAGGACAGGGAACAGGGCCCTGCGGAACAGAAGGCTGCGGAGCAGGAGGAGGCCGGGCAGCAGACGGAGCCTGCCCGGGGCCTGTACAGCTATCATGCCGTCTTCTTTGCCCGCTTTGATACGAGGGAGCTGGGCGGGCCCCTTGGCGTGTACACGGCTGCGCCGGATGCCGCCTGGCTGCGGCAGTCCGAAACGGGCAAGGGCGTGTGCCTGGTGACGGTCCTTAAGGGGAGCAAGGCCGAGGAAGCCGGGCTGAAGCCAGGCGATGTGATTGTGACCATCAATGGCAATGCCGCCGACGCCATCACGCCCCTGGTGCACATGGGCGAGGAAAATCTGCTCACGGTCTGGCGGGACGGAGAACTGCTGGAGAAGGCTGTCGTGCTGGACTAGAAACGGCACCAGCCGCGAGCAGCGCATGGTGCTCCATGGCGCCATGACATGATGGCATGGTGCGCTGCTCCCTGCCGGCCTGCTGGAAAGCTCCCTGCGTCTGCGGGGAAAGGAATGGGATCGTCCCCGGAGACCATTGGAGACCGTCCCCGGAGCGCGGAGCCAGGCCAGGGCTAGGATGTGGAGGCGCCGCCTCAGGCGGGGCCGGAGCAGGACCGTCCTGTCGCGGACGGCACAGGCCCCTGCCAGCCGGCACGTGCGGTCGCATGTCTTGATGAAGGCCGAGACAGCCACAAGGATCAGGGAGCCTGTCAGGCAGGGCATAAGGACATAGAGATAGCCCAGCTGGGCTATGGCCGGGCCTCCGGTGACGGCAATCAGGGCTGTGGCGCCGCCCGGCGGGTGCAGTGTGCCGGTGATCAGCATGAAGACGATGGCCGTCCCCACGGCGCATCCTGCGGCGAGGACAAGGGAGGTACTGAAGCAGTTCGCACAGAAGACACCAGCCAGAGCCGAGAGGACGTGGCCGCCCAGGATGGAGCGCGGCCGCGCAAAGGGACTCTGCGGCGTGGCAAAGCACAGGACGGCCGAGGCCCCGAACGGGCCCATGATGAGCGGCAGTCCTGTGGAGCTGCCGAGATACTTGTCGAGCAGGGCGATGGCGCCCACGGTCAGGGTACTGCCCACCCAGATCCGAAGCAGGATGCCGATGTCTGCTGCTGCATGAATGCCCGGAAAGACATGCAGCAGCACTGTCCGTACAAAAGCCCTCATGCTGCCTCCTTGCCATAAGGTACGAAACCGGTTTCGTTCGGAGGTACACCGGAACAGAATCTCTGGCGATGATGCAGATCACGACTTTTGGGGATGAGCCAGGGGATGAGCTTTGGGACGGTCTTTTGTGTTATGCTTCTCCCTCATTCTGGCAAGAAATTCTTCGTTGTCAAAGAGTGCAGGTTCGCCGGAAAGCTCTCCAGCCAGCAACGCTTCTCGAAGAACAGTACACTTTATATCTTGTTCTTCCAAAAGCCTGAGACCAGCTCGAATGACTTCACTTGCAGACCCATAACGCCCAGACTGAATTTGAGCATCAATGAAGGCAGTAAAATAATTGCCAAGAGAGATGGAGATATTTTTCATGCAGATCTCCCATAAATTTTGAACAGATTATAGCAAATGCATTAAGGGGCTGAAACAGACAACTTTGCCAAGGACTTGTACGCAAATAACGCTTGCTTGTTACACCGAGAGCCACTTCAATTTGCGCATTGGCTCTAATATTTATTGGTATTTTTTTGGTATTGTCAATCATCCATCTGTTGGAACAGGTTGTTTTTTTCGGATCTTCATGGCTTTCTGTGGGACAACCAAACAGCTCACGCCCGGCTTGATGGGCTGGGATGAAGAAAATCAGGGACATAAGAAATCGAACCAGCAAATTTGTGCCAGAGTGAGCTGGGTATATGAAAAAAGCCCGCCACAAGGGCGGGCTTTTGCGTGCGGATCAGGAAGATCAGGCGCTCCTGGCAGGACAAGGGAGAAGGAGGGAGCGGGACGGTCAGCTGCGCATGAAGGCCTCGATTTCGTCGAGATCGTGAAGGATTTCGTCTTCGGGGACGCCCACGTGGCGGCAGAGCGCGACACTGGCGTGCAGGCTCATGTTGATGTCCCTGTCCATGGCGGCAGCGAGCAGGTCGCCCAATTGGGCATACCATGCGTTCATCCGGGCGAGGACTTCCTTCTGCTCGGCCTCAAGGGCGGCCACAGCCTCGTTGTACTGCTTTTCGAGGAGCTGGATGAGCTGCCTGTCCTTGTCGCCGGCTATGGTCTTTGTGATCAGGATGGCTGCCCGGGCCGTCATGGCGCCGACAACCGAACCCACCACAGGAACGGGGATGAGAGCCGTGCCCAGTGCCGTGCCCACGGCCGTGAGACCGGATTCCACGCCGAGGGAACAGGCTGCATCGGCAAAGTCTTCCCTGCTTATCCTGCCGGCACGGTAGTCCATGAGCAGGGAGGTGATGCCTATGCCGGTACTGACCATGGCGCCGGCAAAGGGGGCGGAGAACCCGCCAAGCCGGGTCAGGGCATAGATGCCTGCGCCGCTGATGCTGCCACGGACGGCCCCCTTGCCAAAGTCTATGCCGACCTCCTTCCAGTCCTGCACGGAGAACCGGGTCAGGGGCGTCCCGCCATGCACCTTTTTGTAGATGGCGAGTCCCCCGGAGACGACACCGCCTATGGCTGCTCCGGCAAGACCTGCCTGCAAGGCCTCGCCAGGGCCGGGCTCTGCCGCCTTGCGGGCCTCCAGCATGTCCTTCCTGGCATCGGAACGGATTGTGTCGAGCCGCGCATCCGTCTGTTCCCGGAAGGAGCCTTCGTGGGTGTCCAGCGTGCGGTCGATGGTGCCAATTTGCACCTCCCCGTACTTCGAAATGGAAGGCTTCACGACATCGAAAAAGGAGCGGCCGGTCCTGGCTTCAATGTCCTGGATGAAGTTTTTGCAGGTCTGTATGGTCCTGTGGCTGAAGTCGGTGGCATCGCCGTGCAGGATTCTGGTGATGGTCTCGTAGTGATCCCTTGGGATGATGTAGCAGCCGGCCGTGCCCGGGTAGCCAATAGATGTGGCATCCTTTGCAAAGTCCGGATACTTGTCCAGGTGATCAAGGACATGGTCGAGGCATTTGTTGAAGCCTGCGACAAACTTGGACTGAACCGGCACTCCGTTGATGAGATAGTCTTCTGGGGCCGTCCTGGCCACGGAGTCGATGTCCGCTACCGGAGGCAGCCCGTCAAAGACGGCCCGGGCATTGCGGATCTGCACGTCCACCTGTTCGGCTATCTCGCCATGCTTGGAGCTCATGTTCCCCAGCACGGCATCGAGATTCTGGGGCGCAGCGAAGTCGCGCACGCGCTCGACGTAGCCCAGGGCTTCATTGAGGGCAGAGAGGGCCTGCTGGCTGTCTGCGGCTGCCTCCCGGGAAATGTGCTCCAGGTTCCGGGCCAGAGCGAGCTGCTTCTGCTCGAGCTCGGCCATGATGATGCCTGCGACGGCCTGATCGGTCAGGATGGAGGCCCCCTGGCGCCTGTCACTGTCCGAGGACTGGACGGCACTAGCCGATGCGTTCATTAATGAGGGCCCCCATGGTTTTGCTGTTGTTCACAAGAGCGCCCAGGGCGAGCTTCTGCTCCCTGGAGAACAGATTCCAGTCCGTGGGACAGAGGTTGAAGGGGGTGACGGAGATGAGCTGCCGTGTCCGGATCGTCTTGTCGATCATCTGCGTGAGGCTGGCGATGAGCCTTTCGACTTCGGCTCGTTTTGTCTCCAGCTGCTGGGCGTACGAATTGGCCTGTTCGGCAGCTTCCCTGTTTTTCAGGGAGGCATACGTTCCGCCGCCCAGGGCAGCGAGGGCGGCTATGCCCCAGCCCACAGGCCCTGCCAGGGCGAGCAGGGCATTGCCGGCGGTCATGCCGCCGCCACCGGCTGCCAGTGCGCCTCCGCCGAGCCAGGCCAGGGCGGCATTGGTTGCCGCAGCGCCCGTGAGGCCGGATATGGCGGCTCCCGTGGAGGCGGTGCCAAAGGTCGTGGCTATGGCCATGGCAGCCGTGGGACCGAGAGCTGCAACGGAACCGCCCAGGGCAGCTCCGCCGGCCGCTGTACCGGCAGCCACAAGATTGGCGGTTTCCGCCTCCTTCTCTATGCGCATGGCTCCTCTGAAGGGCTGCAGGCTTTGTATGGTCTCGGCAATTTCCTTCCGGAATTCGACAGGGGAATTCCTCAGGGCATTAATGTAGGCTTCCACGCGCAGAATGGCGTCGACAGCGAGCTTGCGATGGGAATAGAGATCCAGGGACAGCCTGTTGCCCTGTTCTGCCAGGCTGTTGTACTGTTCTTCCACTGCCTGTGCTCTCTTGAGAGCTGCCTTTCTTGCACCATTGTAGAACATCTGAAAACTCCATTGATGGGTTTTTGTGGATTTTTGATGGATTTTTGATGGATGTGCCGTTCATGCCTGCCTGAACAGGCGGCATGCCCGGGAAAAGACCCGGGGGAAAGAGGAAAGTGCCTGTCTTTTTGGGGAACAGGGACAAAGAGACGAGACCATTTCTTCCCTTGGCTGTCGGGAAGATTTCCCACAGGGAGCTCTGTGGCAATCGGCATCCCCCTGCGAGGGCCCTGCAGAGGGCCTTGGGATGCGAGTGCTCCGGTACGCTCCGGCACGGTCCTGCCGCATGCTGCGGGCATGGGCAGGACCGTACAGGGCTTGGGATGCGAGTGCTCCGGCGCGGTCACGGCCTGTTGTGATGCCGGCGCACGGCCCCTCTGCCTAGAACAGGAAGGAGCGGGCCTTGCGCAGGGCGAAGGCGACCCTGGTGTCCTCGATGGGGATGGGCCTTGTCACAAAGCGGTTCAGGGCATTTTCGAGGAAGGCAGCGTTGGAGGAAAAGTCGCCCAGGCGGACGCTGCTTCCGTCCTCGCTGATGTCCACGGTGCCGACGGTGGCTGTGAGTTCGCGATCGGGCATGCCCGTCAGCGTGAAGACCATGGCAGGCTTTTTGTCGACAATCCGGATTTCCCTGAGTTCCATGATGCCGTCAAGGTATTTTTGAGCAAGGTCCTTGCCCACGGAATTGAGAAGGGTGTTGACGCCGTCGGTGAGAATACCGCCGAAAAGACTCATGTCTGTCTCCATTGTTCTTGTCTTTGGAAAGGTTGCTTGTTTCGGGAGGTGCTGTGCCTCACAGTCTCAATGTTCGGCGCCAGCAGGTGTTTTTTCACCGGAACGAGAATATTTTTCCGGATGCACTGCTGCAGCGTGCAAGGTATCTGGGTTGGAAGAGGAAGGATCGGACCGTGCGCAGGACAAGGGCGCCACAGTCGTTCCTGATCGGGATGGGCCTTGTGACAAGGCGGTTCAGGGCATTTTCGAGAAAGGCAGCGTTGGAGGAGAAGTCGCCCAGGCGGACACTGCGTCCGTCCTCGCTGATGTTCACGGTGCCGACTGTGGCCGTGAGTTCGTGTTCTGGTATGCCAGCCAGCGTGAAGGCCACGGTGGGCCTTCCGTCGACAATCCGGACTTCCCTGACGTCCATGATGCCGTCGAGGTATTGGTTGGCATGCTCCCTGCCCACGGTATTGAGGAGCGCATTGGCGCAGAAGGAGAGAAAACGGGTGACACAACGCATGTCGTCTCTAGAAAGGTTGTCTGTTTCGTGAGGTGCTCCCCTCACATTCTGAAGAGTCGGCGCCAGACGGCTTCTTTTCACAAGGGACAGAAGAAAAGACAGAAGAAAATTTTGGCGAGTCCCTGTGCGGGGGCCGGGGAGCTGGCAGGGACTTTGGGCAGGCCGGGCGTTCCCGAAGGGCTTTGCGAGACGAAGCTGTGAGACAAAAAAAGCCCCGGCTGCAAAGCGGGGCTTGTGTGTTCCTGTTCAAGGCCAGGGCATCAGAGCGTTTCATTCCATGGAAAGGCCGGAGAACCGGGCGACCACAGTTCGAGGCTCTCGGCATGTTCCTCGTAGAAGACGGGATCGGTTGTGACACGTATGGGGTTGCGCATGCCGGGCATGACGTACTTGAAATCCCTCCCGCCAGCCAGAGGGATTGCCTCATGACCAGGCGGAAGCAGGGAGGGGGTGGTCAGCACCTTGTGCAAAAAGGCGAGATCGTAGGAAGGAGGCACCTCTGTCACGTCCTCAAGATCTGTCTGTGTCAGATCATCCAGATCAAAGCCGCCTTCTGTCCCCTGCTGTATGTCCTGATTCAGCTGTACAAGGACACGCTCCCTGGCGGCGGCCTGTTCGGTCCTGTTTTTCAGGACAAGCGATCCTATGGTCTGCGGAAGGCGGGAAAGGATGGGCTGGAGCTTGCCGACAAAGGCGCTGAAAAGCCCTATTCTCTGTCGCAGGGCCTGATAGATGTCCGTTTCCACCGTGTCCGCGTACATGAGATTGACAATGCGGATGGTCTCGAAAGCCTGGCCCAGGCGGTCTATGCGTCCGATCCTCTGCTCAACCCGCATGGGATTCCAGGGCATGTCATAGTTGATGAGGGCGCCGCAGAACTGGAAGTTGAGGCCTTCGGCAGCGGCATCGGTACACAGGAGAAATCTGGCAGCGCCCTCCCTGAAGAGCTGTTTGGTCTGTTCTCTGGAAATGTGTTCCCAGCCTGCGCCGATTCGGCGCTCGCCTCCGCGTCCGGAAAAGCAGAGGATGGACGAGGAGGGCATGTTGCGTACAAGCTGCTCCCTGAGAAAATCCAGGGAGTCCGTATACTGGGTGAAGACGATGACCTGCTGGTAGCCCTGTCGTTCAAGGTCTGCCAGGACCTGCACAAGCGTCTGCACCTTGCTGTCCGCGGGCAGGCGGAGGGCAGCCTCCAGGAGTTCGCGGATGGCCGAGGCCTCCTCGGCCTTCAGGGCCCTGCGCTCCAGAAGGGCGGCTTCCTCTGTATCCTGAAGCTGCTCCTCCAGCTCGTCCTGCGAGAGGTCTTCGGCAGGAAATTGCGGCTGGACAACGTCCTGGCTGCGCAGTGCAGACAGCCGGTTCTGCAGCGTACTGGCCAGAGCATGGAAACTGCTGGCCAGGCGCCTTCTGTAGATGGTCATGATGAAGCCCACGGCAGTGCGTTCCTTCATGGAAGCCTTGTCGTAGGTTCGGGAGATATAGTCCTCGACGGCCTCATAGAGCGTTCTCTCTGCGGCACTGAGGTCGATGAGCAAATCTTCCACCTTGCGCGTCGCGATGTTTGTGCCGAGCCTGCCCTGCCTGTGATAGTGGCGCAGGAGTTCCCGGGTATGTCTGGAAATGAACAGACGTGTGGGACTGAACGCCTTTACAAGACGCAGGGCCAGGCGCCGTTCTCCTGCCGTCAGCATGGAGAGGGGAATGAGCGAGGTGTCGTGCAGCGCCTTCAGGACCTTGATGAGGGCAATTCTGCTCTGACCGGGAACAATGTGCTGCGCTTCTTCGCAGGTCATGGGAGCAAAGCGTGCCTCCATGGCCTGGAAAAGGCTCCTGAGAAAGGCAAGTTCCTGATCTCCAGGGGAAGGATGGGTGAGCAGATCGAAGAATTTCAGGAAATTCGCGGCATTCCATTCACCGGGCAACTCCATGAGGTCCAGAAGATCCCAGACCTCTATGGGATGGACCTGCATGGGTGTTGCCGTCAGCAGAAGAAGCCCTGCGGTCTTTTTCCTGAGACCACGCATGAGCCGCAGGAGCTGATTGGGCGTATTGTGCTCAGGGCCCCTGGCACTGTCCTTGCGCCTGGCATGGTGGGCTTCGTCCAGAACCACCAGATCCCAGGGCTCGGCATCGTTCAGCAGCTGGCTGCTGCGCTCCCTGCGGCGCATGAGATGGCTTGAGGCCAGGAGCAGGGGCTCCCTGTACCAGTCCGTCTCGGAAACGGCCCGCTGCTCCCGCCCCTGAAGACCGGGAGAGGGATACCAGTGCAGGCAGCCGTCATCGTAGACAGGAATATTGAGGTTGAATTTTTCGCGCAGTTCCAGCTGCCACTGGAGCAGGACCGCCTTGGGCGCCAGGATAAGGATGCGCCGGGCCCTGCCGGAGAGCCAGGCCTGTCTGATGAGAAGCCCGGCCTGCACGGTCTTGCCAAGGCCCACCTCGTCGGCAATG
>CALVHF010000061.1 GCA_944327295.1 uncultured Desulfovibrio sp. | reverse complement strand
GACGAGTCTCCCCCTTTTCCAAGAACCTGGTACCTCCCGATCCCACGGACATGCGCCGGCGTATCATATCCATGGGGAGAGGGGCCTTCCCATATCAGTTATTTTCTGACAATTCCTAAGGAACAGTCCAGAAATTGCTCAATCGTTTTTATAAACTGTATCGGCTATAGTTCCGCCTCTGACTCTGATAAATGCGTTCAAATGAAACCAAGTTATTTCTGGACAAATCCTTATCATCCTTGCTCGTCTCGAATGCACGATTTGAGGTCAGTACCATCCTTTAGGGTACACTCTCGTGTTTTGGGGTGGTTGGGGTGGTTGCATGTGTCAGGAACATTGTGCCGTGACTTGCGCTGGTTTCGAGTGTGCGGATTTTTTGCTGCGTGATCAGCTGCGCGGGCGCAGAACCACCTCGCGGGCATCAAGAAAATCGAAGAGCGTTCTGTCGTGGGTGGCGCACAGGATGGTGACGCCCCTGTTTAGGCAGGCACGCACCGAGGCATAGATGATTTCCTCGCTGGCCGCGTCCACGTGTGCCGTGGGTTCGTCCAGGAGCAGTACCCTGGGAGACAGGGCCAGCCTGGAGGCCAGGGCCACGCGCTGACGTTCGCCGCCGGACAGCATGGCCTGGGTCCGGTCGGCCAGGGCCATGGGGTCCTCAAAGCCCGCGTCCTGCATGGCCGCCCTGTAACGTTCTTCCAGATGATCTGTCTCTCCGCGCAGGCGCAGGCCCAGGGTGACGTTTTTGAAGACTGAACATTTCAGGAGATAGGGATCCTGCAGGAGCAGGGTGATGTCCCTGCGCGGATCGGTAGTGCTGCCATAGTAGTGCAGGGTGCCGGCATCGGGCTGTTCCAGAAAAGCCAGAAGCCGCAGCAGGGTCGACTTGCCGCTGCCATTGCGCCCGGTCAGGGCCACGCATTCGCCGCGCTCCACCTGAAATTCGGGCAGCCAGAGCGCGCACACGCCGCCATAGCTCCGGCTCAGGTTGCGAGCCTCGAAAATTCTGTCCATCATTTGCCCCCCTTGCGCTTGAGCCAGGTGAGCAGGGCGTTCACCACAAAGGCTATGAGCAGGAGCACAAGTCCCAGGGCTATGCCCTGGGCAAACTCTCCCTTGCTCGTTTCCAGGGAAATGGCCGTCGTCATGGTCCTGGTGGAGTAGCGGATATTGCCGCCCAGCATCATGGCCACGCCCACTTCCGTGACCACGCGGCCAAAGGCCTGCACGCAGACCATGCCCAGATCGTAGCGTATCTCGCACAGAGTGAGCAGGGCAGTCTGGGTGCGGCTCGCGCCCAGGGTCAGCAGGGTCTGCCGGCAGCGGGCATCCAGGTTTTCCACCGCCTGCGCCGTCCAGGACACAATGATGGGCAGGGCCAATATGGTCTGGCCTATGACCATGCCAGGCAGGGTGAAGAGCAGGCCGAATGATCCCAGGGGTCCGCGTGCGGTGATAAGAACGTACACAAGCAGGCCGATGAGCACCGTGGGAAAAGCCAGCAGGGTGTCGGAAATCAGCCGCAGGGCTCTTTTTCCGGGAAAGTTTGTGTAGCCGAGCACAAAGCCCAGGGGCAGGCCCAGCAGGGCGGCGATGGCCAGCGCCCAGCTTGTGGAGACAAGCGTTGCCTCTATGGCCGACATGGTGGCATCGTCCATATGCAGGAGCAGGTCCGCAGCCTGACTGAATCCGTCAGCAAAATATCCCATTGCATCCAGGCGCAAAGGCCCTGCCTTGTCTGCAGGGCGCAGGGCGCCACCTCCTTCAACATACTCGTTCTTGTGCTTTCCCCGAAAGGCCCCGAACTGGCCGGGGACGCCTGGGCCTCGCGGACAAGGCGACCGGCAGGGGATCCGAATCTCCGGTCCTTCTCCCCAGGAGACGAAGGACCGGCACGGGACTCACCCCAGGGAACAGCACAGGCGGGCTCGCAAGCCCGCCTGTCAGGTCAGATTTGTCTCAAGGGGCAGTCAGCAGCTACTTGCCGGCATTGGGGAAGAAGAGCTGCTTGCCTTCCAGTGTGTATTCGCTGATGCGCTTCTGGGTAGAGGGCTTCACCCACCAGTCCTCGAACTTCTTGGCCAGGTCCTTCTTCACCTTGGGGCACTGGGCAGGATTGGTGGTCATGACGCTGTACTGGTTGAAGAGGGCCTTGTCGCCTTCCACCACGATGGTCAGGGGATTGTTCTTGTTGTCAAACTTGATCCAGGTGGCGCGGTCTGTCAGGGTGTAGCCGCCCTTTTCGGCAGCAATGGCCAGTGTGGCCATCATGCCCTGACCGGCCGACACGTAGAAGGCTTCCTTGTCGGGAGACAGGTTGTTGGCAGCCCACAGCTTCTTTTCGGCATTGTGCGTGCCGGACTTGTCACCACGGCTCACGAAGACGGCCTTGGCGTCATAGATGGTCTTCAGGGCTGCGCTGGTGCTCTTGCCCTTTACCTTGGCGGGATCCTTCTTGGGACCAACAATAACAAAGTCATTGTACATGATCTGGCGGCGGTCGATGCCGTAGCCGTCAGCCACAAACTTCTTTTCCACGGCGGGGGCGTGCACGAGCAGCACGTCGGCGTCGCAGTTCTTGGCGATTTCGAGGGCCTTGCCGGTACCGACGGCAACCCACTTGAGTTCAATGCCGGTTTCCTGGCGGAAGGTCGGTTCCAGGAATTCCAGCAGGCCGGAATCTTGGGTGCTGGTGGTGGTTGCCATCATGAGGGTGTCTGCAGCCTGGCAGGGAAGGGCCAGAGCCAGGGCGCAGGTGGCGCCAAGAAGTGTTTTGGAGACAATGTTCATGCCAGAAACTCCTTTTGTGTAGGGTAAAGACAAAAAAGAAGTGAAAAAGAGTCCGGGAGGCCCCCCCTGGCGTGCGCTCCGTCCACGAAAATCGGCACGTTTTTTTGCTCCGCCAGCAGGGACAACCAGAAACTTTCTCAAAAAAAACAATAAGATATTAAAAAAACCTTCAGAAATATACATGTTTTTACTCAAAATCGTGTCTGTTGTGAAGCCCGAAAGCCCTTATTTCTCCCCGAAAGAGAGCTTGTTTCCGTAACCTGGCAAGGGCCTGCTCCTGACAGGTGACTGTCTGCCGTTCCCGAGTCTTCACAGGAGTACAGGGGGCACATGCCTGGCGGATGGAGCCTGGCGAACGGTTTGTGCCGAAATGCTCAGTGGGTCAGAAAGAACTATGGGAAAGCGCTTTGCTGGAAGCCCCTTCTGTGCTACACAAATGGCCGGAAACACTCCCTGACCTCGTGGTTGCCAGATGCTCCAGCGTCTGTTCCAGATGCGCTCGGGAAGCTTTCCTCCCCGCACCGCCGCTTGCCCAAACGCACTGCAGGCTGAATGCCTGGAGTTGCCCTGTGCGCCAGCACCCGCACAGACTCTCGAAAGGACCAAACATGGCTCTGCCTCCATCTCAAGACGAACGAGTACGAGCTCTCAACTTGTCGGAAAAAGAGCTTCGCGAACTGTCCTCTCTTTCTCACTATATCTGGTGGAAGAGCCGGGAACTGACCATGGAGCGCCCCGATTTGCTGATTGCCAAGATCATGAATGTCGGAGACTATGACGATGTCTGTCGCATGATAGATATTGTTGGCACTGAGAGACTGCTCTATGTCCTGCAACATGCAGAAGCCGGCCAGTTTGATCCACCATCATGGTCGTACTGGCACTATCGTCTGACCGACATAGAATTGGGTGAAGTTCCACCTCTGCCTGTACGGAGATTCCATGACTAAATCTAAAATTCATTTTGATGTTCTTCCTGGTGAGCAGAAAGATGTCTGGAAGTTATTGTCTCCTGTGTCAAAGATGGGCTTTGTTCTATACGGTGGGACAGCAGTTGCTTTGCATTTAGGGCATCGCCATTCTGTTGACTTTGATTTTTTTTCAAGCCAGCAATTTGCAAAGGAAGACATCAAAAGATTGCTTCCTTTTTTAGATAGAGGAAAGGTTACGCAGGATTCGAAAAACACCTATACGATAATCACTGCAACTAATGTCAAAATATCCTTTTTCGGAGGAATACATTTAGGCAGAGTCGGAACGCCCCTGACAATGCCTGGCACTACTCTTCAAATCGCTTCACTCGATGATTTACTGGCCATGAAGCTGGCGACAATATTCAATCGCATCGAATTCAAGGATTATTTTGATATTTCTGCCATGCTTCAAAATGGAATGGATTTGTCGAAAGGACTTTCTGCTGCAAGATCTCTGTATGGTAACCAGTTTCAACCAAGCATCATCTTGAAGACACTTACCTATTTTGAAGGAGGTGATCTTGAACTTTTGAGTGAAAAAGACAAAAAGGTGCTCGTGAATGCCGTAAAAAATGTCACGACTCTTCAAGAAATACCCATTCTTTCGTACACTCTCTATGCTGAAAGTGCTCAAGAGGATGCTGTCTCCCCATGCGGCTGCACTCCATGCCATTAACAAAAAAACGACTCTTCGGGAGAATTTGCGGGTAAGGCCCCCAATCCCCTCTGGCCTTCTTCCCAGGTACTCTCTCCAGGTACTCGTGCCATCTCTGAGGGCAGCTGCACCGTCCGCGCTGCAAAGACATCTACAGAGAATTTATTAATAGTATTTGCTGGTTGGCTTTCTGAAGTCGTGGGACCGTTTCCCCGTCTACCAAGGCCAGACGCTCCAGAAGGAGCCTTTTGGGGGACCCGCAGAAAGCCTCGATGATCCCAGCAACAGGGAACACAGCATGTCCGAAGTCTCCACACAGACCGCATCCATCTGCCTCGTCATGCACAGCTTTGGCGGAGGTGGCGAAAAAATGGCTCTGCTGCTTGCAAGAGAACTGGCACGCCTGGGCTGGAGCGTTCATGTGGCCTGCCTGCGGGCTCTTCCCGAGCTGCGCGACCACATGCCTGAACAGGTCGCCCTGGTCATGCCCAAAGGCCCTGGGCTTGCCGACAGGCTGCGCTTTCTTCCCGTCCTGCGCAGCCTGACCCGTTCCTGCCAGGTCGTCCTGGGCACTCTGGAACTGCAAAGCCTGCTTGCTGCAGCCCTGCTTGCACCCGGACGGGCCACTGGCTGGCTGCACAAGGACCTTGCCGCCTACCTTGAGGACAGACCCATCTGGTATGTCCGCCTGTACCGCGCACTCTGCCGTCTGGCCTTTGGCCGCTGCCGCACCGTGGTCTGTGTCAGCGACGGCATCCATGCCTCCTGCCAAAGATTCTGGCCCAATGTACGGGGCCGCTTTCAGCGCATCTACAACGGCCTGGATCTGGACGAGATCCATCGCCTGGCTCAAGGTCCCCTGCCAGCCGAAGTGACAGAGTTCTTCAGTCACGACGCAGTTGTGCTTGGCGTGGGTCGCCTGGAACCGCAGAAGAACTTTGGCCTTTTGCTCCACGCCGTGGCACTCCTGAAGAATCGAGGCCTGCAGGTGCGCCTGTGTCTGGCAGGCGAGGGGAGCCAGCGCAAGGAGCTGGAAGCACAGGTACAGGCCCTGGGACTTGAAGGGCAGGTCCTCCTGCCAGGCTTTGTGAACCCCTATCCCCTCATGCGCAGGGCAAGCGTCCTGGCTCTCTCCTCGCGCTTCGAGGGCTTTGCCCTGGTGCTGGTCGAGGCGCTGGCTCTGGGGCTGCCTGTGGTGTCCGTGGACTGCCCGAGCGGCCCTGCCGAAGTGCTGGCTCACGGACGTTTTGGCCTGCTTGTGCAGGCATCTGCTTCGGGCCTTGCCGACGGACTGCACAAGACTCTCGTCATGAGACCTGATGCCAGGGAACAGGCGCGGATGGCAGAGCGTGCCGCAGACTTTGCAATCGGGCGCATCCTGTCCCAGTGGACCTGTGTCCTGCAAGAGGGCCTGCACGGACAAGAAAGGCCGGAGGGGCAGAGCTGATTTGAAGCCTGTCTCATGGAGGCTGGCCCCCAGGTCTGCCCTTTGGCACAAAGAACACAGACAGAGCCTGCAGGCTTTTGTGCCGGGCTGTTTGATGCGGGCACAAAAGCTTTGTGCAGCACAAACAAAAGAGAAGGATTTTGCAAGGAATTGCAGGCAAAAAGAGCCTGACCTCCAGACTTGTGTTCCTGTAAGCGCTTGACAAAACGTGAGAAGAGGGGAAGTACACAGGTACTTTCCTTTTTCTTTTCGCAGGAAGGAGCACGCCTTTGTGCCAGGAATGCGTCCCTGCCGGACACGAGCCTGAAGTGCCTTTTTTCATGGATTGCAGGATTCACATTTTTTCAAGGAGCCAAGACAATGCGATCCTTTGCAAAATCCGACAAACTGAGCCATGTTCTCTACGATGTGCGCGGACCAGTGGTGGATGCCGCCGCAGAGATGGAAGAGAACGGCATGAAGATACTGAAGCTGAATATCGGCAACCCTGCGACCTTCGGCTTTACGGCGCCCGAAGAAGTCATCTTCGACATGCGCGATGCCATTGTGAACTCGCAGGGCTATTCCGAGTCCAGGGGGATTTTCTCGGCACGCAAGGCCATCATGCAGTATGCCCAGATCAAGAACATTTCCAATGTGGGCATGAAGGACGTCTATACAGGCAACGGCGCAAGCGAGCTCATTCAGCTGGCCATGAACGCGCTGCTCAACAACGGCGACGAAATCCTCATTCCTGCTCCGGACTATCCGCTCTGGACCGCCTGTGCCAATCTGGCCGGCGGCAAGGCCGTCCACTACCTCCTGGACGAGGAGTCCGACTGGTATCCGGATCTTGCCGACATGGAGAGCAAGATTACGGCCCGCACCAAGGCCCTGGTTGTCATCAATCCCAACAACCCCACAGGCGCCAACTATCCCGTGGACATCCTGAAGGGCATTGTGGAGATAGCCAGGCGTCATGAGCTCATCATCTTCTCCGACGAAATCTACGACCGTCTGGTCATGGACGACGAAAAGCACGTCTCCATTGCCTCCCTGGCTCCGGATCTCTTCTGCGTCACCTTCAGCGGCCTCTCCAAGTCCCACATGGTCTGCGGCTTCAGGGTGGGCTGGATGATCCTGAGCGGCAACAAGAACGTGGCCAGGGACTACATTGCGGGCATCAACATGCTCTCCAACATGCGCCTGTGCTCCAATGTGCCCGGACAGTCCATCATTCAGACGGCCCTGGGCGGCTATCAGAGCGTCAACGAGTACATTGTGCCCGGCGGCCGCGTCTACGAGCAGAGAAACTACATCTACGATGCTCTGAACAGCATTCCCGGCATCTCCGCCAAGAAGCCGAAGGCTGCCTTCTACATCTTCCCCAAGATTGATACCGAGCGCTATCAGATCACCAATGACTCCCAGTTTGCCCTGGACTGCCTGAAGGCCACGCGCATTCTCTTTGTCCCGGGATCCGGCTTCAACTGGCCCAAGCCCGATCACTTCCGCATTGTCTATCTGCCCCAGGTGGCCGTGCTTGAGGAAGCCATGGAAAAGTTTGCCAAATTCCTCGCAACCTACCATCAGTAGGCTTGCGGTTTCCTGAGGGCTCCTGGCCCGGGGAAAGGCACAAGGCGGACAGGCACCACTCTGAGGTGCCTGTCCGCCTTGCTGTCAAAAAGGGGATTCGGACAAGGTGCTTGTCCTTGAACGTGTGCTGAGAGTGGAACTCAAAGGTTGATTCGACTGAAGACAACCCGCCATTTTGCTCATCTCGAATGCTCGATTTGAGGACAGTCTCATCCTTTAGGTTGCACTCTCGTGTGCCTCTCTCGCGTTCGGCTTGGCACACCGGGTGACAGTACTCTAGAGGGACACGAAAGTGTCGTGGGGAATGTTGTCTGTGATGCTCTTGAGCCAGTCCGGCATGCGCACGGGCTTGCCGCTGGCATCGGCAGAGGCGTGCTGCGTCATGCCCGTGACAAGGACGCGATCCCTGGTCTCGTTGGTGAGCTCATAGGAGAAAGTCAGGGACGCACGGCCCCATTCCGCAATGCCGACCCGACAGTGCACGACATCGTCAAAGCGGGCAGGGGAGCGGTAGCGGCACTGAACCTCACGCACGGGCAGGTAGATGCCGCGCTCCTCCACGACATTATAACTGAATCCGGATAATCTGATATAGGCGTCTCTGGCCCGCTCGAAGATGTGCAGATATTCGGCATAGTACACAATGCCCATGGTATCGGTCTCGCCGTAGGAGATGCGGTGTCCGAGCCAGATCCAGGGGGCAGGGAAGGTTGCAGAAAGGGACATAGGGCTATCCTGGGGAAGAAGTTGAAAAGGAAGAATCAGGAAGAAGTGGAAGACGCGTCCGCGGAAGGGACGGTTTCAGAACGGGCGGATTCGGAACCGCCGGTTCCGGCAGTGGTGTCCCTGGGGCAGCTGGCCTGGTAGAGAGAGTACCAGCGGGTGTATTCCCAGCAGGCCGTGTGGATCATGTCCAGCAGACTGGTGGCCGTACCAAAAAGGGATGAGGGCGGCCTCGAGGCATCGGTCATGGTTTCGAGGCTGTCAAAGAGCTCAAGGCAGATGCGGGCCATGCTCTTGAGAGTCTGGGTAAAGGAGGCAAGCTCCGTGTGCAGTTCGCCGGCAGTCAAAGGCTGCACCTGCGGCCCGGAAGCAGAGGATATGGCCGGAAGGCTCTGGCAGGAACCAAGCAGATCCTGGCTGAGTGCGCCCACAAGCAGGATATAGTTATGGGTGCGCAGCTCCAGTTCACGCAGCTGCTCCCTGGACAGGGCTCCTTCCTCGCACAGCGTCATGGACTCGCGAAGCAGCTGACTGCAGGCCGTCAGAAAAGCCCCCAGGGGCACATAGCCTTCCCGGCAGGGAAGGGCTGCGGGCATCTTGGCAAAGAGAGCCTCAAGTTCCGGTCTGGTCAGGCCAAAGCAGGCACACAGGCCTGCGATCTCTGCCAAGAGCGATCCGTTTTCGTGCTGAAAGTCGATGCTTGTGACGCCTATGCGCATCTGCATGGGCTCTTTCTCCTGAGTTTGGGTGCTTGTGCGCCTGAAAAGGCCTGGGCGATCTCGTCCTGAGCATGGGAACAGGAACTGAAAAGAACTACTTCCCGCCCCTGTCCTTGTCAAATGAGTCCGGAAAACAAGGAAGAGGATGGCCGGGATGCCTGGCCATCAGGATCAGGAAAGGAGCATTCAGAGCGTGGCCTTGGGAGCCGTTTTCGGAGGCCCCTGAGACTTCTGGTGCATGCCGTACTCCCTTGCTCAATATCAGGTTCGTTTTTTCGGTCCGGTGTCGAAGAACGCAAAGCTTCCAGGGGATCGGCCCTGCCGCCCTGAGAGGCAGGCCAAAGGGCCTGTCAGGACACGGGGACCTGCTGGCAGGGGCTGCCGGGGACGGAGCGCAATATATAAGGATGAAGAGGCAGGGGAAGGACCTTTTGGGCGCCCTGTCCTTGCAGAAGAGGCCGTGCGCAGGGGACACAAGGTCCATGAGAAGCAGGTACACAAGGCAGGCGTCCAGGAAAGTGGAGACCGTGCAGGGGAAGAGTGTTCATCAAAAGACGAGAGGCATGCACCATAAGAACAGCAGCCTGCAGAGCTCTTGTGATACGTTTTTGCATCAAAAAGACACCAAAAAGACAGCCCAAAACTTCACATTTGATTAGTGCATACTTCAACCAGACTTCAAGCCGGCATGGAACCAGGCCTGAAGTTCCACTGCAAAAAATCTGCTCTGCTTCTGACAACGCCCCTGGAGGTCGTCCCAGTGCGACAAAAACTATCCCATGGATATTCCCTGAATTTTTCAAAGCATTCCCCAATCACTGAACTATGTATGCACCATTTTCAGTCTGAAGTTGACGGTCTGTTTTGGCGCAAATTCTATCCTTCTTCATCTGCTGCTTGTAGTTTGCACCAATACATCACAATCCTGACGTCACGCTTCATGGTGCACAGGATATCTGTTCTCCCTGAATCGGACAAGGGGCTTCAGTGCACCAAAAACAGACAAAAGCATACACCAACCCCCCTTGTGCAGGACGCTCTTCATCTGACTCCAGACTTCGCGAGCCAGGCATCGGGTCGTGCCCAAGGCCTGGCCTTCTCGAGACGCCTTGTTTGGGGAATCGGCCGAAGAGCTGTCGGAAGAGAGACTCTCGACCCGCGAAGAAGCGCAAGGGGCCTGCGGGCAGACAAGACAGCCCGGGCAAAGACTGTCTCTCCAAATGTCCTCGGCATACCGTTCGCATCAAGGCATCCGCAGCAGAACATCCGCCGCAGGGCCTTCCCGGGCTTGCCAGAGCCACAGGGAAGGCGTAGGGCTTCGGGGGCATGTCCCAAGGAGGCACAAAGGGCACTGCCTGCAGTGTCTTTTTGTGCCTTGAGAGCCCTTTTCCACTGTTCCCGGGGCCTTGCGCGCCCGGGGCATACAGGGTGCACATTTGTGCCTGATACGCAAGGATATTTGTATGCAGACCCCCGTTTCCCTGATTCACTTTTCTCCTACCGGCAATTCTCGCACCGTTGCACAGACCATGGCTGCCGCAATCGGTGCAGTGAAGGACACCCTGGATCTCACCCTGGAGACCCGGCCTGAGCGCGTCTATGCAGCCGAAGACTTTGTGATCGTGAGCGCTCCCGTCTATGGCGGCAGGGTGCCCCAGGTCGCTATGGAGCGCCTGGCCCGTGTCCAGGGCACGCAGACGCCCGCCATTGTGGTCGTGACCTTCGGCAACAGGGACTATGATGATGCCCTGCTGGAACTGGCAGACTGGGCTGCAGCCCACGGCTTTGTGGTGAAGGGCGCCTGTGCCGTGGTCGGCCGGCACACCTTTGGTGAAATTGCCACCACCAGGCCCGACAGCGCGGATCGGGCCCAGTGCGAGGACTTTGCCCGCAGGGCCCTTGCCGCCGAGCCCCTGTCCCTGGAACAGATTTCCGGTCACCGGCCCTACAAGGACGGTGGCAAGGGCGGCAAGTTCCGTCCCACGACCACCGAAGCCTGTACGCACTGCGGCCTGTGTGTGCGATCCTGTCCTGTGCAGGCCATAGCTGAAGACTGCTGCACCATTGCCGACACCTGCATTTCCTGTTTCCGCTGCATCCGTTCCTGTCCCGTGCAGGCCAAGGAATGCGTGAGCCCGGATTACCTGGCCTTTGCCCCCATGTTCACCCAGAAGCTCGCAGCCCGTCAGGAAAACCGCTTCTTCCTTCAGGAAACAAAGTAAGACCCGTCTCGCCCCCAGGCAAAGGAGAGCAGGGCAGCCCTGAAGTCTTTTCTCAGGTTCTGCCCTTTGCTCTTCATTTTTTGTGCATGGCCTCCCTTTGCAGGGCAAGGAAGTGCCTGCGCCAAAAAAGGCAGGTCTGCCAGGCTCACAAGGGGCTCGCTCAGGCCACTCCTTGCACGATTTTGCGCGATTCAGTTCGTGCTCTTCAAGGAGATCCTTTCGCGCCCTTCAAGAATCACTGTATGCACATATTTTGTTTGCATTTATCCTGTCAATATCTATATATCCGTATATCTTCAAGCAGAGATATTTATTCTACAGCATGTACACCATTTTTTAGAGCAATTTTTCACCAATTTAGCAACACACATCCCTTTTGCATCAATTGGAATGATTTTATGAGCAACTCTCTTTTGGTGCATAGGGCAAGAATCCTGGCAAATATACTCTCTGCACTAATCCGGACACGTCATTTGCAAACGAGCGCCAGTTCATGCACGGCAGAACGCTTTCCTTTCAGTCTCTTGTTATCATTAGTTTTTTCATACCGGCAGAGGCTGGGAGAAGCAGGACTCGGATGCCTGACCAAAGCCCTGTGCTCCTCTGATCTCCAAACAAGGCAAGGGACAGGGGCTCGCCCCAGCGGGAGAGAGCAATTCGTTCCAGTGCCTGTCCAGACACGAGAAAGTCTTGGCCCTTGTGTCAGGGCCTGGAGACAGCCCCGATGCCAGTCCTTGTTCCAGCCCCATATATAAGAAGAGAAAGGCTGTGCCGTGCTCCTTGAGCTCCCGCAGAGGCATCGGCCCCAGGTGTTGCTCTGGATACCGTCCAGAGTGCCGCCCCGAGTGGCGCTCTGGCTGCAGGGTCTTTCTTCCGCGGACAGACAGGCACACATCCGACTCGACTCCCTTGTCCATCGCACGGCGGTTCCGGGCCTGTCTCTCACGCATGCTCCTGCCGTTGCCTCTGTTACCCCGGGCTTACCTGGACACAAAGCTCCCGACGGCCCCCAGGCGAGCAGGCACAGGGCACTGGAGCGTCGGGGCAGGAGCAGAATGGGGGAGATGGAGCCAGGCGTCTGCATGTCCCTGTGCAGACGCCTGGACAGCTGTCTCTCAATGCCTGCAAGAGTCGCTCTCCCTGCCTTCCTTAGAGAGACCCATGGAGAACAGAGAGAGGTTTTCCGCATCGTCACAGCGTTCGCCCAGACCTTTGCCCAATGATTTTTGCGTGACGAAGCGACGGGCATCCGCAGAGAGCCGAAGCCCCTCTCAACAAAAGGCACGACCACCAGGCGAGCACATCGTAAAAGAAGCCTCTCCTGCCGCCAGAGTCAGAGAAGACGGCAACAGCAGCTCCTCCGTGTCCTTCCCCGATATCGAACTCCTTGCAGGCGGATCAACAGCCAGGGTGGCTCTCTTCCATGCCCAGGACAACCTGCGGACCGAGCTTGAGGTTCTGCAGGAGAAAGACAGATCTTTCTCCTGCATCGAGTTGCCTGGAGAGGCCAGGATATGTTCACAGGGTGCGCCCCCTGGTCGAACTGCCTTGTCCCGACGACATCCTGCACGTGGAGATTCCGATTCCGGACGAGTTCAGAGACATGTTTCGGGACAAGTGTCGCAAAACCTGCCGAAGCCCCGATACTGGCAGACAGACGGCAAGGAGAAGCGCCCAGGAACAGGTCCAGGCACAGACTCCAGGACGCAGTCACACGCATGTGTGCAGTCTCGTGCCAGAACCTGAGACGCTCTGGATCGCCCAGGGTGAACCAGGACCAGCCAGAGGCTCCTGTACCCTGGTCAGGACCTTCCGTACTCCCTCAAGGGGAAAGTCCCGGGCGTATTCGCAGAGCACAGAGGTCCCCAGAGAGGCGAGGCGGAGAAAAATGGTGGCCAGTTCCAGACAGAAGCCAGATTAGGGCATAATCTGCCGGAATCGCAGGACAAGGAAGGGAGCAGAGAACAGCAAAGGCTCCAGGTTCGGACGGGCTTTGCAAATTTTTTTTGAAAAAAGTGCAGATTTTTGTTGACAGGCGGGGTGCACAAGCGTAGAAACGCTCCTCGCGCCGCCTGACAGAGGCTGACG
>CALVHF010000060.1 GCA_944327295.1 uncultured Desulfovibrio sp. | reverse complement strand
GCCGAAAGGTTCTGCAGAAAGCCATTTTCTTGTTCTGGGAGAGAATCCCCCGTTGTGAAACGGGGGAGCTTCAAGTTGCTGGAATGTAATGAGTACATCGCGTTGGGGACAGGCAGGATTCAACAGGATTTCAGCAGGGCCTGATGAGACCCGCATCCAGCAGGTCGGCAAAGAGTTTCTGCAAATCCCTGGCAATGCACGCTGGATCCGTCTGAAGATAGACTTCTTCGAGCAGCAGGCAGGCTTCGTCCAGACTGAGCGGATCACCAAGCAGCTGCCAGATGATGCGGCCGGTCTCATTGAGGACATGAATGCCATCCCGGTCCGGGTTTACAAGGAAATGGATGCCCAGGCGCTGTTCAAGCAGGACGCCCGTGCAGCGGCAGTATTCCTGTGTGCCCAAAATCTTGCTGCTCTCATAGTCCGGGTCCGGAGCGTCCTCGTCTTCCTCTCCATCAGGCAGAGACAGCGCGTCTGCCCTGGCTTCTTCGGCCTCTTCGTTTTCTGCATTCAGGCCATACTCTGCACCTGCGTCTGACGCATCGTCGCATGCTCTGCCAGGCGCAGGCAGCATCTCTTCCTCCCAGCCGTCAAAAAAGAGGCCTTGGCCTGCTTCATTCTCATCCTCCTGCGAGGGCCTTTGCAGAAGATTCCAGAGCAGATCTGCCGCCTCGTCAAGGTCGGCATAGCGAAAGGTTGCACAGGGCACGGTCTCGGCAAGGTGACAGGCTGCATCAAGGACGTCCGGGGCCGATCCTTCCTGCATGAAAAAGCGCCCCACAAGCTCGGTGAGTGTGTCTGCAGGGGTGCGAGCCTGAGCCGATGGTTGCTGGCAGAGCTCTTTGGGCATGCGTTCCAGGATCAGAATCTGGCGGATGCGCCTTGCCTGATACCTGCCTGCAAAGGGTTCCAGGTAGCGTGGATCCGGTTGTAGGAAAAAGGCCCGTTCATCGCCTGCTCCGGCATGCCCGAAAGCAAAGTCTCTGAGAACCGGGGAGGGGGGCAGGGGGATGCGCAGGCGCGGCGCAAGCCCCAGGGACAAAAAGGTGCCCTCGGTGTCAAGCCCCAGCATGTCATCGCCAAGGGTGCGCAGCCCCCGAGCCATGAGGCGCACGCACAGCGAGCTCTTGCCGCCACGGTTGGCGCCAAGGAGGAGCAGGCCTCCCGCATCGTCGGCATCGCCGGCAGAAGGCATGGCGAGGAGTGCTCCGTGCATGCTCAGTGTGCCCTGTGCCATGCACCAGTGGGCCACCAGGGCTATGCCCAGACTGCACAGGGCTGCGGCCAGGGTTTCTTCCTGGCGTTGCCCGTCGGGTGCTGTGGGATCCTGTTCCAGAAGATAGCAGACCGCGGCTTCCCCGCAGGCCGGGAGTGCATTCGGCGCCTCTGCCTCCTGCAGCTCGGGGCCTTCAGCCTTGAGAGAAGCGGCCTGTCTGCGGCTCAGCACAAGCAGGCAGTCTGCCGGTCCAGGCCTTTCGGCACGCTCGATTGCAGCGATCGTCCCGTCTGCCGTCCTGTCTGTCATCCTTTCTGACAGGTCGGCCTCTGTACAGGGGATCGCGCTTTTGTACACGGGAGAGGCAGCGTGTTCAGGGCCTGTCCCGTGGCAGATCAGGGTGTGCGGCCACAGGGCAAGGTAGGCGTGAACGGCGCGCACTTCCTCGCGGGTCAGAACAAGGCGCACCCGGCCGCGCAGACCCTGCACCTGCAGATCGGTTGTCTGCAGCAGGGCCTGTGTCTCTGAAGCCTGCGGGGAGGGATGGGTGAGCCTGTCTGTGTGCATGCCCTTGCGCCTGATGTGTACGGTGGCCGCCCTTGTGTGCAATGGACGGATGACGGACGGCTGCTGATGGGGTCCGGGATCTGAGGATCTGCCTGAAAATCGGCTGAAATCCCAGCCTGGTCTGAAGTCCTGGTCTGAAGTCCTGGACCGGGCCCCTGAAAAAGCGGCACAAAGTGGTGGTTCTCTGTGCCGCATGGTCTTCGGATGTGCAAAGGCCCCGCATGCTGGGGCGCTGCAGGGCTGCCTGGGGGAGTTCAGGGGAACGAGCTACCAGCCGTACCCTCCGTAGCCGCCATCCCTCCCTCTGTCAGGGCGATCTCCTCTTCTGCCGTAGCGGCTCGGATGGGTCGGCCCTGTGTAGCGGCTGTACTGCCGGCTGCGCCTTGAGCGCGAGGGACGGGATCTGCGCGAGCGTCTGCTCGGGTGCGAATAGGCATGGGCCTCATTGAGGGAACAAAGGCCCGGGGCTGCATAGGCGAGGCCTGCAGCGGCAAGGCCCGCCAGTATGGTACGACGCTGCCTGCGCAGCTTTTCCTGTGCGGATTGGGTGTTCTGGCTCTCTTTCATAATGTTTCAGCGCGGCCTCCCTGTTCCTGACAGATGTGCCAAAGGCCTGGCAGCTTTTGGGCCTTGAAGTCCCTGGACTGCCCTCAGGGTCGTACAGGGACGTGCAAGTGCGTCCTTGAGGAAGCTTCTTGCGGGAGGATGCGTTGCCTCCTGATGGAAATGTTGGGGTTGATGGTGAACGAGAGTCTTTGCAGGGCCCTTGTGCAGGGATACTTTCTTCAGGGGGAACAGATGTCCCTGGCTCAAAAAGCATATCCCAAAGGTATACAAAGCCCTGTCTGCTTTCTAACAGCTTTTTGAGGCCCTGCCAACCCTTATTTTCAATTATTCTGGCATGTTTTTTGCTTGTTTTGCTTTTTGTGCAGTCTCGAAAAGCGCGCAGCGTGTCTGTTTGTCCCCTGTGCCATCTCGCACAAGGCGCATAAGAGAACGTGTCTTTGAGCGTCAGGTTGGCAGTTATTTCTGCAGTACAAGCCTCGTTTGCGGACCGCCTCCTTTTTGCTCCAAACGTGTCTTTTTTTCTGGCGGCGTCCAGACGGGACAGGGGGCAGGAGTTATCGTATTTTCAATAAGTTGAGCACGTTGCCTGTTAAGACGGAGCAGTTGCAAAATCCACGGGAACAGTATACCCAACCCTATCCGGTTCACAAAAGGTATTTGGTTCAGCCTTTTTGCCAGTCTCGTCAGCAAGTTTCCTTGTTCCACCAGCCCCTTCCCCAAAAGGGCTTTCAGTCTAGGATTGCCCATGTCAGCCCTCTTCAACAAGCTCATTCACAAGTTTTTCTTTGTTTCCGCAAAGGAACTGTGGATTGCGCTTGTTCTGATCCTGGGGCTCTCCATCGCAGGGCTCGGGGCTGTGACCTGGAAGGCCACGGAAAACATACAGGCTGGCAGCCACAAGTACTTCAGGGAAATTGCCGGCGGGCTTTCCAGCTCCATACGCCTGAGCCTGCGATCCACTTGGCATGTCCTGGAGCGGCTTGGCAAGGAACATCTCTATGATGATACCATGCACGATTTCGATGCCGAGGTGCTGACCAGGGAGCTGAACCTGAACCAGCTCTATGTTCTTGGACGCGACGGCCGAGGGATGGATCATCTGCACAAGCAGCAGTACGACTTCTCCACCAATGCGGGCGTGCGCAGAGCCCTGCAAGGCGAGTTCACAGCCTTCAACTGCGCCTCCCTGCGCGAACTGGATGGGGCCGCGGTCCACAAGAACCAGCTGGCCTTTGCCGTGCCCCTGAAGAAGAACGGGCAAATCGTCGGTGCCGTGGTGGCCGATGCCAACGATGACTGGGGCAGAAACCTCCGCGACAAACGACTCCTGAGCGGCTCCATTTCCTATGCCCTCTTTGACAGCGCTGGCACCATCCTCTTCCATTCGCGGGATTTTGCCCTGCTGCATCCCATGGACAGGCTCAACATCCCCATCCAGTCCCTGCTGCAGGCAGAAGGGCAGAGGCCCATCCTGAACGAGGTCAATGCCCTGCGCAGCAAACCTCTGCAAAGGACGTTCAGCTTCCAGTACAGTGTAAACGGTGTCCAGCGGGACAGCATTCTCATCCCCTTAAGCTGCAGCGGACTCTACCTCTATGTCATGAGCGTGGGTGAATTCGGGACGAGCGAATTCTTCTTTTTGAACCGCACTGTCTTTCTGACGGCCGTGGCCGTCATCCTGCTCCTGGGGCTCACCTGCGCGATTTTGGGCTTCTTCTACCGCTACTGTCGCTCCCTGGCCCTTGAAGATCCCGTGACCGGCGGCATGTCGACCATGCGCTTCGAGTACGAGCTCAATCAGCGCCTGCGTACCTCCCACCCTGGCCAGTACACCTTCTTCAGCATCAATATCAACAAGTTCAAGATTTTCAACGACTTCTTCGGTCGTGCCCAGGGCGACAGGCTTTTGAAGACCTTCTTCACGAACCTTGCGCACTACCTGCCGGGCAGTGCCACCTGCCTGTGTCGATCCGGCATCGATACCTTTGATCTTCTTTGCGACAGCCTGCGCCTGGAGATGGTTCTTGAGTGGATTGACTCGGCCGCTGCGGCCACGGCCCGCTCCCTTCCGGCCATGGGAGGGGAAGGCTCCGGCTATTATGCCTTCAGCGTCCGGGTGGGCGCCTGCATCCTGCTGGACCCCCATGTGGACTACATTCTTCTCAAGGACAGGGTCGGCATGGCCATGGAGCGGGCAGACAGGCACTTTGGCAACCACATTGTCTATGCCCTCTACGACAAGGAAGACCTGAACCGGGCCCGCCGGGAAAAGAGCATAGAAAACTGCATGCAGCAAAGCCTTGAGGCCGGCGCCTTCTATGTCCTGCTGCAGCCCAAGGTCGAGCTTGCCACGGGCCGCATCTGCGGCGCCGAGGCCCTGGTGCGCTGGAAGCACCCGCAGCTTGGGCAAATCTGGCCCGACGAATTTGTGCCCATTCTGGAGCGCAACGGGTTCATTCGGAAGGTGGATGCCTGGGTCTTCACCTCGGTGTGCGCCCTCATGAAGCGCTGGCACGAGGAAGGCAAACCCTACCTGCCCATTTCCATCAATCTCTCCCGCGTGGATCTTGCCCATGCCCATCTTCTGCAAGATCTGAACAATATTGCCGATGTGCACGGCATCCCCCACGAGTTCCTGGAGCTCGAGATCACAGAAACCCTGTTCTGCCAGGAACCGGCCTTCATTCAGGATGCCATAGACACCATCCGTGGCGCAGGCTTCCAGTGCTCCATGGACGACTTTGGCACAGGCTACTCCTCCCTGAGCCTTCTGCCCACCCTGCGCGTGGACACGCTCAAGCTCGACCGCAGCTTCTTTGCCTCGCCCGGTCTGAACAACCCGAGAGAGCGCATGGTCATCCGCAAGATTGTGGAACTGGCCAGGGAACTGGGCCTCAATGTCCTTGCCGAGGGCGTTGAGACCGAGACCCACAGGGGCTTCCTTGAGCAGTGCTCCTGTACCTTGGCCCAGGGCTACCTCTTCTCAAGGCCCGTGCCCGTCAGCGACTTTGAACGCATGGCCTTTGGCAACGACCTGTGCCGGTCCTGAAAGGCCCGGGCCAAAAGTCCTGCAGCGCTTTTTTGAGAGCACTCCAGGGAAGGCACACCAAAGAGGAACAAGGAACCGTCCAGAAATTACTCAATCGTTTTTATGAACTGCATCGGCTATAGTTCCGCCTCTGACTCTGATAAATGCGTTCAAATGAAACCAAGTTATTTCTGGACAAATCCAAGAAGAAAGCGCTCCCCCAGGAGTCCCGGTCACCGGGTGGGGAGCGCTTTTGTGTACTGTGCACACAAGGTGCGCAGGGGCTATTCGGAACTTGAGAGCACGTGCCGTCTGGCTCTCCTGCCCGCCGTGCTCTTAGGCGGAGGCGCGGGTGCAGGCCTTTTTGCAGGTCAGGGCATTCTCGGCTGTCTGCGGCTTTTTCCTGGGCCTTGTCGGCACCATTTCCACTTCACCGCAGGGGATCTTGCCAAGCAGGGTCTTGCCCAAGGAAACAGTTCTCTTGCTGTCGCGGTTGTACTGCGTGCGCCGCAGATAGACGTAGATGTCGCCATTGGCCTGGCGCTCGCGCACCTGGCTCTCGGTCACCTTTCCTGTATATGGACGGCCCATGGGGTACTCCGTTGGGGTTGGATTGTTGCTGCCTGGTCTGACCTTGTCCGGATCCTGCAAGGAGGGCTGACCTGCCAGAGAGGCAGGTCCTGGAGGGCAGGCCGGGCAGGCTTGCGGACAGGGTCACAGCAGGGGGATGAGAACAGGGAAGCCCGGAGGGCTTCGGATCCGGGCCCGACTGCGGAGTGACAGAAGGCAGCTCTCCTGAACGGGGCTGGCTGCAGCCGGCCCCGGGCCCAGATCCAACCGGTGTTTCATGTGCTAATGATAAGCATTTTCTGTTTTATGAAAAGAAGTGAAAAAAAGAACTTGGCCAAAATCACGCCAAGTTCATGTTTTTCCATACACTATTTTTTTGGAGTTTTTTTGGGGGACAAGGGGTTCCTTAGGCCGTGTTGACAAATGATGTGTCGCCCTGATCTGCCTGATTTCAGACGGGCATGGTGCGACAGTGAGCTCTGATGGAAGTCGGTGCCTTCATTATACCGGCATATGCCGCTTTGCCACTGTCGGATTTTGATTTGTCAACACGCCCTAGAGCTGCTTTTCCTTGAACTATACAATGCTAACCATGAAAATTGTAATAATTTCAAAATATTAATATAGGCAGGCCACCTTAAGTTTGAAAGGTGGATAGTTCTGGAACGAATCAGACAGGGGCAGGCCGAATCAGGCCTCCTCGCCAGCGCCTGCTCGCGAAGACGTGCGTATTCCCTGGGCCAGGGCCTGATCAAGCGGGCCTGCACCCTGCATGCCGGCCCCGGACCCGGGAATGGACTCCGAAAGGACCGTTCGCTGCGCCGGCAGGTATCTGCGGGCGCCAATGTTGGCAATGGCGCCGATGGCCGAGCCAGCGGCCACGGACGGGATGAGGCGGGCCGCCGTGGAGTCCATGGTGGCCCGATCCTGCTGCAGGGAATGCTCGGCATTGAAGTCGCCAAGGGTGGCAACGAGCTGGCCTGCCCAGCGGATGATGCGATCGGGAATGAGAGTGATGAGGGTGAAGAGTTTCCATGTGCCTATACCGCAGACAAGGCCCACCAGGATCACCGTGGAGATGCTTGCCGTAATGCCGAAGCCGCTTGTGCCAAAGCCGCCAGTGGCAAAGGCGCCACCCTGCACGTCAAAGAAGGGCACAAGCAGGGTGCCCATGAAGGAGCCCGAGACCGAGAGGACAATCATGCACATGAAGAAGGCCAGCACAAGGAGCAGGGGGCGCAAAAGGACGCTCAGAAAAAGGGCGTAGCCGGTCCTGGCAGAGGCGCCGGCAAAGCCGTCGCCTTCCGGCATGCAGTGGGCCACAAGCCACAGGGGGCAGGCAGCCACGGCTTCCAGGCAGAGTACAAGCCAGCCTATGATGGCCACAAACCAGGCGAGAAAGGGCAGCATGGGCAGCATGTAGGCATAGAACCAGCAGACAAGCCACAATGGAGCCGCTATGGCCAGGGCCACCTTGCCCACGAGATCGAGCAGGCCTTCGGCCGCTCCGGCAATGCTCCCTGTGACGGGATTCTTCACAAGAGCCCCCAGGCCGTGGGCAAAGACCTTGAGGGACATGTAGGAGAACACGGCGTTTTCGCAGACATTCATGAGGGTGCGGGCAGCCTTGACCACATTGAAGACCAGATCGTGGCCGCCAAGCCCGGCAATGAGGCTGCTTCCCACCTCCGCCTCGTCCAGGGCAAATTCCGAGAGGGCATGGGAGGCTCCGGAAAAGAAGCCTGCCAGCATGGTGGTCACGCTGCCGTCATTGCTCTGTGCTGCCTCCTCCCGGCTGCCACTGCCGGCCACAAGGGTGCTGCCCGTGACCGGATTGACGGTGCCGGCCCCTTCGCTGGCAAGCAAGCCTGCCCGTGCTCCGAGCTCCCGGGCCTGTACAAGCCTGCGTTCGAGATCCGGGTTCATGAAGTCCGAGAGAGCCTGCAGATTGACCGGGGTGGCTGTCGTGCGATCCTGCATGGCTTCCACCGAGTCTGCGGCCATCTTGGCGAGCGTCCAGTAGTACGAGCCAGCCATCCACCAGCCGCCCGTGGCCGCCTGCGAGCTGAAGCTCTCAAGCAGCTGCCGCTTTTCCTCAAGCACGTTTGTACTGGCAGATTTCAGGGCCGAGCTCACCGTGTCCTGATAGAGCCTTGCCAGAGAGGCCATGTCGGCAGCCTCGTAGCGGTCCATGTCCTGCGCCTGCAGGGCAGCCTCCACACTGCGGCCGGCTGCCTCGTACAGGGATCCGCCTGGCCTGAGCACGGTGGAGAGCGCCTCGGAAGCCGCCTGTACAGGCGTGCTCACGGTGATGGCGCCAAGGTCCCCGAAGGAGAGGGCCGGGTTGAGGGTGAGGCCCGAGCCGTCGTCGCCGCGCAGATTGGGACAGTTGAGCACAGGCGGCAGCTCGAAGCGGATGACGTAGCGGTTTTGTGACCAGCCTGACTCGTAGCGCCGGCTGTCCGGACTCATGGCGCAGCATTCGTCCTCCTTGAAGTACTTTTGCAGCACATGGTGTTCCATGAGTACCGGCAGGACCTGGCCTGCCGAGGCGGCCACCACGGGCTGGCTGCGCGAGAGCACGGATCCTGTGGAGGCAATGTGTTCAAGGCCCTGCTGCCACATGGTGTCCGCAAACTGGACGCTCAGGGAGATGCAGGAGAGCATGAGCACCTGCATGGCATTGAGACCGGAGAAGACCGGCGTGATGGCGCCCATGGCAAAGGAATAGCGCAGGGGAATCCAGGCGCTGGAGTAGCGTGTGCCGGCAATGCCTCGGCCGTCCTGGGCAGCGCCCAGGGTCGCCGAGAGGGTGGTGAGGATGAAGAGCCAGGCCACCACGATGGCACAGCAGCAGTTGAGGATATTGAAGAGGGTGAAGAGCAGGTTCCCCATGACGGCCTCCGACCCTGGTGCGGACAGGGCCGAGAGCTCGTGCCAGCCCTTGCCAAGGAGGGCCGTGAGCACCTGCACAGAAAGATCGGTTGGAGCAAGGTCGGCAAGACCGGGAAAGAGTTCGGCCATGATACCTCCCAGTAGTGTGGCAAGGGATGGTTGTGCAGACAGAGAATGCGATCCCCCATGGAGGCTGAGGGGCAGGGGATCCCGGGACAAGGGAAGCAGGAGCGGGTCATGTGGCAGGAAGCGGTTTTCTTCGGGGCAGGTTTTCAAAAAAGCCGGAACGCCTGAACGCCTGAACGCAGACCCAGGGAGAGCCTGAACGTCCCGCTCATTCCTTCCATGAAAGGGATCTTTCGTCCGGAAGGGGTCTTCCTGCAGGTCCAAAACCATCCGGCAAGGGCGTGGCAATCTGCAGGACGGGCGTTCGGAACCTTTTGACTTTTCAGGCGTCCTCGTCTAAGTACCACGGCCAGCAACAGAAACATTGAGGCCCCCCGATTTTCCAACTTCTTGCCCCACAGAACCATGAGCGTCAAACCTTTTCTCAACATGCGTCCCATACAGCGTACCGATGTCTTTCAGGAGGTCCTGCGCCGTCTGGACAGCCTTGCCTCGGATGCGTCCTACAAGCCCGGTGACAGGCTGCCTCCGGAGAGGGAACTGGCCGAGCGCCTGGGCGTGAGCCGCACCCTGGTGCGCCAGGCCCTGAAGCTTCTCGAGGCCGCAGGCAAGGTGGTGAGCCGCATTGGCAGCGGTACCTACATTGCCGATCCGGCTCCGAGGAACAATCCCTGCCTGCTCTCGCACACAGTGCCACGGGAAGTGGACAAGGAGTTCCTGCAAAAGCTCATCGAGCTGCGCAGCCTCATAGAGCAGCAGATCTTCGTCTCCTTCTGCCAGAGCCATACCGAAGAGCAGCTGGCCGAGCTGAACACCCTGCTTGAGGAGACACAGAAGGAAAGCTGGCCGGACAACGATCTCTTGAGCCTGGATGTGAGCTTCGAGGAGAAGGTGGGCGAGTTTGTGGGCAACGAGCTTCTGTACTGCGTGCAAAACCAGCTGCACCAGGCCTGGATCATGGCCTGGACACGCTCTGGCTGCATCCCCGAGCGCCAGGAAGTGCTCCACGAGGAACACCTGGGCCTTCTCAAGGCCCTGCACAGCAGGGACTGCGAGGACGTGGCCCGCCGCATCCTGGCCCATGTCAACCGCGCCTATACACTCTGACCCTCTGTCCGTCTGCCCCCTTGCGTGCTCCCCTGATCAGGTCCCTGACCGGGTCCATGGCAAGGCCGACAAGTCCCCGAAGGAGTTTCCTGAGGAGTCTCCTGAGAAGTTTCCCTGCGGCGCAGAAGGAAAAGCCTCTCAAGCCAGCGGGCAAAGGGCACAAAGCGCCTTTTTGTGCACACCCGGACGCGCCAGATCTGAGCTGCGCACATGACAAGGCTGGCCATCAGAAAGCTCAGGCAGGCAAGGGTGGCAAGGACGCCGACCAGGGGCACTGCCGAAGGCCGCACAAGGCTTGCCACGGTGGCAAGCAGGGCCAGCACGCAGGCAAAAGCGTAGAGGCAGGCCTCTCTGCGGCGCTCGCGCACATAGCGTCCAAGCGCCTCTTCGGGCACGTTCCACAGACGCAGGATCTGGGCAAAGTCCGCCTGCTCAAGTGTGCCTGCCCGGTCCAGATTGTCCTGCAGCCGCTCGCGCACGGGGGCAAGGCTCAGCCTCTGGCCAAGGCTGCGGACAAGACTTGCCGCAGCCGCAAGACCTGCCCCGAGGCCTGAGGCTGCAGTCAGACGCTGCCCAAGACGCCCGAGACGGGTGGTCTTTCGTGCCGCCCTTGCCGTCCTTGCCGCCCTGTTCGGCGAGGGCTCCGCAGGCTCGAAGACAAAGTCCCCGTCAGCAGTGCTGCCAGAGGATCGGGCAGATGCGCTGCAAGAGGCGCTGTCAGAGGCGCCATGAGGAGTGCTGCGAGAGGCACTGCCAGAAGAACGGTTGCCGGCAGTGCCCTTGCCTGTCGTGCTCTGCACAAGCCCCTGTGCCGTGTCCTGCACAGGAGCTTCCTGAAAAGACGATGCCTGAAGCGGCGTGTCCGCACAGCCCCGGGACAGATCTGTCCTGTCCGGGCCTGCGCAGCACCCCTTGTGTGGTGTGTGCACACGGTTTCTTGTCATGCCTCTTCCTCCCTGGCATGCGAACATTCTGTCGGCGCTGCTGGACCTGTTCCTGCCTGCTGTGCAAGAGCGCTTCCTTCATGCAGGACAGGGGCAGGCCTTGTGATTCCTGCCCCTGTCCGCCGTCCTGTTCAGGTCTGCGAGTCTGTCTGCTGACGGTTTTTGCGACGGGCAGGGTGGTCCTTTCCGGAAAACCGGTCCGGATTCCTGAAGGCATCAGGCAAGGGGCAGCAGTTCCTGTTCCCAGTCGGGCGCACCGCCACAAGAGAGCCAGTAGCGGCTGCGGGCCTGGGCATGCCGGGTCCTGGCAAAGCAGACAAAGGCTGCCTCGCCCTTGTGGCTCCCCTTGCGCAGGATGAGAAAGTGCAGCTTTCCGCCGCATTCGGGACAGTTGTGGGTGCCCTTTGGCCGCGGGCGCTCGCTTCCGTCCTCGTTGAAGAAGAGCACTTCGCCGCTTGCATGGGCGTCCTTGTCAAAGCAGGCGCAGTAGACGGTCCCGTTCCTGCCAATGCCCTTGTGCAGGCCCTGATGGCACTCGGGGCAGCTGAAGGGGACAGGCACAGGCTCGCCCCCTGTGTGTGCATGGTCGACAAAGAGGCGACCCGTGCAGCCGGTTTCCCGGAAGGCCTCGCAACCCCAGAAGCGAACCTGCCCCTCCCTGGTGGTGACAGGATGGACAGGGGCACCGCACCTGGGGCAGGTCAGCGCAGCCCCTGCGCCGTCCCTGCGTGTCTTCTGGTTCTTCTGTTCCTTCTGCTGGTCTGTCTTGCGGGTGTTCTTCGGATCCGTCTTCTGATCAGGCTTCTGGTCGGGCTTTCGGGCCAGTGTCCCTGTGTCCTGCGGATCCTTTTCCGGGGCTTCCCCCGGCGCTTCTGCGGGCGCTGCAGCGGACACTGCACCGGGCGCTTCAGCAGAGGCTTCCCGTCGGTCCTGTTCGGGATCCTGTTCGTGCGCCAGAGTCTGCGCAAGGCTCTTCGGCTGTGTGTCCCCAGGCTGCTGGCATCTTGCGTCTGCGGCAGAAGGCCGCTCCTGTTCGCCGGCCAGGACCTTGTCCTGTTCCCTCATTGTGCCTGTTTCGTTGCCTTTCATGGCTCTTTGCTCCTGTCGTTGCCTGTTGTGCTGTTTTTTTGCCTGTGCCCCTGGCAGCCGCTTTGCCCCGCAATGCTCTCAGGCCCTCTCTGGCAAGGTTTTTGAGAGGGAGGGGCCCCAAGACAAGGCGCCTCCGATAGAGACGCATCCTTGATATGGAGGCTTGTGGATCGAAGCCTCTGTGTGCCTGTCACGTCCAGGTGTCCCTGATCTCTGAAGCCTGTTTTTTTTGGGTGTTGTGCACAACTTCAGGGCAGGGATGCGGTCAGGCAGGGTGCGGCCTTTTTGTGCCGTACCCGTGACAGGAGATCTAGCGCTTCCGGAACATTTTGTCAATACTCAATTGACATGTCATTTGACGCTTGACAGGTTTTGCATTTTGCTGTACCTGTGAACTGTCGCTGGCAGGAAGAGGTCCCCCAAACAGTCCGGAACAGATCAGAACAAAACAGGTCCGGGCAGAAAGACCAGTCAGCGGACGTGGCCCCCAACGCGATCTTCCGGGAACGAACCTTCGGGTTTGCTCTTGCGGAACACGCTGCAAAAAGGTTCTGTGGCCTGGCGCAAGGGCTGTCCATGACCTTGCCCAGCCTGTCATCGGACTCGTTACCTGGTTTGCTGCAGGTTCGCTGCCAGGCTCGTCCCAGGGACTGGCATCAAAACCACCTTCCAAAGAACAAAACTTCGATTCCTCTGAAAACACAAATAGTGCAGGTTCTTCAAAAACCATAAAACTGCACGGAATTTTGTCTTTGACTGTCAGGCAGTCTGTCGGAAAGGCTGTCTGGTTCCTGCTCCGGTGACACAACCTGGCTGTCAGGCAGAGCAGGGCACGCCCTGGCGAGGCCGGATCAGGCTCCTGGAGGCGACCTGTCTTCTCTGGGCAGAAAGACAGGGAAGAAACGAAAAAAGACATCCCCAAAAAACATGCACCAGCTCAAAAACCGGAAAACAAGGTAGGGTTTATGCGCTCACAGACCTTCAGATCCCCGATTTCCATGCCCGCAGACGGCATCAGGCCCAGGTACTGGCGGCACATCCGGTCGCAGTTCAGAACACGGAACAGTCCCGGCACCATGCAGCACACAGTGCGCCCTTTGTGCACAGGGCTGGCAGGAGGCCTTGTCCTTGTGCTTGCACTGCTGCTTTCTTCTGTAACATGTCATTCTGCCGCCTGCAGGGCCACGGGCAAGGTCGAACTCACCAGTGCCGATGTCCATGGCGCCCGCATGCAGGCCAAGGTGGAGGACGGCGCCTTCGACTTTTCCTCGGGCAGCCTTGCCGCTGCCAGGCAGTGTGCCGACCTTGTCAACCGCCTGACCAGCGTCAGCCTTGGCAATATCGGCATTCCCGGCGCCGACGAG
>CALVHF010000059.1 GCA_944327295.1 uncultured Desulfovibrio sp. | reverse complement strand
TGTAGCCCAGGGCCTGCAGGATGGCGTCCATCTTTCGGGCGTCCTCAAGGCCGAGCTCCGTTTCCTCGCGCCGCTTGGCCGTGCCCGTGGCAAGGATGAGATCCGGCAGGGGGCGTTTGAAGGTGAGGCGCACATCGCTTTTGTCCGGCCATTCGCGGGTGCGCAGACGCAAAAGCTCCATTTTGGCATAGAGCTCGCCGTCCCGGTCGTAGACCGTATTGGCCTCGAAGTGCGCGCCATGGCAGGGTGTTGCACCCAGCTCCTGCAGCAGGGGGCGCAGCGTGTCCCTGTGCACACCCAGGTATTTGCGTTCCAGTTCCTCGGACATGAGAGAACTCCTTGATATCCTTTTCTTGCGATGCTTCCACCAGCCTGAGGCCCTGTCTTCTGCCCTAGCGGCCTTTGCCAAAGAGCCTTGCTGCCAGCTCGGCTATGGTGTGCACAGTACCCGGTCCTACGATGGGCGTGTAGCCAAGGCGTGCTGCCTGGCGCTGGCGCAGGTCCTGGCCTGCCACCGGGCGGATCTGGCCGTTGAGGTCCATTTCCCCGAAAAAGAGGGCTTTGGGCGGCAGGGGGCGGTCGTAATAGGAGGAGAGAATGGCCGTGACAAGGCCCAGGTCCAGGCCCGGATCCGTGAGCTTGAGGCCGCCGCCCACCTTGGCATAGATGTCCACCTGGGCAAAGTTGAGGCGCAGGCGCTTTTCCAGCACGGCCAGGAGGAGGTTCAGGCGGTTCAGGTCAAAGCCCAGGGCCACCCTGCGGGGAATGGTGAGGTAGGAGCGCGAGCAGAGGGCCTGCACCTCCACGGCCAGGGGCCGCTTGCTCTCCATGGCCATGACCACGGCCGTGCCGGAGAGGGAGGGATCCCTGTCCTCCAGAAAGAAGGTGGACGGATCCTCTATGACGTTCAGGCCGCCGGCGCTCATGCGGAAGACGAGCAGCTCCTCGCTGGAGCCGAAGCGGTTCTTGAAGACGCGCATGAGGCGGTAGGCCTGCTTGCGATCCCCTTCCAGGGAGAGCACGGTGTCCACCATGTGCTCCAGGAGCCTCGGGCCTGCCAGAGCGCCGTCCTTGGTCACATGCCCGACCAGGATGGCGCAGACATTGAGGGTGCGGCAGGCTTCGATGATGCGCGTGGCCACGGCCCGGACCTGGTTCACGTTGCCGGGCAGGCCCTCCACGTCCGTGCAGGCCACGGTCTGCACGGAGTCCAGGATGAGCAGATGGGGCCGGCTCTGGTGCATGGCGGCCACGATATCGTCGCAGGAGGACGTGGCCAGGGCCAGCAGGTTGTCGTGCAGGATATTCAGGCGCTCGCCCCGGGCGCGCACCTGGGCCAGGGTTTCCTCGCCCGAGGCATAGAGCACGGCGTGGCCAAGGCTCGCCACATGCCCTGCCACTTGCAAAAGAAGGGTGGACTTGCCAATGCCGGGCTCGCCGCCAAGCAGAAGCACGGCGCCTGGCACAAGGCCGGAGCCCAGCAGATGGTCCAGGGGCTCAAGGCCGCAGGAAAAGGGGAGCTGCACATCCTCCGCGGCATCCTTCAGGCGCTGGACCTTCGCCTGGCCTTGAGAAGAGGCCGGAACCGGCGCGGACGGGGTCCGCAGGCCATAGGAGTTCCACTGACCGCACTTGGGACAGCGGCCCAGCCACTGGGGCGAGGTGGCCCCGCACTGGGCACAGATGTAGCATTCCTGAGTCTTGCTGGCCATGAAGAAACCCTTGTGATTCTGCTGCCGGTCGGAGCAGGGGACATGATGGATGGGGCAGGGATGCGGGATACAAGGACGGCCTGCCTGCAAGGGTGGCTGCAGGGACATACGGGCACGAAATAACGAAACAGCAAAGAATACCGTTATGCTAAGATCGCTGTCAAGAATGAAACCATGTCGATTTCATGTCTGCAATTTGACCGCATCGTCAGGGTCCTTGTCAAAAAGTGCAGAAAAGGTGCACTCGAAAGCGAACAGGAAATTTTCCATGGTGCAAAAG
The DNA here is from genome assembly GCA_944327295.1 of uncultured Desulfovibrio sp. Classification (GTDB taxonomy): domain Bacteria; phylum Desulfobacterota; class Desulfovibrionia; order Desulfovibrionales; family Desulfovibrionaceae; genus Desulfovibrio. The sequence goes on along the minus strand of CALVHF010000059.1, from coordinate 11,572 downwards.
GCACAGGGCCATTGGCACAGGAACAAGATACAGACCTGTGAAAAAAAAGCTCGACAAGAAGGCAGGCAAAAAGAGGCTTGGCATCAGGCAAGAGGCGTTGTACGCTCCAAGTCACGACGTTGTGCTGTGCCGGATCCCCGGATGTTTTCCCGAACGACCAGTCAGCCAATGGTCGTTACCCGCAAGCCAGCCCATTTTCCCAAGGGAGTGCCCTGTATGCCCTCGAATCCCCGTTCCCTGCTCACGCTTCTCGCCCCGGAGGCTGCTTCGCCTGCAGCTCCGTCTGCCGACACCCAGGCAGACACGCCGGACAAGTCGGACAAGCCCGGCACGCCAGACAAGCCTGCGCAGGTGTCCCAGCCCGAACAGCCTGTCCAGACAGCCGGGGCCCCGGAAGCCGGAGTGCCTGTTCCGGCCGATGATGCCAAGGATGAGGGCACTGTTGCCCCTGCAGAAGAAGAGGGGGCCGCTGCCCGGCAGACGACTGCGCCTGCAGACAGATCGGACCGTTCCGAAGAACGTCCGGAAAGCGAACAGGACAGCGACGTGCACGAGCGCATGGACGCCCTGGTGCGTGTTCTTGAATATCACAACCGCCTCTACCACACACTGGATGCCCCGGAGATTTCGGACGAGGAATACGACGCCCTCTTTGTCGAGCTCGTAGCCCTGGAAGCGCAGTATCCAGCCTTCCGCTCGCCCCATTCGCCTACCCTGCGCGTGGGCGGCGGCCTGCTCACGGGCCTTGCAGCTCGCAGGCACACGCAGCGCATGTACGGCCTTGAAGATGTCTTTTCCGTGGAGGAGTGGCGCGGCTTTGTGCAGCGCATGCTGCGGGCCCTGCCCGAGACCCCCATGGAATTCTGGTGCGATCCCAAGCTGGACGGCCTGGCCCTGGAGCTTGTCTACGTGAACGGCGTGCTGGAAGACGCCATCACCCGCGGCAATGGCGAGGAGGGCGAAGTGGTCTTCGAGCAGGCACGCACCATTCGCACCATCCCCCTGCACCTGGCAGGGGAGGGACCTTTTCCCGAGCGCCTGGAAGTGCGCGGCGAGGTGGTCATCTACAAGGCGGACTTTGCGGCCGTGAACGAGCGCAGGGAGGCCCTTGGCCAGAAGACCTTTGCCAATCCTCGCAATGCCGCGGCAGGCAGCCTGCGCCAGCTCGACGTGGCCCAGGCCCGCAACATGCCCCTGACCTTTCTTGCCTACAGCCTTGGTGCAGCCTCCTGGGGAGCGGTACCTGCGCCGGCCACCCACGCAGAACTCATGCGTCTGCTTTCTGGCTCCGGCTTTGCCACGCCTCCAGGCGGTGCCGTCTGCCATTCCCTGGCCGAAGTGGAAGCCTATGTGGAGCGCGTGCGCGAGCAGCGGGCGGAGTACCCCATGCAGATTGACGGTGCCGTGGCCAAGGTCAACGACCTTGAGGCCCAGGCGGCCCTGGGCTACACGGCCAGGGCGCCGCGTTTTGCCGTGGCCTTCAAGTTCCCGGCCGAGCAGGCCGAGACCGTGCTGCTGGACATAGAGGTCCAGGTGGGCCGCACAGGCGTGCTTACTCCTGTGGCCAGGCTGCAGCCCGTGGCCGTGGGCGGGGTGGTTGTTTCCAGTGCCACCCTGCACAACGAGGACGAGGTGCGTGCCAAGGACGTGCGGCCAGGCGACGTGGTCGTCGTGCAGCGGGCCGGAGACGTGATTCCGGAAGTTGTACGCTCCATTCCCTCAAAAAGGCCTGCCGGCTCGAAGCCCTGGGTGTTTCCGAAGACCTGCCCTGCCTGCGGCGAGGCCGTGCACAGGGAGGAAGGCCAGGCAGCCTGGGTGTGCGACAACATCTCCTGCCCGGCCGTGCGCCTCAGATCCCTCATCCACTTTGTTTCCCCCCAGGGCCTGGACATCCAGGGCATAGGCAGCCAGTGGATTGAGCAGCTGGCCGGCACAGGCCGGGTGAAGAATCCGAGCGATCTCTTTACCCTCACCACACAGGAGCTGCTCACCTACGACCGCATGGGCGAGACCCTTGCCGCCAACTTTGTGGAGGCCCTGGACAGGGCCAGGCACGAGGCGACTCTGGCGCGCTTCATCAGTGCCCTGGGCATCCACCACGTGGGCGAGCAGGCGGCTCGTTTGCTAGCCGGCCGATTTACTGATATGGGAGAACTCTCACAGGCAAGCGTCGAAGAGCTGACCGCACTGCCTGGCATAGGCGCCAAGATAGCGGAGTCTGTCCGCAATTTCTTTGCCAGTCCTGCCAATCAGGACATGCTGGCCCGCTTCCGGGCCTGCGGGCTGTGGCCTGTGGCCGGGGCAGAGCCCTCTGTCAGACAGAGCGGGCCTCTGCAGGGCAAGCGGATCCTGTTTACGGGAACGCTGTCCATGCCGAGGGCACAGGCCCAGCGTCTGGCCGAAGGGGCGGGCGCCCTTCTTGTGAGCTCTGTTTCGCGCAAGCTCGACTACCTGGTGGCCGGCGACAAGCCGGGCTCCAAGCTCGACAAGGCCCGCAATCTCGGGGTGACGGTCCTTGACGAGGCCGGATTTCTGCAGCTTGTGCAGCCGCACGCGGACAAAGAGTCCGAAGCCTGAGGCCTCCTGGCCCGAGGCACGGGACATCCCGCAGGCGGCAGGCATGCTGTCCCGAAAGGGGACATGCCGTTCCGAACAGATGGACGCATTGGTTGGATTGTTCTCATAAGGAGAAAGTATGGGTTTACCAATTATCGTCGTTGGCGCAGGCGGACGCATGGGCAAGATCATCTGCGAGCTTGTGCTGGACCATCCTGACATGGATTTGTGCGGCATGGTGGAGCGCACGGAATACCAGCCCAGAGTGGCCCCTGTGGACTGTGTCGTGTCGGACGATTTTGAATCAGTGGTCGATGCCTGCCCCCAGGAAGCGGTAGTCATCGATTTCTCCAATCCCCAGGCAAGCCTGCACTCTGCCGAAGTGGCAGCGAAGCGGGGTATCAGCCTGGTCATAGGCACCACGGGCTTCAGCCCCGAGGAGCAGGAGACGCTGAAGGGCTATGCCAGAAAGACGCGCATCTTCTGGTCTCCGAACATGAGCGTGGGCGTCAGCGTGCTGCAGAAGGTCCTGCCCGAGCTCACCAGGGCGCTGGGACCGGACTATGATGTGGACATTGCCGAAATCCACCACCACAACAAGAAGGACGCCCCGAGCGGCACGGCCCTGCGTCTGGGCGAATGCGTGGCCGAGGCCAGGGGCTGGGATCTGGCCAATGTGCGCAACAGCGCACGCGACGGCATCATCGGCCCGAGACCCAAGGAAGAGATAGGCATCATGGCCCTGCGCGGCGGCGATGTGGTCGGCGTGCACACCGTGTACTTCATGGGACCTGGCGAGTGCATAGAAGTGACCCACAGGGCAGAGTCTAGGGCCAACTTTGCCAGGGGCGCCCTGCGCGCAGCCGAATGGCTGAGCGGACAGGAAGCGGGCAGGCTCTATACCATGAAGGACCTGTTCGAGCAGAAGTAGACAAGAGACGACGCAAATCGGGACCCGGGCAGGGAGCGCAAGGCTCCTGCTCGGGTTCACTGCTATCAGGGGGCAGGGGCACATGAACAGGCTGACACGCATCGGCATCGACGGGTTTCGGTCGCTTTCCGACTGTGAAATCCGTTTTCCTGACAATGAGCAGAATGCCCTGCTGTGCCTTGTCGGCAAAAACGGGTCCGGGAAGTCCGCAGTCCTGCACGCCCTTGATTTTGCGGGGCAGATGTTCCGGGGCGACATCAGCTCCTGGCTTGCAGAGCGGAACTGGCAGGCAGGCGACCTTGTGCCCTCTGCCAGGCAGGGGATGCTGCATTTTGCAATTGACGGAGTCGTTGCCGGCCAGGCGTTCGGCTGGAGCTCTGCCCTTGATCCGGCAACGCTCAAGTGTGTACGGGAAGAACTGCGCATGGACGGCAGGCGGGTCTTTGAACTCTCGGACAAGGGCCTTGCCATCAAGGGCAGAAACGTTCTTTCTGCAGCGCACGAGAGCACAGGGACAGATGCGGAACAGCCGGGCGTCCATGAGATCTTTGCCAACGAAGGCTCCTTTCTGTCCACGCTGTCCGACAAGTTCCTGCAGGCATGCGGACTTCTGGAAGTTGTCCGCTTCCTGAAGGGCATGGCCTTCCAGGAGACGCAGAATGTCCACCTCCTGCGCCAGCGCTCGCGAAAAGCGGACAGGACGGACGATGCAGGACGCGGCAAAACGTCGCTTGCCTGCAGGGTCGCAGCGCTCTCTGCCTCGGACCGGCAGCGCCTGCTCGAGAAAATGCAGGGCTTTTTCCCCTGGATTGCCGGGATACGTATCGTCTCCCTGCCTGGGGGGACAAGGGAGCTTGTGTTCAGGGAGCAGGACGAGAGCGGCTCGGCCCCTGCGCGCAGAGAGGTTCCGGCCGCACAGGCCGGTGACGGGCTCCTGAGGCTGACGGCCCTCTTGTGTGCACTGCTGTCCTCCGACACCGTACTTGCCGTCAATGAGATCGAGAACGGACTGCACCCGGAGATGATTGGGCAGCTTGTGCAGGAACTGCGTTCCAGCGGAAAGCAGATTGTCTTCACGACGCACAGTCCTGTCGTGGTCAATGCCCTGCCTGATGACGTGGCCCGGGAAAGTGTTCTCCTTGTCCTGAGAAAGAGCCTGGGCAGCACGGGCATATGCCGGTTTTTTTGGGCTCTTCGGGGGTATTTGTGGGTAAGGGCTCCAATCCCCTCATTAGCCTTCTCTCCAGGAACTATTTCCATCTCTGAGGGCAGCTGCCACTGTCCGCACTGCAAAGACATCTTCAGAGAATTTATCAATAGTATTTAGCAGTTAGTTTTCTGAAGCCGTGGAGACCGTTTCCCTGCCTACCAATGCCAGACGCTCCAAGGGAGAGCGCCTTTGAGGATACCCACAGAAAGCCACGAAGAGCCTTTTTTTGACCTGCCGGAGGCAGAAAGACGCCTGCGCTACCTTGGCCCTGGTGAAGTGATGATGGATGCAGGCATTGACGAACTGCTGGCGGGCAGTCCTTGTGTGCCATAAGAAAGAAGGCTTTTGTGAAAAATTGCCCTGTCTTGTTCAGGGGACAGGTGACAGGCCACGTCGGCCCTGGCAGCAGTTGTCATGCCCGGGCCTGATGGAGCATTTGCACGACATCAATCTCAACGAGTCAGAAGGTAAAATGGGACAGGAGTGCACCTTCTCGGGGAGCTGAATATGGCTGCTGAATGGATGCCTCTGTGCCTGGGAGAAGGAGGCCTTTGGGGATAGCCACCATTTTTGTCCGCCACCGTTGCTGACAGCTTCTGATGCCGTACCGTGACGCCCGGTTCCGTCTCTTGCTGGCAGGAAGGGATGCACAACGTTGGCAAACAGCATCAAGAAGCGCAGTCAGGAGAGTGCAAGTATGTCTTAACATATTGTATTTATTAAGAATAATGAAAGAGATAAATTTTCTGCATGCAGCACATACGTATTTCCGATTTGCAAAAAGCCTCGGAACCTTATTACGACAGATATACCCTAACAGGTTCATAAGGAGGCGTTATGCAGGAAAACGAGATCTATCAGAAGGCAGTAGAACTTGTGGCCCGGGCTCGCGGCAAGCTGGAGGTCTGCTGCAAGGTCGGAGCGTCCAATCTTGAAGAGCTCAGCGTCGCCTATACACCGGGCGTGGCCGAACCCACCCGTGCCGTCTTCAGGGACAAGTCCCTGCAGTATCAGTACACATCCAGAGCAACCATGCTTGCCATTGTGACGGACGGCACGGCTGTCCTGGGGCTGGGCAATGTGGGACCGGAAGCCGCCATGGTGGTGATGGAGGGAAAGGGGGTCATGCTCAAGGCCTTTGCCGGTGCCGATCCTGTGCCCCTGTGCCTCAATACAACTGACGTTGAAGAAATTGTTCAGCTTGTCAAGCATGTAGAACCTTCATTCGGCTTTATCTTCCTGGAAGACATTGCCGCACCGCGCTGTTTCGAGATTGAGGAGCGTCTGAACAGGGAACTCTCCATTCCCGTGTTTCATGACGATCAGCACGGAACGGCCATGGCCATCTGCGCAGGCCTGACCAATGTGGCCCGCCTGAGCGGGTGTACGCTCAGCGACAAGCGCGTGGTCATAAGCGGAGCCGGGGCCTCGGCTCTGGCGACAGCCAATCTGCTCTTTGAGTTCGGGCTGCACGACATCACCATGACAGACAGCAAGGGCGTGCTCACAAGAGAAAGAACGGACCTGAACAAATACAAAAAGGCCATTGTGGAACGCAGTACAGCCCCTGCCTGTGCAAGTCTTGCCCAGGCCATGGAAGGCGCAGACATCTTTATCGGACTCTCCAGGGCTGGCCTTGTCTCCAGGGACATGGTCGCATCCATGAACAAGGATCCCATTGTCTTTGCCTTGGCCAATCCCGATCCGGAAATCATGCCCGAAGACTCGCTGGCTGTCGGAGCAAGGTACGTGGGGACAGGCCGTTTTGACTATCCCAACTGCGTCAACAATCTTCTGGCCTTCCCGGGCATTGTGAAGGGAGCCATGCAGGCACGTGCCCGACACATCACCATGAAGATGAAAAAGGCAGCAGTGCGGGCCATTGCAGAATATGTGCCCGATGACCTGCTCTCCGAGACCTATCTTCTGCCCAATCCTCTGGACAGGAATTTGCCCGATACCGTTGCTGCAGCTGTCGCAGAGGCTGCAGAAAGGGAGTAATGAACTCGCATAAAGAATGTTGTCCATAAAATTTGAAAAAATTTGAACTTTTTATGGACAGAAAAATGACACAATGGAGTTTATCATGAAGAAGTTATGTATTGTCATTCTGCTGTGCTGCCTGACTATATTGGGGGCTACATCTGCTCAGGCTCAGGATGTACAGTTTCCGAAGAACGAACCCATCAACTACATCATCCCCTTCAGTGCCGGAGGCGAGTCCGATCTCTTCGCCAGAATGCAGCAGCCCTATCTGGAAAAGCTGCTTGGCCAGAAGATTGTCATTACCTACAAGGTTGGTGCCGGTGGCGCTCTTGCCTGGAGCGAGCTGGTGAACAGTCCTGCCACAGGCCATTATCTGGCTGGCATCAATCTGCCGCACATCATCCTGCAGCCCCTGCAGCGCAAGAATGCAGGCTTCAAGACCGAAGAGCTCAAGCCTGTCATGATCTTCCATGTGACCCCCTGCGTGCTCGCAGTGCGCAAGGACAGCCCATACAAGACACTTGCCGATCTCCTCAAGGCTGCCAAGGAACAGCCCGGCAGCGTCATCATGGGCGGCTGCGGCAGCGCCACGTCCGGACATATTGCCTCTGTTCTGCTCAACAAGATGGCAGGCGTGAACATCCCCTATGTTCCCTTCCCCGGTACATCTGACCTGCCCATTGCCCTGCTGGGCAAGCATGTCACGGCCATCATGGCCTTTACCTCCGGCTACAGTCAGTACAGGAACGAGATGCGCGTGCTGGCCATTGCTGCCGATGAACGTGATCCCTCCATTGATGCTCCCACGTTCAAGGAACTGGGCTACAACATCAACGAAGGCTCCTTCCGTGGCATCAGCGTGCCTCCGGCCACACCGGACTCCGTGGTGCAGAAGCTCTATGAAGCCTGCGCACAGACCAACAAGGAACCGGCCTTTGTGGAAAAGATGAAGAGCCTCGGCATGACCCCCCTGGACATGAATCCTGCCCAGAGTGCCGAGTTCATTGCCGGGAAGATTGAAGAATACAAGACCATACTCAAGGATCTGAGCAAGTAGTCTCCTCCTCATACAGCAGGAAGGGAGTGTGGCTTCCGAACACATTCCCTTCCCGCACAACAGGACACATACCGAGGAACTGGAGGCTTTCATGGATATCCTGTTCACAGCCATAGACAACGTCATTACATTCCAAAACATGCTCTTTGTGTGCATTGCCTGCATCCTGGGCATCATAGGCGGTGCACTCCCGGGCTTTTCGGCCACCATGGCCGTGGCACTCATGGTGCCGTTTACCTTTACCATGGAGCCCATCACCGGTCTTGTGACCATTGGTGCCCTGTATGCCTCAACCATCTTTGGTGGAGCCTTCTCTGCTATCCTGCTTAATACGCCGGGAACCCCGTCCTCCATTGCCACCTGCTTCGACGGCTATCCCATGGCCAAGGCAGGCAGGGGCGAGGAAGCACTCTACACAGCTTCCGTTGCCTCCAGCGTAGGCGGACTCCTGGGCACCATCATTCTCATCCTGTTTGCACTTCCCTTGGCCCAGGTCTCACTGCGTTTCGGACCGCCGGAATTTTTCTGGCTGGCCATCTTCGGTCTCACCATCATTGCCACCCTGTCTGACGGCTCAATACTGAAGGGCTTTGCCGGTGGCTTCATTGGCATCATGATCAGCATGATCGGCATGGCTCCCATTGGTGGTGACATCCGCTTCAACATGGGGCTTGTTTCCCTGCAGGGTGGGGTGGAGCTTGTCTCCGTGCTCATAGGCTTCTTCTGCATTCCTGAAGTCCTGAACATGTCCTTCAATCCCCATCAGAAGCAGGTCATAGTGGACAAGATTCGCGGCAGCCGCGAATCCCTGCGCAAGGCCTGGTGGAATGTCATGGGACATCCCGGCAATACCCTTCGTTCAGCCATTCTCGGAGCCTTCATAGGCATTCTGCCTGGAGCCGGCGGCAATATTTCCAATATTGTGGCCTATAATGAGGCAAAGCGTGCAGCCAAGGATCCGGAGACCTTCGGCAAGGGCAACCCGCAGGGTGTCGTGGCCACAGAAACAGCCAACAATGCCACAGTGGAAGGAGCCCTGGTGCCTCTGCTCACCATGGGTATTCCCGGTTCTCCGCCGGCAGCCATCATTTTCGGTGCCCTGCTCATGCAGGGCATACAGCCAGGGCCCGAGCTCTTCAGCAAGAACGGGGACATTACCTATGCCTTCATGTTCTCCTTCTTCATCTGCAACATCCTGATGGCTGTCTTTGGCATCATGGCAGGCAAGTACATCTTCCGCCTTGTGACCCGCATTCCCACCCGCTGCCTTATCCCGGGCATTATTCTGCTCACTGTTGTGGGCACCTATGCCATACGCAACAACGAAATGGACGTCATCCTGATGTTCCTGAGCGGCATCCTCGGCTACTACCTGAAGGAACTGGAATTTGATGCAGGACCCATAGTTCTGGGCCTTATCCTGGGCCCCATTGCTGAACGCGGCTTTGTGCAGGGACTGCTCATGGGAGGAGCCATCAGCATGGATCATCCATGGGTCATCTTCTTCACACGCCCCCTGTGCCTTGTGCTCATTGCCCTGTGTGTTCTTTCCACCTGCTGGCCCTTCTTCAAGAAGGCCATGGACAGACGCCGTGCTGCGAAGGCAGGCTAAGGAGGCTCGACTATGCAACGTCTGAATAGAGACTTTCTGGGCGGCGGGACACTGCTGGCCATCTGTGCCTTCTTCTATGTGCAGATGGCGGGAAATGAATTTTCGGCCTACGGCATGTATTTCCCGGAACGGGTCCTGCCCATACTGGCCATCCTCGCAGTGCTGATCATCATCAAGGGCTTTGTGAAGCCCTCCAGAGCAGAGGGGCCCATCTTCCGGTTCAACAAGAACATGATCATCACCCTTGTCACGGGGCTGTGCTGGGTCTTTCTGCTGGAGCGGCTGGGCTTTCTTCTCGTAAGCTTTCTCTGCCTCTTCGGTCTGCAGTGCGTCTTTACGTCCAGAGAAGAGCGAACTCTGAAAAGCGTGCTCTGGCAGCTTGCTGGATCGCTTGTCACGGTGGTCTTCTTCTACCACATTTTTGTCCAGTACCTTGGCGTGACACTGCCCAAGGGCCTGATAACCTTCATGTAGGGGGAGTGTATGGCCATCATACCTCTGCCCTACGGCACGGGACACATCAGGCTGGATACTAGGAATCATCCGCATCTGACCGTGCTGCAGGCAGGCCATCCCAGGGTACTGGCCGATCCCCTGGCTGCAGTCCGCTCGGCCCTGAGTGCACCGGTGGGCACTCTGCCGCTTGCCGAACTGATCAGACAGAAACAGCCGGGGAAGATCGTTGTCGTTGTCAACGATGAAACACGGCCGACTCCCTATGAGGTCTTCTTTCCGCCACTTCTGGATGTTTTTGCCCAGTGCGGCATCCGGGACGAGCAGGTCACCTTTCTTATAGCCACAGGCCTGCATCCTGCCCATGACGAGGCTCTCAACCGAAAGGTCTACGGCGATGACATGGTCGGCCGATTCCGTTTTGTGTCTCACAGGGCCGACGAGGAACAAGAACTTGCAGACCTGGGTACTCTGGCCTCGGGCATTCCGCTCAAGCTCAACCGCCTTGTCGTTGAGGCCGATTTTGTCATCACCTTGGGCGTGGTGATGCCGCATTATTTTGCGGGCTTTTCCGGTGGCCGGAAATCCATCCTGCCTGGTGTGGCAGGGCATGAGACCATTGAGCGCAATCATGCCCGCATGCTGGAAATCATAGATCACCTCCCGGACATCCACAGCAATCCCATCAGTCTGGAAATGCTGGAAGGCGCACGCAGAGGCGGGGTGGACTTCATCATCAATGCCGTTGTGACAGACACGCAGGACATTGTGTTCATTGCGGCAGGAGATCTGGAAGAAGCCTGGTACAAGGCCACGGAAGTCTGCCGCCCCCTGTATGAAGTATCCCTAGACAGGCCTGCAGACCTGTGCATAGCCACGGCATCGGGCTACCCGAGGGACGTGAACATGTATCAGGCGCAGAAAGCCCTGGATCATGCGGATCACGGAAGCCGTGAGGGGGGAGATATCCTTTTGCTGGCCGAAGCTCCAAAGGGACTGGGCGAACATGTCTTCGAGCAGTGGCTTTTGAAGCGACTTCCGCCCGGGGAGCTTATGAGCGAAGTCAAAAAGCATTTTGTCATAGGCGGGCACAAGGCCTATGGCTTTGCCAGGGTGGCAGCAAGAAAAAAACTGCATTTTTGCTCATCCCTGGATGAAAAGATCATCAAGCTGCTCTATGCGGAGAAGGTCACCAATGTGCAGAGGTTCTATGATACCTATCTGCAACAGCATCCACAGGCAGAAATAGTGATATTGCCTGAAGGCAGTGTCACGCTGCCGGTCTGCGAACACAGTGCATAAGTGTTCAGTGAAGGACAAACCACAGTGCTCTCCAGACGCTCTTCATTCACCGTCTCTCTCCAGGAATGAAGGTGCCGAAGGAGGGCACTTTTTGTCTTCAGCAAGCGGAGAGGCCACCCTCAGGCGAGTCTTCAGGTACTGCGCAATGCCGGACATTGTCAAATAGGCAAAAGAATCGGTCATGGCGCAGTCGGAGCCGGCCAGGAAGAATGATCGAGGCCAGCAATAAGGGACGCAGCTTGCGCGTTCATAATGGTTCTTCGGCGGTAACTACTCAGCATCGAAAAACATGCGAATGTCTTATAATTTCAGCAACTTAAATTGTTGTCCTTACATAATGAGCGCATAGGCAATCACGGTGCATACAATATAAAAGATTTGTAATTATAGGTAGTTATAAAAATCAGCTCAAAATATTCCTTTCTGAATGCTCGCGCTAATAGCCTAGAATTGCATGATAAAATA
>CALVHF010000058.1 GCA_944327295.1 uncultured Desulfovibrio sp. | reverse complement strand
GCCGAAAGGTTCTGCAGAAAGCCATTTTCTTGTTCTGGGAGAGAATCCCCCGTTGTGAAACGGGGGAGCTTCAACGCCTCCTTGCCGAGCATGACAAATACCACTGGGACTTTGTGCAGATACAGCTCAACTATCTCGACTGGGAGTATGCAGGCCGCATTCGTTCCTTCAACACCAGTGCCGCCTATCTGTATGGAGAGCTCGACAAGCTTGGCATCCCGGTCGTTGTCATGGAACCCCTGCTGGGCGGGCGCCTTTCCAATGTGCCCAACACCATTGCAGCCCTCCTGAAGCAAAGCGATCCCGAAGCCAGCATCGCCTCCTGGGCCTTCCGCTACGCAGGCAGCTTCCCCAGGGTGCTGACCGTGCTGAGCGGCATGTCGCGCTTTGAACACCTTGAGGAAAACGTGCGCACCTATTCGCCCCTGAAGCCCCTGTCGGACAGGGAATGGGCCCTCCTGCAGGAAGCAGCGGACCGCATGATCAGATATGATACCATCCCCTGCAATGCCTGCGACTACTGCATGCCCTGTCCCTACGGCATAGACATTCCCGGCTGCATCCTCCACTACAATAAGTGTCTCAACGAGGATCGCGTTCTCAAGAGCATCAGGGATACAAACTACCGGGAGGCCCGACGCGCCTACCTCGTGGGCTACGATCGGTCCGTGCCGCGCCTGCGTCAGGCAAGTCACTGCACAGGCTGCGGACAGTGCGTGCCCCACTGTCCGCAGCGCATTGACATCCCGGCCGAGCTGCGGCGCATAGATGCCTACGTGGAAAAACTGAAGCAGGACAAGCTCTAAGGCCAGACTCCAGCGGCGGGCTCCTGGGCCAGACTTCTGCCTGCGCAACGCCTTGGGCTGTCTTCTTTTCCTGGCAAGGCATTTGCTGCGAGCCTCTGGAAGGATTTGACAGGGACAGGGCTTGGCTGTACCTCTTGGTCCTGTTTTTTTCGGGGGCCCCTGCAGGGCCCCATATTCTTTGACGGATTTATGCCCCTTGTCAGCAAGGGGCTTTTTCTTCCGGACCAGAGCTCCCGGTTCGCACAAGACGGATCCGGCTCAGATCGCGTCCCCTCTTCCCGACAGTCTGCAACCCAAGCGAGTTGATCCCATGCAAGCACTTGCAAAATACAAGGGTCTCGGCCTTGCCCTGACCACAGTGGCCTTCTGGGGCACGCTGCCTATTGCCCTCAAGCAGGTCACGTCCAGTGTGGACGTGTTTACCATTGTCTGGCTGCGCTTCACGACCATTGCCCTGTGGATGTGGTTCTTCCTGCCCCACAAGGCCGAAGGCCGCTTCTTTGTCCCGCTCATGCACAGGCTGGGCCACCACAACGAGCAAATCGCGCACCTGGTCGCCTCCGGTCCCTACAACCGCAAGAAGACCCTGCTGCTCATCCTTGTTGCAGCTCTCGGCCTTGGCGGCAACTTCGTGCTTTTCAACACCTCCGTGCTCTTTCTCACGGCCTCGGCCTGCCAGATTGTCTCCCAGGCAGGGCCCATGCTGCTCATGCTGGGCAGCGTCCTTGTCCTGCACGAGCCCATGCACCGCATCCAGGTCCTGGGCATCCCGGTTCTCCTGCTGGGCTTTGCCCTCTTCTTCAACCAGAATCTGGGCGAACTCCTCAACTTTGAGGGCGGCAGCGGCCTTGGCGTGCTTATCGGCTTTTCGGCCTCGCTCGTCTGGGCCTGCTTTGGCATAGCCCAGAAGGTGCTCCTCAGGGAAATGGCGCCGCAGCGTCTTCTGCGTGTCCTCTACACCTTCATTGCCCTGGGTCTGCTGCCGTTCGCCACACCTTCCCATCTTCTGAACCTGACCGGTCCCTTCCAGGCACTCTGCCTGGCCTACTGCTGTCTCAATACCATGGTTGCCTACGGCTGCTTCACTCGGGCCATGGCCTGCTGGAATACAGCCAAGGTCAGCGCCGTCCTGACCCTGACACCCATGGCCACCCTGTTCTTTGCCTTTCTCTTTCACGTCCTGGCCCCGCAGCACTTTGCCAGCGAAGCTCTGAACTTCGTGGGTTTTGTCGGAGCCTTTGTGACAGTCCTTGGGGCCTGCCTCATTGCCATGGGCTCGCAGATCTTCACCCTCTTCAAGAGCCACAAGGCCTGATCGTCCGGCCCCTTGCCAAAGAAAGAAAAAGCCATCCTTCCCCTGATGCTTTCGGGCGGAAGGATGGCTTTCTTACTGGCAGGCAGGAGGGAGGTCCCCCTGCCCACCCTTGTAATGAATCGTGTGACGAAGCTACTTGAGCCTATAGCTGCGCACAACGCCCTGCTTGTTGAAGGTGATGACGAGGGTCTTTGCCTTGGGCCCCTCGGCAGGCACGGTAGCATCCACGGCCGCATGTCCGGCAGCTCCGCTTGCAGTCTTGGTGGCTGTACCGGCCACGGCACCATGCTTCTTCTGCACTTCGCTGCCGGCCTTGTTCGCGCCGTAGTCCGCTGCCAGGCCGCCGGCTGCGTTGGCCAGGCGGTAGTCGTCCTTTTCTTCCTCGGTGGGCTTTTCGGTATAGTACCATTCCTCGCCGCCCTTGAAGGGCGTGATCTTCACAGGCTCGCCGTACATGTCGCGGACCTCGGCCGTGGTGGTCTTGCCACGGACGATCTGCTCCTGCACCTTGTCGGCAGTGAAGGTCTTGCCGCCGCCAGTCAGACTGGAAAGACAGCCGGAAAGGCCCATCAGGACCACACAAACAGCAAGCAGGGAAAGTTTTTTCAGCATAACAGGCTCCTCGCGCAAAAAAAGACCTCATGGTGAAGCAAAGGATCGTCCTGTCAGCCTGAAAAAGCATTCGGGGAATACGAGCCCGTGCTGCATCACGAAAAAGAACTGGCAGCAATGGTAACGCAAAAAATCTTCCTGTAAACAAAAAATTTGCACCCGATCCACAACTGTGTGGACTCAATTGGCGATTTTTTTGCTCAATGAAGAAAATTTTTCGGGGACTCCCCTGTTTCCGGCCAGAGCCCGGGTCTCCATGCGAGAGGAAGACCCTGCCGGTCTTTTTTTCATGGCGGTTTCCCTGCGGCTCCCATGTGCCTTTTGTCCTTGTTTGCCGGCACAGTCCCGGACTATGATGCCCGGGGATTTGGGAGGACTGCCCTGCCCGCTGCACAAGAGAAGCCGGCTCTTCTTCGGCTTGTCTTCTGCCAGGCATCGGGGGCCGTCTCCTCTTCTCATTCCCGCATCCCTGCCATCCCGCACACTTTCGCCAACAGGAGAGAAACTGTCCTATGCACTGCATTGCCCTGCGCCACGTCGCTTTCGAGGATCTTGGCGTCTTCACCCAGGTTTTTCAGGAAGAGCATATCAGTATCGAGTACTGGGAGAGCGGTCTGCATCCCTGCGACCTTCAGGCCTGGCTTGCTGCGGACCTGGCCGTTGTGCTGGGCGGTCCCGTAGGTGTCGCAGACAGCGACCGCTACCCCTTCATTACCGAAGAACTCGAGCTTGTCGCCAGGCGTCTTGAGGCAGGTCTGCCCCTGCTTGGCATCTGTCTTGGCGCCCAGTACATGGCTGCAGCCAGGGGGGCCCGCGTCTACCCCGGAGCCCGGAAGGAAATTGGCTGGGGCACTGTGGAGCTCACATCTGCCGGCGCGGCCGGCGTGCTGACACCGCTTGCCGCAGCCCCTGTCCTGCACTGGCACGGCGACACCTTTGATCTGCCCCATGGGGCCACCCTGCTCGCCTCGACCTCCGTCACCCCGCATCAGGCCTTCTCCTTGGGGCCCGGACAGCTGGCCCTGCAGTTCCATGTGGAGGCCGACGCAACGCGCATGGAATCCTGGCTTGTGGGCCACTGCTGCGAGCTGGCCGGAGCCTGTGTGGATCCCTGCACCATCAGGGAGGATGCCCGCAGACTGGGCGAACAGGCTCGAAAGGCCGGACAGGACGTCTGCCGTCTCTGGCTCGCGGACTGCCGGACACGCTGAACGTCCGGGGACAAGTGCGCGCCCGGCCCCTGCTGCCAGGCAGGCCGGACCTTCGTGCCTGCCCGGTGTTTTGAACAGCAGCGTGGAGAGAAACAATCTGGTCGGGCTCCGTATGCCGCCAGTGGAACCTCTGATAAGGCCCCAGTCAGAGAAAGCCATGCGAACGCCTCACTCTGCCAAGACAGAAGCTGCCACTAGAGGACGCACATTGAACCAGTGTGATCTCAGGCATCATGGTTCCGACCTTTATCTCACAAAGACGTGCACTTGCATGCAGCTCCTGCATTGGAGAGGAAAGTCCCTTGTCAGTGAAGGGTGTGGAAATTATTTGGAACAGCGACGTTGCCAGTCAGATTCCATAAGGCCTATGCGTGCCAAAGTCGAAGAATAGGTTTGAATGAATCTAAGTGCATGAATTTCATTCAATTGTGCACAAAAGACAAACTTCCTTCCATCAGTACTGTTAAATATATATGTTTCTTCCTCCTGTATTGCACAAATATTTTCATTATCTTTCTGAGGCGCAAAGGAAATCACCTCTAAATTATAAATTTTTTTATTTTTCGACAAATAGACAGGATCCTTAGAAATGTCTTCGTTTACAAACGATATATCAAAGAGAGATTCATTATTTACTTTTTCCAAAGGAATAAATAAAAATGGACGTCCCTTTGATTCTATTCGATAGCAGTCACAGGGTGGTTGTATACAACAATAATATTTTTCATTTATTTTTTTATTTTCATTATCGTGCAGATTTTCATGCAAATTATCAATTTTTTCTTTAATTATTGTACCTGATTGCATAATAGGTATAATATCTTGATAGAAGTATACACAAGACATCAACATTGATAACTTGATATCTGCCAGAGAAGGATTTTGAGCTCCAAACAATTTTGTAAGATTTGATTTTTTTATATTAGATGCACTCTTATATTTTTTTATTTCTTCAATTATATATAAATTATTACTTTCCGATTCATTATATTTTTTATCTATTCCTGAAGTCAATATTAATTCAATAGCTTTTTCTAATTTTTCTTTAAAATTTAAACTATTTTTAAAATTTTTTTGTTGTGTCAGATCTGAAAAAATTTTTTCAATATTAATATATTCTATCCAATTTTTAATTTTATCTAATTTTAGCTCAGAAGAAATTTTCGCCTGATGCAGGATATTGCCTATCTCAGAAGCAATCATGGGAATAATATGTTCTTCAGTATCCTCACAAGGATTGGAAAAAGCCCTGTGGGAAACAAAAGCTGAATCGAGTTCTGGATGGAATCGATTGAGCAAGGTATAGGTATTGTTGCGAATGGCACTAATGGCGTGAAAGACTGCATTGCGCAGCAAACCACCTACAAGCTGAGCAAATTCTGAGAACAGCACCTCTGGGAGGTGCGCTTCGTCTGCTGCTCTTTTGATAGTGTCTGTTTTGAAATCCTTTTTATTTACAACAAGAATATAGGTACTATATATAGAATATATACCATTATTAATTATTTTTAATGATGATGAATTTTTCTGTTTTTTAAGTTCATTATCAAGTTTTTTCTCGATAGATTCTATATCAATCTCTGACGTATAGATACAAATCATTCGCAGTGCGTTACGATGCTTACAAGCACAGTCCGTAATAAAACGAGCCGTCATGCAACCATCATCGCCCAGTTTCCAGTCAAGAACAAGAATATCGGAACGCAGGAGCGCGTCGGAATTCTTCTCCAGCACATCTTTACTTGTTAAAATAGTACATAGAATATTTTTTTCCAAAAAGGCTTCCACCAGTGCCGGAGCATTCAAAGGAGCACCAAGAAATTCTCTCGCCTGTTCTGGTTCTGCTGACTGCTGCACAACTGTATCCCGCCCAACGGCCTGGAGTTGCTGCGGCACATCCTCTGGTGCCCCTCCACTTGCTGCATCGTCAATGACAACTGCTGTACGCCAGTAATTTTCCAGGGCCTTTTGGGAATCATCTTTAAAAGCCATAATAACTACCCAGGCGGAGTCTTCCTGCTTGTTCAGGAGAGAAGCGCCTTCCTCCTATTTTGAAACTTGTGTTGTGGCCTAATGGGCCCCAGTTTAAGATGTTCGTCTGACGAACAGTCTATCTCCTGAACGGGTGTTGTTGTCAGTCGCACCGAACTCACTCTTTAGAGCGTTTGATGACTGACCTGGCAACCACTTGACATGGAGTTCCCCGACAGTTCCCTTTGGTCTCCCAACCAGCAGAGTTCAATTTCTGCTGGTCTGAAACTCTTTAGCAAGGCTTTCCCACACCTTGCTTTTTTACTGCAGGTGTTGCGTCGGTCCCCTTCTCCTTGACAGGAGGGATGATATGGAATTCTGCACCTGTCTGCAATGCAAAGCAAGCCAGATCATAGCCAATCTTGCGCAAGACCTCACGTGAAATATACAGCCCCATGCCACGTCCTCCCGGCTTGCGAGAAAAACCAAATTCGAAAATTGATTCCCTGTCTCGTTCGGGAATGCCCGGACCCGTGTCTCTGATGATCAGTTCACCGCTGGTGGATGCGTCCAGTGTAACGACGCGCACGGGCTGATCTCGCAGCCAGAAGACTGCGTTGTCTACAAGATTGACAAATACCGGATAAAAAGATGATGGATAGCCTTCTATCCTGGTGTTCATGAAAGCATCCGTACCTTTCAATTCAACCTCATGTCTTTTGAATCGCTCCTGGAACAGATTGGAAAGGAATTTGTAAATATCAGAGCCCTTGAAAACAATCGCCTTGCGGTACAGACGACGATGCAGTGGAGTGAACAGCCCAAGATAGCCATCCAAATGGTCAAAGCTTGTTCTGATATTCTGATACAGACCCTCCAGACTGGGATTAGCATCCGCCCAGTTTTTGAGACGGCGCAAATTATTACGAACAGCCCTGATACTGGCACTGAATTCATGATTGATGACTTCGATGGCCATACCAAGCTGAGTCAACTGCAAATCTGCATCAGCCTGTTCCTCCAGGGTCAGAGCACGTTCTTCCACTGCTTCCATCTGATCCAGAAGACCTCCACCACCGCTTACATCTATTGCTTCCAGCTGCCCCCGTATGGATTGAAGCAAATCACACTCCTGCTGCCTGGTTGTCAGAAGACGCTGTTCCAGACTGGTCTGGACAGCCACAATTTCATCGTCGGACATGTGCCGTATATCCAGACGGGCCAGATCCGCACTGACTTCACTCAACACAGCCGCAATACGCTTGCCACTGGCCTGGGTCTCTGCAATGACCTTTTGCTGCACATGTTCGATGCTGCTGGTCGTTGATTTCTTTTCCTTAGAAGCAATCCTGCGTGTTTCCCTTGCAAGATTTTCCAGGGCACGTTCCAGACGAAGGCGACGATCAAGAACCAGACGTGCACTACGTGCCAGTTCACCCACCAGTTCGTCCAGAGAACGAAAAGCCGGTTTAAATACATCCTGCTGCAAGGCTGCAAAAGCACCGAGATAATCCTCCCAGTCCTTCTGCAGTTTCGTGGGCAGAGCGAGCCCCTGGGGACGAACGATGCGGCAGGATTGTTCAAGCTCTGTCAAGCGCTTGCGTCCCTGCTCTTCCGTGTAAAGAAAGCCTTCGGAGGCAGTATACGTATTTTGCACGTGACTCAGAGCTTCCAGTTCCAGACGAACATCGGCCAGTATTTTTTCTGCGTCCCTGCCGTAGTCTCCGGCATCGTACTTGGTGAAAAATTGCTTCAAATCCTTCTCAATGATCGCTCGTCTTGCACCTGCTGCTTTCTCACGCCTTTCACGGAGCATGGTCCTGCGTTCAAGTTCGTCTTTTTTTGCAGCAAAATCGGGATCTGGAGAATCCTTACGGAAATAATCAGCTGCCAGCTGGGTAAAAAAATTCTTCAGGATACTGCGGAACTGACGATAGGCTTCATTTTCTCTGAAGCCCTCACGTCCCGCTTTTTCCTGGAGAGACGCATTCTTGGCACGGGTAATGGTCACTACCCCAAACATGCGTCGGAAAGAGAAAAAGTAATAGTCGGCTTTCTTGGAACGATTTTTTTCTATTTCCAGCCAGTCATAATCTGCGTTGCCATACGGCAGAATGCGTATGCCATCGCGGTAGATATAGAGCCCTCCGTAGGCTTCCATCTTGTTTATCAGATCACCCCAGTCTTCGGCGGCAAGAAGCGTCGCTTTCTTTTTCCCCTGGACAGTCGCAAAGGCAATGGAAAAGGAACCGCAGCGTGTAGGCAGACCTCTGCCACCCTTCCAGGAGATGACGTGGTCATGGTGTATCTTGTCGTACACCTCCACTGTACCGAGAAACTGACCGTAGTCATCAAAGTTGCCATAGACGCGATGATCGGCCTTCCAGAATTCTTCGGGTGTGAAGAACAGGCTGGGATCTATAAGATTTTCCCAGGGCGCATCATCGGTCTTGTGATCACGGAAAGCCACCTTGATGGCCGGTTCCTGATGCCCGGGCGACATGGTATCGGTAAAGCCAATGAGCATGCGGGTAAGACTGGTGGAACCATCACTGTTTACGACATCAATATCCTGCTGAAGAATTTCTGAGGCTGGCTTGATGACAAAATGTGTGCCATGTCCCTGACCGGCCAGACTCAGAGAAGGAACGTACGAATCGATTCTCTGCGGGTCTAAATCGAATTTGTCCAAATCATTCAGGATTGTTCCGCAGTCTTCAGGTGTTATGTGTCCCTGGAGGCACTCCACGTTCTGGCGAAAGAGATCGACGAGTTCCTTGAGCTCCTGTCTGGATGGCAACCTTCCATCCGGGAAGCGGCGAACAGGTATTTCTATATCGTCCAGATTGATACCAGGACACTCGAAAATACCCCAGTGGATAAATGCGGCAACAAGGTCATGCACTGCCCCGTCTCGCACTGCCCTGGTCAGGACCAGCACCTGTGAGCCAATGCTGGCGATGGCCAGACGACCAATGCCTTTTTCGCCCAGCATGGGACGCAGCGGTTTATTCTGGGCTCGGGGTGGAGCTGTCATACATCCCCCCATCTTGCTTTCAGTGCCCAGTGTCAGCCAGCGCTGCAAGAATTCCGCTTCTGTCATGCCCAGACCGTCGTCTCGCAGAACAAAAAGCCCATCCGAACGATAATAATCTATCTCTGCATGATCTGCATAGGCATCATGGGCATTTTTGAAAAGTTCGCTGATGGCTGTGGGCAGACCGGCGATCTGCTGGCGGCCAAGCATGTCCAGGGTGCGTGCCCGAGTCTTAAATGTTGCCATGATGACTCACCATCCCCAAGAGTTTTTGTCCGATATGGCGGGCTAGAGCCGGAGGTACGGCATTACCTATCTGACGGGCAATGCTTCCCATGCCGGACGCTACAAACTTGTAGTCACGAGGAAAACTTTGCAGTACGGCTCCTTCACGCAAGGATATGGCTCGATCTTCCTCAGGATGTCCAAAACGACCATTGGACAGACTGTGGAAGCGAGTTGTAATTGTGGGTGCAGGTCTGCCCCAGTACATTCGTCCATACACGTCACAAAAACAGTTATCCTTGCCTCTATAGGCATTGATTTGCAATTCTGGATTGTCCTTCCAGGCCATCCTTGTTCCCCCATCGGGAGATGTAAGATGAAGGCGTCGCAAGTTTTTTTCCGTCAGACCCGCCGTTGTATGCATGAAGTCTGAACTGTCAACATGTCCTGCAGGAATGGGAGGAAAGCCGTGGTCAGGACCGAGCACAGCAGACACAGGAATAGGCTTCCCTTCAGGTTCAGGAAGAGAAACCTGCGAAAAATGGCGCGAAGCGATGAGCAGGTAGCGACGACGATGCTGAGGCACATCATAGTACTGGGCATCGACTATGCCCTGGGCATAATGATAGCCTTGAGACTCAAGTGCTCGCAAAAAGCAGGGCAGATAGCTGCGTCGGTTGCTCTGCAGTCCAGGCACATTTTCAAGAACAATGAAGCCTGGGAGAAAGTGCTCGACAAAACGCTGAAATTCCTTAAGAAGGAAGGCAGACGTCTCGCTTTTTGTACGAGAGGTCTGGATCTTGCTCCAGTACTGACAGGGACTGCACCCCACAAAAAGAAGCATTGGATCATCAATACTGAGGCCAAAGACCTCAACAAGCTCCTCGAAGGTCAGTTGAGTGATATCCCTGTGAAGAAAAAGGGCAGGAGCATTATTGCTCTCATAGGATACACGACACTGCTCCTCGTTATCAATACCACCAAGGACATCTATTCCGGCACTGCGCAGGCCATGAGTCATGCCCCCCGCACCACAAAAAAAATCAATGGCGCGGAGAGCAGGCTGGGCAGTAGAAGGGGTGGAGCAGTGGGGGGTATTCATGGCATAAGACCTGATTGTGAAAAATAGGTATGAACTACCTCACGCTTGGGTGTGAGGTTTCACGGGGCACACCCCCGCTTTTAGCAATTCTCCGAGATCGAACATTGGTGCAGATCTCGGACAACTGCGGGCGTGTCCACAGCGCCCCATCAAGTTCGAGCAGTTGCCTGAACCACCCGTCCCCGAATTCTTTTCAGCCTATATCTAGAGGCAAATGCGGCCGAATGTCAATTCGGCCCCACTATTCAAGAATTCCAGAGTATTATAGAAAAGTAGCATGAACATTGCCTGAATGCAAATGGGCACAAAGAACCTATTTTACTTTAATCTCTTGAAACTTAACATTTTTTTGACTCATTGCCTATATCACCATTCCCAGTCAATCGCCTCCTTGGCGCTACGCCGGGCAGGCTGAACAGCCCTTTTCCTCGCAAGACTGTCACACTTCGGCCTCTGCTGGCCACGCAAAGCCAGCCTGATCACCTGTCTAACGATCCCCTTGTCCTGCAGGCCTTGGCACACTGAAGCCGGGCGGCGGCATGAAGGGGCGCCACGCGGGCTTCCTCGTAGTGCTCCACAACGTGCGCCCTGGCCCTGAGGCCAGCTCCTGCACAAGCTTTCTGTCCTCAAGCAGATGTTCCAGCCGGGCAAAGGCCTCGTCCGGCCTGCCATGATACTCGGCCAGCTGCACCGCTTCCTTTCCGAAGGTCGCCGTGGACCATTCCCTGCCAAAAAAGACGGGCACGGTGCCGCAGCTCATGGCCTCCAGTACCGTGGAGGCCGGCAGGCGGCTCTGCGGGGGCACACAGAGCACGGACCCCAGCTGCAGCAGGGTTCTGAAGGTCGCAGCCGACACGCTTCCAAAGACGTGCATGCGCAGGCCAAGCTCCTGCGGCAGGGTCTGCACGCCGGCGGACAGGGCCTGCCAGGTGCCTGTACTGTCGCACAAAAACAGCAGATGGCACTGCCTGCGGCGGCCCAGCAGCAGGACAAGGCGCTTCATGAAAGCCGTGTTGTCCGCCAGGGTCCGGTGCGCAGGCACCACAAGACACTCCTCGCAGCCTGCCAGGTCCTGCTCCCCGTGCAGAAAATGCTCCACCCGGCGCGGCACAAAGAAGTCCGTGTCTATGGCACAGGGCAGATCCACGCAGTTGGCGAGCTTTCTGCTCCAGCTGCTCTGGCCGAAAGCCGTCAGGCAGAGCACATGGTCGCTGCTCAGGATGAGCCTGTCTCAGGCCGGCCTGCCCCTGCACGGATGCGGGCACGGAATGCTGACAGCCGCAGGCTGTGCGCACAACCCTGGATCGCCCCAGAGCCTGGCTCCTTGTGCAGGGCCAGGCTCTGGGGCATCTGGAGCGTGGCTCCTGGCGCCCTGGCAGCAGTCCTCTTCCTGCGGGGTCTGTCCGGTGGCAGAGGCAGCAGCGGCTGCGGCTGCTTCCCTGTCCCTGGCCTTCACGTACCGGCGGTACTCCAGAGGCCTGCCGGGCTTGTTTTCGGCCGTCATTTCCACAGTTTCCAGCAGGGACAGGATCTTGTCCCTCAGGATGGGCTGCAGGCAGAAGGGCACGTGATTGCCGTTGTCCCTGTGCAGGGCCACGCATTCTTTGCACCTTCCGTGCCAGTCGCACAGGGTGTTGGGACAGGCGCAGCGGGTGATGGCAGGAAGGGCCACCAGACGTCTGTTCTCCAGCACATGCTCGTAGTAGTCTTCCCTGCTGATCATGGCTGAATCCTCCTCATGCTCTCATGGTTTTCTTCTGCCCCGTCCGGTTTCCGGGGGGCGCAGGCAAAAACGGCAGGGCAGAAGGAAAGCGGGCAAGATACGTGCTGTCTGTGGCAGGGTCGTGCCCGCCGCGTTGCAGACCTGTTGCCTCCCTGCAAGATGCAGTGGGCCTTGCGGCAGCAGGCCCTGTTTTCGATGTCCCGCAAGGGACAGGGGATCGTGCCCTGCCTGGTCCGCCTTCTCCCCTGTCCTTCCGTTTCCCGGGATCCGAACAGACAAAAACCGGCGTCGCAGAGCCGAAGGTCCCTGGCAGCCCATTTTTCAGCGGATCGCTCAATTGCATGTCCCGGCAAAGGAGTATAGACAAAGGGACACAAGCACCATGTCCTTTCAGGGAGTTCTGCCATGCACGTCAACTACCTCTACGAAATGAATACCCGCCAGGTTGAGGCCCTTGCCCGGAAGACCAGCATAGCCTTCCTGCCCATTGGTCCCACGGAAGTCCATGCACCGCACCTGCCGCTGGGCACGGATGTGGAAAGCGCCCTCGAAGTCTGCGAGCGGGCTTCGGCCAGGCTGCAGGAGCACCATCTGGACTGCCTCATTGCCTCTCCGATCAACTATGCCCTGGCCGATGTGGCCAACTGCTTCAGCGGCAATACCACCCTGCGCTTTGGCACGGTGGTGGCCATCGTGGAGGATGTGTGCACAAGCCTTGCCCGCTGGGGCTTTACCTACGTGGTCGTCATGTGCGGCCATGCCGAGCCCGACAACATCAAGGCCCTGCAGGAAGGCGGAAAAAGGGCCATGGAGCGCACGGACGGCCTTACGGTGCGCGTCTCCAGCTGGCTTCTCGGCTCGGACATCCGGGCTGCCATGACCTGCGCCCATCCCGAATGGGACATTCATGCGGGCGAGAGCGAGACAGCCCTCATGCTCATGCGGCGCCCCGAGCTTGTGGACACGGACATTCTGCCCTCCCTTGAGCCCAACTGGGCCGGCGAGTTCTTCCCCGAGCGCCTGGCCGAAGGCAGGGACTTCATCGGCTGCGGCGCCGTGCAGGCCTACCTTGGCGACCCCAGGGCCGGCACGGCCGAGACCGGAAGAAAGGTCTATGACATCTACGCTGACTTTGTCGTGAACGAGATCCTGGGCGACATGGCACAGGACGATCGGGCCCAAAAGCAGGCCCTCGCAACAGGACCAGAACCGGCATAAGGGGCCCTGCTCCCCGCAGCGTCGCCCCTCAACCATCAGGGCCTTGTGCCAGCACGAAGAAGGAGTTCTTCAGGCAGGCGCACGAGGCAGGAAGTGTTCCAATGAAAGGACAATATCGCGGACTTGCCCGACTCTACCACGCCGTGCTCAACTCCCTGGACGGCTGGCGCGCTGCCTGGAAGGACGAGGAAGCCTTCCGGCAGATTACCTTGGGCGCAGCACTCGGATCGGCCCTGGCCCTGTATCTTGGCACCACCTGGACAGAGCGCATCCTGCTCATCCTGCCCCTGGTCCTCTGCCTGCTTGTGGAACTTCTCAACAGCGCCATAGAAAACACCGTGGACCGCATCTCCACAGAATGGCATC
>CALVHF010000057.1 GCA_944327295.1 uncultured Desulfovibrio sp. | reverse complement strand
GTTTCGCTCTCGGAGAATTGCTAAAAACGGGGGAGCGTCCCCGTGAAACCTCGCACGTAAGTGCGAGGTAGTTCATTAATAGAAAGTATATTGGGTATATCTGTATATCAGTCAAGTTTTGAACGCATGAATTTTTGTCGCTTATCCATATAGTGTCTAATTTTAAAATTATGTCATGATATCTAGACAATGAAATGTAGTAATTTCAATTAGATGTAAGTAGACAAATTTATCAATTTAGACACTAGTGCATGAAGGAGAGGGCGGCGAGCATCTTTTTGAGGTTCAGGGCATCCCAGGGCATGTATTCGGCAATGCTCATGCCCACCACCGTGGTGGCCCGATCCACGTCTTTGAGCAGGCGGGCCACTTCCTGCAGGCGCAGCTTGCCGTGTTCGGATTCTATGTATTCGTTCACGTCCGGGTTGGCAAAGAGCTGGGAGCGGAAGAACGCCGGATCGAGCACATCGATGTCCAGATGGATGAACACGCGCTCAAAGCCGCTCTTTGTGATCCATTCAAGGACAGGACCGGAGTCCGCACGCACGGCCGAGCTGCCTATGCGGTTGAGATTGTGCTCGGCCAGAAAGGCGGTCTCGTGGCTGAACATGTTGTCCACGCCCACATAGGTTATCTGTTCCGGGCACAGAGGCCTCTTCACAAGGCCTGCCAGCGCGGGCTCGCCGTACCCTAAGAGATTGCCGAGCACCATGGCATGGGCGTGATTGAAGTCTTTGGGTGTTGTGATGTCTGGATGGGCATCGATCCAGAGCACGCCAAGCTTTCCTTCAGAGCGCTCATTGAGATAGGCCAGGGGCGACTGGCTGACCAGGCAGTCGCCGCCAAAGGTGAGGACGCGATCCGGCCTGTGCTCCTGCAGGATTTTTGTGGCAGCCTGAGCCTGGGCTCTCAGGGCAGAGCGGAAGAAGACGCCGCCTTCTTCGGACGCGTCCACACCCTCATGCCAGGCAGGCACGGGCACTTCAATGGTCAAAGCCTCGCTTTTCGGGGCCAGAAAGGCCAGCAGGCGGGCGCCGAAGGCATAGATTTGACCTGAAAACTCTGTTTCATCATAGCCGCCCTGCCACTGGGGAAAGAGCAGACGCAGGGTTTTGGGCTCTTGTGCAGACATGGGAACAACCTCTCTGAAATGGGACAAGCAGAAAAAGGGAAAGGGAGAAGAGGGAACAGCGAGGCCAGACCAGCGGTGCAGGCTGTTCTGCGAGGGAATCAGAGGACAGGGGTCTTGTCTGGCACAGAAGGCACAGGACGCAGGGCCCTGCGGACCAGGCGGACAAAGACCGGGGCAAAGCGGGCAAAGTCGAAGTCCGCATCAATGGCTGTGCGGGCAATGAGGCCGTCCACCAGGGCATAGAGCCACAGGGCCACGGCCTCCACGTCGATATCGCTGGCCAGTTCTCCAGCTTCTGCCGCCTTGCGCAAGAGCTCGCAGAACATGGCCCGCATGTGCGCATCGCTTTCCATAAAGGCCGCCCGCACTGCCTTGTCGCGGGCGGCCACGGCCAGCATTTCCGTCCACAGGGCGTGGTCCACGGGAAAGCCCACATCGCGTATGCAGCTCTCCAGGATGGAGAGGATGCCCTGCAGGGAGGGCGCCCTGGTCAGAGCCTCCCTGGTCTTGTCCGCGCCCTGGCCGTGCTCCTTGGCAATCATGGTGATGAAGAGCTCTTCCTTGTCCCTGAAATGCACATAGAGGGCACCCTGACTCATGCCGGCCTCGCGACGTATGTCTGCCACGGTGCAGTTGCTGTAGCCCTTGCGGGCAAAGGCACGGGCTGCCGCCTGCAAAAGCCGCTCCCGTGTCTCCTGCCGACGTTCCTCGTTCATGACCATGTTTTCTTCCCTCCTTTCTTTTAATGAATGAATGTTCATTCATTTATCTGTACGCCGCCATCCTGTCAAGAGGGCAGGGCAGATCCTGCACGAGAGCATGGAAGCGGTTCAAAAATTTGGCCTTTTCCATTGTCGCAAGCTGTGCTACAAGAGAGGTACTATTTCCGGAGGTCAGCAGTGCGTACAGTCAGATCCCTTTCTCTCGCCCGATTTCTTGTTCTGGGAACACTGTTCCTTGTTCCCGCGCAGACAATGGCTGCCGAGGCTGCACCCGGCAGCGCCGAGCTCTTGGTCAGGGAAATAGTGGAGACCGGGAGCGCACAGCCTGGAGCAGACAGGGTCCAAGGGCCGACAGCTCGAGGTTCGCTACAGGATCCGGTGCAGGAGCCAAAGGATCAGGCAGGGGAGCAGGCCGTGCAGGCAGCAAGCTCCGCTGCAAGGCCAGAACAGGCCCAGACCCCGACCGGCCAGCAGAAGGAAGGCGCTTCCCTGGCCGAGGTCATAGTCGAGAGCGACCGCGCCAAGAAATTTTCGCCCTCCGTGGCCCTGGTCCGGCGGCTTGCCAACGAGACGGAACTTCCGGCCATGCAGCTTTCCTTAGGCCTTGTGAACTTCGTGGGCGATGTGGAGCCGGAACTGCCCGGCGAGGACGCCTATGCCATCCTGCCCCTGCGCCACGATGCCGTACTGGAGGTCTATGATCTGCACTACGACGGCCAGGAGCTCATCCGTTCCGGTACCCCGCGCCTTGTCCGCGAAATGGGCGCCAACGAAGCCTTTGTCTTTCGTGTTCCCTACTTTGGCGGCGTGCCCACCAAGGCCATCTGCGTGAGCAGCAACGAGCGGCGCTACTGTTGGCATCCCGGCGACAGGGCCCTGCGCAACGGCTTTCTCTACTGGTCCAAGACCAAGGGCATGGAGTAGAGCGCATTTCTGTCTGCGGAACATAGTCCCGCACAACGTATACGCAGTGCATGCAAAAAGGCGTCCTGGTACCTGACAATGGGGTACCGGGACGCCTTGCATTTTCTGGGACAGCGTCTGCTTTACAACGAGCCGTGTTGCAGCCTCCAGATGGTTTCGCTTTTGAGAGTGGAACTCAAAGGGGGATTCGGCTGGAGACAACCCGCCATTTTGCTCATCTCGAATGCACGATTTGAGGGCAATATCATCTTTTAGGTTCCACTCTTTCGCTTTTGAGTCCGCACACCGTGGCATAGGCCTTGATGCCCGAAAGATCGCCCGTAAAGCCCAGGCCCTCTTCGGTGGTGGCCTTGACGTTGACGTGCTCTGGTCCAAGGCCCAGCAGCCGGCAGAGGTGTTCCTGCATGGCCTTCTTGTGGGGCGAGAGACGCGGCTTCTGGGCCACGACCGTCACATCGGCATGGGTGAGGCGGACACGGGCTTGCCGCATGCGTGTCAGGACCTTGGCCAGAAGCTGTGCGGAATCTGCGCCGTCATACTTCGGATCAGTGTCCGGAAAGAGCATGCCAATGTCGCCCTGGCCGAAGAGACCGAGCAGGGCGTCCATGAGGGCATGGAGGAGCACGTCCCCGTCGGAATGGGCCTTGACTTGAAACTCGCAGGGAATGGGCACGCCTGCCAGCATGAGGGGGCGATCGCCACCGTAGCGGTGCACATCATAACCAAAACCCGTGCAGGGGATGAGCTGTGGGCAGGAGCTGTCCCTGTGAGCCGCGCTGGCGGTTTTGACCTTCTCAACCGTTTCCTGCTGGGCAGAGGCCCCCTTGTCGGAAAAGGACTCTTCTATCCCCTTCCATTGTTCCAGCACCTGCAGATCTTCAGGATTGGTAATCTTGATGTTGCCCGCTTCGCCGTCGATGATCAGCACCTCATGCCCGGCTCCTTCCATGAGGCTGGCATCGTCTGTGACCGTGTTCTCTGGCGTATTGAGGGCCTTGTGGGCTTCTGCCAGCTCCCTGCGGCTGAAGCCCTGAGGGGTCTGTACAGCCCTGAGGGTGCTGCGATCCGGGGTTGCGCAGACAAGGCCCGCCTCGTTCACAACCTTGATGGTGTCCGTGACCGCAAGGCCCGGGATGACAGCCAGGGCGCCTGCTTCCAGCCGATCGAGCAGGGCATTGACAAGTTTCGGGCTGAAGAAGGGCCTGGCCGCATCGTGCACGAGCACAAAACGGGCCGACTGCGGTACTGCGGCAAGACCGCTGGCCACACTGTCCTGGCGCCTGGCCCCGCCCACGGCAAAGGCCATGTTGAGGCCGCAAGGCTCTTTTTTGCTGAGTTCTTCCACAAGGGCCCTGCTGGACTCGAAGGATTCTTTGGGAAAGACAAAGACCACGCCGCCAAGCCTGGCCACCCGGCTGCAGGTGCGCACGCTGAGCCAGAAGAGGGGCACGGAGTCCACGGTGAGAAACTGCTTGGGGCAGCCCGCGACCGCAGCCAGGCGCGTGCCCTGTCCTGCGGCGAGGAGGATGAGCCAGGGCGCCGTGTCCAGGGTATAGGGCACATCCGTGTACTGCACGATTGGGGCAGACGGCTGATAGACCTTGGTGTCAGTCTTGCTGGCGGACAGGGACTCCTGCGTCATGGTACGGATCCTCCAGTGCTCTTGCTTCTCAGAGTTCTTGTCTCTCGGTGCTCTTGCATGACTTGCCGGCAGCGCAAGCGGAGCCTGGCACAAGTCGCTGTTTGCAAAAAGGGGCGTCTGTGCTTGTCCCGGACGTGTGGGACAGGTACAGACGCCCTGCAGCAAAAAAGACGTTCAGAGAGTCGGACTGTAAGCCGGGTTCTGTCCGCGCAGCCTGACGGATCAGGCTGTGCGGGACCGCCATTCCTCTAGGAGCACGGTCTCCCGTACCCTCAAGCAACCGACCCGGGAGGCACACGGCCGGGCGAGCCGCCTCCCCTACTTGGTCTTGCTCCAGACGTGGTATGCCGAGCACACGTCATTGCTGGCGTGTCTGGTGGTCTCTTACACCACCGTTTCACCCTTACCCTGCGTGCAGGGCGGTCTGCTTTCTGTGGCGCTGTCAGAGGGTCGCCCCTCCCGGGTGTTACCCGGCGTCTTGCCCTGCGGAGCCCGGACTTTCCTCTCCGCCTTTCTGTGCCGGCAGGCACAAGGCCCATCCTGCACAAAAAGAGCGCAGCGGCGATCCGCCCGGCTCCCTGAACGTCTTCTGTCCCCGGAGCGTCAGGCTGCAGCCTTGCATCCGGGGACAGAAAAAAATGTTTGCGACAAGGGGCCCGGGGCCCTTGTTCGTCTAGTCGTGCTTGTCGTGTTCGGCGTCTTCGCTGTCGTCGCCAAGATCGGCCAGACCGGTCATTTCGGACATGTCGGCCAGATCCGAGACGTCGGCCATGCGGCTCATGTTGCTCAGATCGGACTCGATGCTTGTGTCATGCAGATGCTCGTCAAAGTCGTCGCTCGTGGTGCTGCCGAAATCCACGTCTTCCTTTTCGTCCTTGAAGTCGCGTTCAAGGGCGGCGGAGCGGCCCATGGAGGTCTTCTTGTGCACGGGCTTGCTGGCTTCCTGCTCCTTCTGGGCAGCCACTTCGGCCTGGGCCTGGGGATCGTCGGCAATGTAGTCGTCGCGCCAGACAATGAGGCGCTGGCAGTTGGGGCAGCTCAGGATCTGGCCGCCACGCAGCAGATCGTTGAAGGTCTGCGGCGGCACGGCAATGTGGCAGCTCGGGCAGATGGCATCCGACAGGGACACAATCACAGGGTGCTCAAGACGCATGCGGATGAATTCGTAGCGCTGGAAGATGGGCTTGGGAATGTCCTTGCAGCACTCAAGGCGTTCCTTGTCGAGTTCGGCCAGCCTGGCCTGGGCCTTCTTGAGGTCCTCTTCCATGGAGATCTGGCGGCTTTCCACCTGAACCTTGAGGTCCGTGTAGTCCCGCTCCACGTCCTCGAGCATGGATTCCTGGATCTTGAGCTCGTCGAGCAGGGCCACGCGTTCGTCCTCGCGGGGCTGGGTCATCTTTTCCATGGTCTCGATTTCGCGGGTCACGGCATTGTATTCGCGTTCGTTGCCCGTGGCCATGAGCTTGTCCTTGCTCTTCTTCAGGCGCTCGCTTTCCTCTTCCATCTCGCGGGTCAGGCGCATGTCCTGATCGCGCAGATGGCGGATCTTGTCCAGAATCCGCTCGCGCTGCATTTCCACCTTGGCAAACTTGTCCTGCAGTGTCTTCAGGTCCTTGGGGGCCTGCACGATGACCTTGTTGATATCATAGATGATGTCATCAACCTTCTGCAGCTGCTTGAGCTGATGAATCTGTGCAAGGTAAAAGGCATGATTGTCCGTAGTCTGGGGCATGATATATCCTCAAAAAATGGTATTTTCCCAAAAAATAGGTATCGGGCAGGGCCGGTTCAGCCAAGCTGCGCAAGGGCGGGCCTGAAGGGGGTGTCCGAGGCCACAAAGAAGGTCTCCACCTCAAGGGTGCGGCTCAGGCGTTCCTGCATTTCCTGCATCATGACCTCTTCCAGGCTGTGGTGGCCCACATCGAGCAGGAAGATGGCGCTGTCCAGGGCAGGGTGGTACTTGATGTCGCCGGTTATGTAGAGGTCCGCACCGCAAGCCTCGGCCTCGGCAATGAGCGAGCCGCCGGAACCCGTGCAGTAGGCCACGCGGTGCACGGATTCGGGACAGGTGCCGGCCGTCACGGCCACATCGAGGCTGATGCGCGACTGCAGCCTTTTCAGCAGGTCGGCAAGGGAGCAGGGAGCGGGCAGGTCGCCCACCAGGCCAAAGCCGCAGTTCTCGCCGGTTCGTTCCAGAAAGTCCGGGTGGCGCAGGCCAAGGAAGCGTGCCAGCCAGCCGGCCGGTCCGTCCGGTTGCACGTCAAGGGAGGTGTGGGCCGCATAGAGGCCCGCGTCTGCCCTGAAGAGCAGGGAGAGCACCGCATGGTAGTTGTCCAGGCAGTTCGGCAGATGGGGCGAGAGGGAGAGCGGATGGTGGGTCAGCACAAAGTCCGCGCCCTGATCCAGGGCTGCGGCTATGGTCGACGGAACCGGATCCAGAGCCACGGCCAGACGATGGATGTCCGTGTGCCTGCAGGCCACCTGCAGACCGGACTTGTCCCAGGACGCGGCGCCTGCCAGGGGGGCAATGCATTCTATGGCCGCAATGAGTTGTTCAAGCTGCATGCAAACCTCCGGACCAGGGTGCACAGGGCACGCTTCGGTCAGTCTTCAGTCAGCCTTCAGGCAACTTTGAAGTCAGGCCTAGAGACCGCGCAGATGCTGTACTGCGTTCAAAAAGAGCATGGTGCCGGGAGCGTCCACTTCGTTACGGGTCCAGCCGGGATGGTTGGTCACGTGGTTGAAGGCTTCGGGATGCGGCATGAGGCCGAGCACGCAGCCCGTGGGATCTGTGAGACCTGCGGCATTGTCTGCCGAGCCGTTGGGATTGAGGGGGTATTCGGCCGTGGGCTCGCCGCTGACGGGATCGGCGTAGCGCAGGGCAATGAGGTTTTCCCTGATGAGGCGGTCCAGCACGTCCTGCGAGGCAGGCACAAGCCGGCCCTCGCCGTGGCGCACGGGCATGCGCATGAGGGGCAGGTTCTTTGTGAAGACGCAGGGGCTCTCCGGATTGGCGGCCAGGGTGACCCAGCGGTCTTCGAAGCGCATGGAATTGTTGTGGCCGAGGGAGACCTGACGGGTGAAGGTGCCGTCAAGGCCGGGGAGCAGGCCCAGCTTGACGAGCAGCTGGAAGCCGTTGCATATCCCCAGGATAAGTCTGCCGTCCCGGTAGAATTTTTCCAGGCGCTCGTAGAGCAGTGTGCCGGTGGCGTCACGCATATAGCGCCAGCGCATGCTTGCGGCTTGGGCTGCGCCAAGATCGTCGCCATCCAGGAAGCCACCCGGGAAAATGAGAAAATCGTACTCGTCCAGAGAGACGCGGCCTGCGGCAATGTCGGAGAAGAAGACAATGTCTGCCTTGTCCGCACCAGCCTGCCGGGCTGCATAGGCCGTTTCCACCTGGGAATTGGAACCGTAGCCCTGAATGACGAGGGTGTTGACTCTGCCCATATGACGCTCCTTAGCTGAAATGGGTTCTTAGCCTACACGCTGAACAGACGGGAGTCAATCTGGCAAATTGTCACGACTTGCGCTATAGGGGGGAGCAGCGTGTTCATGGATTGTGCCGGAAGACGGAACAGTTGCCTTTTTTCAGGCAGCAAGGCCCTGCCTCTCGGGGGCAGCCGTTCCTTGTCGGGCACGGTCCATGGGCCATGGACAGCCTGATTGCAGGCTCTAAAAAGCACACTCAATGACTGACTGCCAGGGACAGCGCCTGGCCATATTGCGGAGGGGCAGGTTTGAAAACAAAATTCATCTTTGTGACAGGCGGCGTCTTGTCCTCACTGGGCAAGGGACTTGCGGCAGCATCCCTGGGAGCACTGCTCAAGGCCAGAAACATTTCCGTGAGCATTCAGAAGCTCGATCCTTATATAAATGTCGATCCCGGCACCATGAACCCCTTCCAGCATGGCGAAGTCTTCGTGACGGACGACGGCGCCGAGACGGATCTGGATCTGGGCCACTACGAACGCTTCCTCAACATTTCCCTGTCGCACAAGAACAATACCACCTCCGGTGCCATCTACAACAACGTCATTGCCAAGGAGCGCCATGGCGACTACCTGGGCGCCACGGTGCAGGTCATTCCCCACGTGACGGACGAGATCAAGCGCTTTGTCCTCTCTTTGGGCGAGGGCGAGGACGCGCCGGACGTGGCCATCATCGAAATCGGCGGCACTGTGGGCGACATCGAGGGCCTGCCCTTCCTGGAGGCCATCCGTCAGCTGCGATCCGAACTCGGCCGCGACAACTGCCTGAACATCCATCTGACCCTTGTGCCCTATCTGAAGGCGGCCGGCGAGTTCAAGACCAAGCCCACCCAGCACAGCGTCAAGGAGCTTCTCTCCATCGGCATCCAGCCCGACATCATCCTCTGCCGCTGCGAGGAATACGTGCCCGAGGATCTGCGCCGCAAGATTGCCCTGTTCTGCAACGTGGACGCGGACGCCGTATTCTGCTCCGTGGACGTGGGCAACATCTACGAGCTGCCGCTCTCCTTCTTTGAGGAGGGCTTTGATCAGAAGGTCGCCATCATGATGCGCCTGCCTGCCCGCAATGCCCATCTCGAGCAGTGGCGGGAGATGGTCTACAACTTTGCCCACCCGAGGGGCGAGGTGACCATTGCCATCGTGGGCAAGTACGTGGAGCTCAAGGAAGCCTACAAGAGCCTGCACGAGGCCCTGATGCACGGCGGCGTGGCCAACCGCGTCTCCGTCAACCTGCGCTACGTGAACAGCGAAAAGGTGGACGAGACCACGGCTGCCGAGCTTTTTGAAGGTATTGACGGCATTCTTGTGCCCGGCGGCTTCGGCTACCGCGGCGTGGAAGGCAAGGTCACGGCCATCCGCTATGCCAGGGAGCACAAGATTCCCTTCTTCGGCATCTGCCTTGGCATGCAGTGCGCCGTCATCGAGTTTGCCCGCAACGTGGCAGGTCTCGCCGATGCCAATTCCGAGGAATTCGACAAGAAGACCAGGAACAAGGTCATCTACCTCATGACCGAATGGTATGACGTGCACACCAAGAACGTGGCCCACCGCGACGAGGCCAGCGACAAAGGGGGCACCATGCGTCTTGGCGCCTATCCCTGCAAGATTCTGCCCGACACGAAGGCTGCCGCAGCCTATGGCGAGGAGCTTGTGCACGAGCGCCACCGCCACCGCTACGAGTTCAACAATGCCTTCAGAGACATGCTTGCCGAGAAGGGCCTTGTCTACAGCGGCATGGCTCCGGACGATTCCCTGGTGGAAATCGTGGAACTCAAGGATCACCCCTGGTTCCTGGGCTGTCAGTTCCATCCCGAATTCAAGTCCAGGCCCATGCAGCCCCATCCCCTGTTCAGGGACTTCATCAAGGCTGCTGTGAACCAGCATGCCCTGACCACGGAAGGCTGCCCCGCGACCGGGGCCTGCCAGGCAGAAGGCGAGGCTGCTGCCCCTGCGGCAGACGCCGAATAGGCCGCACACTTCAAGCACGCCCTGTTCCCCAGGGGGCCTGCGGGCCCCCATGAGGGCAGGGGTCCCCGGCTGTGGGATTTTTCGTGCCGGCAGATCAGAGACCGTGTTCCCGCAAGGCCATCAGGCGATCATCAGGTGATCATCTGGCGGGCATCAGGAGATTCGGCACACGAGGACAGGTCTTTTTTTGCCGACAGGACAGGGAACGCCGTTCGTCAGGCCGGTCGCTGCACGACCAGCCGCTGCACCGGGACCCTGGGAAGGGCACGCACAATCGGGCATACAGCACAAATGCGAGGAGCAAACACGACAATGTCTGAGCGTTTTTTCGGAACTGACGGCCTGAGAGGAAGAGCCAATACCTATCCCATGACCGTGGATGTCGCCCTGCGCCTGGGCCTGGCCGCAGGCATGTACTTCAAGCGCAGCAGGAACTGCCAGAACAAGGTGGTCATCGGCAAGGACACCCGCCTCTCCGGCTACATGTTCGAGTCGGCCCTGACGGCCGGCCTGTGTGCCGCCGGCATGAAGGTCATCATGACCGGCCCTCTGCCCACGCCGGCCATCTCCTTTCTGACCAGGAACATGCGGGCCGACTTTGGCGTGGTCATCTCCGCCTCCCACAATCCCTACATGGACAACGGCATCAAGTTCTTCGACGAGGAAGGCTTCAAGCTGCCCGACGAGGAAGAGGATGCCATTGCCGCCATGGTGCTGGACCAGGACTACCGCTGGCCCTATCCCGAGTCCGACAAGGTGGGCCGTGCCACCAAGATCGAGGACGCGGGCGGACGCTACATTGTCTACACGAAAAGCTGCTTTCCGGCCGGCATGACGCTGAGCGGGCTGCGCATCGTGGTGGACTGCGCCAATGGCGCAAGCTACAAGGTGGCGCCCCTGGCCCTGGAGGAACTCGGCGCCGAAGTGGTGCGCATAGGCACCCAGCCCAACGGCATCAACATCAATGATCATGTGGGCGCCCTGCACCCCGAGACCATGGCCGCCAAGGTGAAGGAAGTGCGTGCGGACGTGGGCATTGCCCTGGACGGCGACGCCGACCGCCTGATCATGGCCGACGAGCACGGCAAGATCCTGGACGGCGACCAGCTCATGGCCATGTGCGCCCAGGATCTCATGGACAGGGGCCATCTGCCCGGCAATGCCATCGTGGCCACGGCCATGAGCAACCTGGCCCTGGAAGTCTACATGCAGGAACATGGCGGAAAGCTCCTGCGCAGCAAGGTGGGCGACCGCTACGTCATGGAAATGATGCGCCGGGAAGGCGTCATGTTCGGTGGCGAGCAGTCCGGCCATCTCATCTTCCGCCGCTTCAGCACCACGGGCGACGGCCTGCTGGCAGCCCTGCAGATCCTGCGCATCCTGCGGGAGAAGGACAAGCCCCTTTCCGAGATTGGCGGCCTGCTGACCCTCTTCCCCCAGAAGCTGCTCAATGTGCGCGTGGAAAAGAAGGTACCCTTCGAGCAGAAGCCCGTCATCGGCGAAACGGTGCGCAAGATCGAGGAAGCCCTGGGCAAGAGGGGCAGGGTGGTGCTGCGCTACTCCGGCACCGAGGCCCTGTGCCGCATCATGGTGGAAGCCGAGGATCCCGACAAGGTGGAACTGTACACCAGGGAACTGGCCGACGTGGTGCGCCGCGAACTGAGCTAGGAACGGTCGCTGTCCTTTCGGACGAACAAAAAGAGTTGCGGGCGGGACAGGGCCTTCCTGTCCCGCCTGATCCGCCTGATGGTGCTGTCCTTGTGTTCCGCAGTCCCCCAGGTCCTGGGCATGGCCCTGGCCTGGGTATGGGGCTGGGGACATGGGGCAGGGCGCGCCCCGTGTCGGACGAGGGGCACGTCAGGATGGAGAAGGGCCCAGGGGCTGGCTGCCGTTCAGGGCAAGCAAGGACGCGCCGATGCCCGTGCCAGGACGCGGGGACGTGAGGTCACAGGGACGCGGGGACGCAGAGTCTGGACACGGGGACAGACGCATGAGAGGCGTCAGGGCCTGGATACGAGTACAGGATACGCAGGACGCGAGGACAGGATACGAGGACGCGAGGGCCTGGACAAAGGTACAGGCACATGACGTGGCGCCAGGCACAGGGACCACAGGGATCAGGCCGGGACGCAAACGAGATGCCGCGCAGCGAGATGTACGGGCGCAAGGTCGCGTACCAGGCTGCCATCTAACGAGACCGCGTGACCGCGTGATCGCGTGGCAGGGGCCTGTGCGGGCACGATGCGGAAACGCACAGGTCCGCAGGCAAACAAAAGGATTTCGGGCAGAGAACTGAACGTCTGCCGGAAACAGGCAAAGCGTATAGAGAACAAAGTGGTGCAGGAGCCTGGAGGCCTGTCCGCAGTCCGCATGCCGGCACAGGGCTTGCGTGGCGCGATGGGTACAAGGGGACGACCAGGGCCTGCAGCAGGGGAGGACACATGTCCCGGGATGAGCCATCCGCACTGATTTCCCCGGCAACACGGCGCAACTGGGCGCGTCTGGCAACACAACCGGCCGGGAAGCTGACCAGTCGAGCGAACAAGAGGCAGTCCAGACGACGGATTTTTCCGGTCGTATTCGTCCAGCACACAGGCCACATGCCGCTTGTGCAAAAGGCCCTTCCTGTCCAGCATGTGCTTCCCCAGGGCCAGCAGGGCCTGACCTGTTTCCAGGCCCTGTTCCTCGATGAAGCGGACAAGGGCCTGTATGGCCGGGATGTTCTTCCTGTGGACAAGGTATTCGACGGGTTTTTCGGGTCTGCCGGCCATGAGCTGCACAGGGCCTTCTGCCATCTGAACGTGCCCGGGGACGATTACGACGTGCTCGGGGCGGTCTATCAGTGCCTGCTGTCCGAAGGCGAGAAGAACAGCAGGGGCTCGTACTATACGCCGCTTCCTGTCGTGCGCAGCCTGCTCTCCTCCCTGAACCTGGGCGACGGACAGGACGTGCTCGATCCCTGCTGTGGCAGCGGCGCCATCTTGCTGTCCTGCGCAGCACCCCCGGAGCGGCTTCATGGCGTGGACAACGACGCCACAGCCGTGATGCTCGCCAAAATCAATCTGTTATTGAAGTATGCCACCGCGGAATTTGCGCCCAAGGTCTGGTGCCTTGACTACCTGGAGGGCAAAAGCCCTGCGCAACACCATGAGATATTTGACAAGGGCTTCGACGTCATTGTGAGCAATCCGCCCTGGGGCGCGAGAAGGACAAGGGGGGATCGGGGACGAAGGACAACGGAAGAGGAAACGTTTGCCCTGTTTTTTAGGCAGGGCTTCGGTCAGCTCAGGCCGAATGGCACGCTGCGCTTCCTGTTCCCGGAGGCAGTCCTGCAGATAGCAGCGCACAGGGCACTGCGCCAGTTCATGGTGGAAAAGACGCGGCTTGTACAGGTGACTCACTACGACCAGCGCTTTGCCCATGTGGCGACGGGCTTCGTGGACATACGCTGCCAGAAGGCGGCACCAGGAGAGACCTTTGTCGTGCACAGGGACGGGCAGATCCTTGTGCGCAGCGTTGAGTCCGTGAGGGCCACGGACGCCTGCCGGTTCAACTGCCTGAGTGAGCTTGATCAGGCCATCCTGGCACTTGTCCGGGAACGGGGCGTCCATACGCTGAAGGACAGCCTGTGGGCTCTGGGTGTCGTGACAGGGGACAACAAGGGCAAGCTCTCCCGCGTGCCGGGGGAAGGGATGGAGGCGATCTACAGGGGGCGAGACATAGAGGAATTTGTCCTGAAGCCTGCCAGCAGATACATCCTGTACAGGAGAGACGCCCTGCAGCAGGTGGCACGGGAGGAATTGTACCGGGCGCCCGAAAAACTCGTCTACAGGTTCATCTCCGGGAAGCCTGTCTTTGCCTATGACAACAGGCAAAGCCTTGTTCTGAACAGCGCCAATATCCTCATCCCCTGCATCCCCGGCATGTCGATGAGGACGGTGCTGGGCTTTCTGAACTCCTCGCTCTTCCAGTTTGTCTACAAAAAGCTCTTTGGCGACGTGAAGATTCTCAAGAGCAATTTGCTTGAACTGGCCTTTCCCAGGGTGACGCCCGAACAGGATGCGCAGCTGGCAGGCCATGTGGACGACATTCTGCAGGGCAGGGTGCAGGGCAAGACCATCCTGGATGACGCCGTCTTCGCCCTCTATGCCTGCACAAGGCCACAGATTGAGTACGTCCTGCACAGT